>PLLC01000068.1 GCA_003141195.1 Syntrophaceae bacterium
TGTTTCCATGATTTTATAAGCAAGAAGTACACCTAAAAAAGGAAAGTAACATAAGCATTCGATATCATATCATATATCGTGATTATACATTTTTATGGTTGGATTCTTTTCATTAAAAATGGATCGGATGTATGCAGTGATTACTATCCAGTTGGATAAAAAGTATCCAGAGAGGCGGTTCCTGAACGGGTATATGGCGTCGATGATATGGGACTGAGTCTAAAAAAGCGCAGACTCCTGCGTATTTCGCAGAAATCATGATCACCATGGTCATTGTCTCTTAAGCCAAATCAAGAAACATTCTCAACCCTCTGAACCGCCCACAGTTTCAATCAATCCTCTTGATATGTTCCCCCAGCCACCTATATCATTTCTATGTCGAGCTTCATGACCCCCTTCTTGACCAAATCGAGTTGCTTGGCCATCTCATAGGAGACATCTACATCCCGGCCTTTGATATAGGGTCCCCGGTCATTGACAACCCCTTCGGCGGACTTGCCGTTATCGGGGTTGATAAGTCGGACCTTGGTCCCCATGGGTAATGTCCTGTGGGCCAGGGTGTTTTTATTCATGTTGAACCTCTGCCCGCTGGCCGTCAGCTTGTTGTGATGTCCCGGTCCATACCAGCTGGCGGTCACTTCCCCTCTCACGGTTGGAGGAGCGTGTCGGGGGGCCTGGGCGGATGTGAGACATCCGACTTTTTCTGGCCGGGCTGTTGACGGGCCAAAAAGGGAACCCCTGGAGAAATCCGTTGTGTCCAGGCCGATGATCTCCACATATTCGCTGTGAATAGCGCCTGCAGGCTGATAGCCGTGCGAAACCGATGCACTCCCGACGGATAAGATGCACAGGAAAACTGCCGGCCAGTACACTGCTTTTTTCAGAAAATTCCTTGCTGCCATGGTGTACCTCTCCGGGCCTATCTCGGAATGTTCGATGAAATAGCGGAGTTGCCGCAGGGAATTCAGTTTGGTAAAGGTTTTATACCCCGCGTCCCTTCCCCGTATGTGATTTAAAAATGTCGTCGCTTCGGTAGTCATATGACAATCCTTTCATTGACTGCTGAGGGCACCGCTTTCTTGCGGCAAACCGGTTATCGGTTCCAATACCACAATCTTAAACGATTCGAAGGAGATGCTGGGAGACCATTTCTGATCCCCCAGCCAGGAGGAAAAGAAGAAAATGGAAAAACTGTTTGATTTACTGTCTGTTATCCGTGCTCGTTACATTCAGCTGACAGTTTATGTTTGAATATTTGTTACGCAGGATGTGTGCCAAAAGTGTATAAAAATACTTAACATATGATAATATAATGCTAAACTCAGATTATCGAGAATTTATAAGAGTTAAAATAGAGGAATATTTTCGACATAAATTGTCGGCTATCTGGGGGAATGTATTAGTAATCCCTTAAATTATAGACAGTTACCATATAGCGCCTCCTGTATGGCATGCCGACAAAATTGTCGAAAGTCACTTTGAATTGGTAGGATTTTCTCAATCTTGCGCCCATACATACGACCCATTCATAACTTTTCTTATCTTGCCCAGCTTTTCAGCATCCCGGATTATTCCTCCGATTTTAGACTCGGATAATCCAAACTTCTCTTTCAGTGATGCAAGTGAAAGCTCTCTCGGTTTCTGTTCGACAACTTCAACCACTATCCGTTCATGACCTGGGATTCCCACTTTCCGGATATATTTCCTTAAAGGCGGTCTATTGGCTTTTATTTCATGAGAATTTTCGGACATGGAGGACTTTGATGCCGGTAATATTGGGGATGCTTCGGATAATTCATGCATTTTTATCTCAGCACCTGCTTTAGATTCTTTCATTTTTACAAATGATATGGGTTTTTGGTTTGCCTTTGTTTTCCTTAATACTATCATCTTTTTCACTCCAAAACTTTCGACCAGTAGATCCTGGATCTTATTAAAATTCGACTCAATGAAGGATTCCGAACCCTTCACCTCGATTTCCTTTGTCAATTGATTAAATTTTATGCTGGGCATAAAATCTCCCTTCTGCGTGCTTTTATATTGTGATCACTAGGGTTTTTTACTACAGATAATCCTGGTTACTCACTTTGCGGACCGGCATATATCATAAGATTAAGGTCAGCGCAATGTAAAAAAACATAAATCAGTGGCTGCTTCTGGTTATATCTGAGCAATACCATCCCGACTTAAAGTGGTTTAAAAATTACTTCCCTTTTTCCCCAACCTTCTTTTTTGCTATTCTGTTTCCTTCTTCTCATGCCGTTTTGCATCTATGTCCTCCAACCTGATAGCCCGACCTTTTACTTCATCATTCACTACATTCCAAAATCGAAGATCGTAATTCACCAACTCATCATCTGCGATTATTGTTTCTTCCTTTGTAATACTGTTGAACAGTTTCATTTTCCCCACCATTACGGACTTCTCTGCATTTTCCTTCTTTGCCATGATTTGTTTTTCCTTTCAAAATCGGTTGTTTCGCCTGTTAAAAGGGATTCTTGCGGCAGGATTCAAAAAATAAAAAAGACGAGAGCCACCTATGCCGTCTTGTCTTTTACTGGAGTCTATCATTTAAGATCTGGTCTACTAAGGGTGGCAATCACCACGAAGACCCTGTGATCATTTTTTCGTTAACATCCAGTAGAATAGACTCAATACGTGCATCGCAGCATCTCGTCAGTTTGATTCTATTATCGGCGCATTTCCCAAAGAACTTTAGTAAATCCGTAACGATTTAAAAGACCATTCATTGATAGTAATGTAATGGTGCTCATGACTAATGTCAAGGGATGAAAGCAGAAATCCGTGAACTCACTTTATTCCTTTCGCCCGGTGACGGGCAACTGGAAGCGGGGTTTTTAAGATTCGAGCCGAACCGGAATGAAGCACTCGGTTGATCTTATTGTTCTGGATGTGATCATGGATCCCGGCATGGATGGACTGGACACCTACCGAAGCGTCCTTGAGATCCATCCCAAACAGAAAGCGATTATTGTGAGCGGTTTTTCGGAGTCGGATCGGGTGCATGCCGCACGGGCCCTCGGTGCAGGGGCTATGTCAGAAAGCCCTATGTGATAGAGAAATTGGGACTGGCAGTCAGGAAAGAGCTGAATAAAACATAGGCAACGGCAGATTCACCATTACGAACAGTATTTATTGATTTTTAAGATTTGCATTTTTAAGGACTTGTGGAAGTCAGTCAAGGTATTCAGCATATTATCGAATCAAAGTACGTATCAACCGGATGAACCATAACCAAGGTGATACTTTGACGTCAAGCCGCAGGATGCTATGAAGACATTGTGAGAACAACACTTACCATAGACGACGATGTTCTGGACAAAGCGAAAGCTGTTGCGGCAAAGCTCCATGCGCCCTTTCGCCGCGTGGTTAATGAGGCGCTGCGTACCGGATTGCAGACGGTTGAGGATACCCCGCGAACTCGGTCCTATCGCACCCGCCCCCACAAGATGGGGCTGAAAGCCGGGAGGAATCTGGACAACATTTAGGCGCTCCTATCGCAGATCGAGGGGGAGGATCACCTGTGATCCTCCATCGACAACCTTCGATGATCCGGATCACTCCATGGATGAGCATAGATTGATCCCTGTAGGCTGTTCATCTTCGTGGAGCTACGACCTTGTTCCCGGCAGGTTCGAAAGCTTTTCCAGCAGGAGCAGAAAACTGGAATTGTCCATATCCCCCTGCCCGTCGTTGATCGTTTCGGTCATCAGTTCACGCACCTGCGCCGTCACAGGCAGCGCTGCACCATACGCCTTTCCGGCGTCCAGGGTGATGTTCAGATCCTTTCGATGCAGGCGCATTCGAAAGCCGGGTTTGAAGTTTCGTTCGATCATCTTTTTCCCGTGAGTTTCCAGGATGCGGCTGGATGCCGAGCCGCCCATTAGCGCCTGACGCACCTTGGCCGGATCGACACCGGCCTTTGTGGCGAACACCAATGCCTCGGCGACCGCTTCGGTAGTAATGGAGGTGAGGATCTGGTTCGCGGCTTTGGTGATCTGTCCCGCTCCCGAATCGCCAATGAGCAGAATCGTCTTGCCCATCGCCTGGAACACAGGCATGGCGCGCTGGAACGCCGACTTCCCGCCACCCGCCATGATCGAAAGCGTCCCGTTCTGCGCGCCGATGTCGCCACCGCTGACGGGCGCATCCAGAAAATCACAGCCGCGCGCTTTGGCGTCACATGCGAGTTTTCGTACTGCAATCGGTGAAACCGTGCTCATGTCGATCAGCAGCATTCCCGGGCGCGCGCCGTCGAACACGCCGTCTTTGCCACCGAAGACCTGTTCCACGTCGGGCGTGTCCGGCAGCATCGTGATCACCACATCACTCTTCTGCGCGATTTCTTTCGGCGTGTTGCACCACACCGCGCCATCGGCAAGCAAATCCTCGATCTTGGATCGCGTGCGCGTCAGCACGTTGACCGGGTAACCCGCCTTCATCAGGTTGCGCGTCATTGGTTTGCCCATCGCGCCGAGACCGATAAATCCAATACGTTCCATAAGTTCCACCCCTGGACGTACAACCGTGCGTCCCCGAGATTTTGAATGTCGGAATTGCTTTAATTGCTTTATCGCCTTAAGTCAAGGATCCGTGCCGGGCAAACCCGAAAATTTCCTATTATATCCTGGCGAAGATCGCGAACTGTTGCCGATTCATGTTCTGGCCGGAGTCCTTTTGCAGAGAACCGGTCATCTCTTCGTGTCTTCTGATTTCTCTTTTCCGCCCTCACCGGGGCAGCCCTGGCGCATTCAGGTCGAGATGCCCAGTCTGGGCAACAGCCACCACTGGACGAAAAACCACACCGCGACCACGATCACCAAGAGCAGAAGATCATTCATTTTTATCCTCCTTGGGTCTCCCGTTTTTCTGTGGGCGTTCACGCCCCGGCCGTCCGGTTATCCGGGAAGGTTTCGGTCGATGAGCGCCGCAAGTTTGTCCTTTGTCGTAAGGCCGACGAGGGTTTCCCGGACTTTTCCTTCCCGGATGAAAAGCAGCGTCGGTATGCTTTGGACCCCATAATTCGCAGCGGTTTTCGGGGACTCATCCACGTTCACCTTGATCACATTCGCCCGCCCGTCGTACTCCTTGCCGATCTCTTCCAGGACCGGCGCGATGGCCCTGCATGGTCCGCACCAAGGCGCCCAGAAATCGACCAGCGCCGGCCTGTCCGTTTTCAACACGACCGACTCGAAGGTGTCGTCATCGGCATGCCCAACCCATTCTTTCGTTTCCATTTCTTTCCCTCCATTCGCATTCGTTGTATTTATCGTTCCGCTGTTCGCGTATTGCGATCATCCCGGTTACGGCTACACCATACCCCCGAGTCGGAGGTTCGTCATTGATCCAAATCAACGACAGGGATTCATTATTAATAGGGGTGTTAAACCGGCTTTCCGACCCGACGCATCTCCAGGGGATTGCGTTGGAGCAGCCTGGCGAAGGGTTCTGTTCAGATGGGTGCAGCAAAGAATTGTCTTAGCGGAGGAAGAAAGACCGGTCCACTGTAGAGGCGCGCCGACCCGTGGAATTTCTGAAACGGTTCGGCCCCGAGCGGGCATACCCCGCAGACCGGAACCGGGAGGATGGCCGGCCCGGTGCAGCGGGTTGCAGAGGGTTAGAGCCCCTTCTTTTCGAACCAGTTGAAGAGGCCGACGAAGGCCGCGACCAGGATGACGATAACGATCCAGTGGTTGATTCCCAGAACAGAGGGCAGGGTGATCTTTCCGAAATCACCCCAGGTCAAGACCGTTTCTTTCATGAGGGGATACGCCTCGGCGTAAAGCCCCGCCCCGAGGATCATCCCCAGCAGACCGAAGGCGCTGTCGTAGCGTCCCTCTCCCAGGGCCCCCATGGCCGTGGCGGGACAGTATCCCACGATGCCCCAGCCGATCCCGAAGATCAGGCCGCCCAGAACGTTGCCCCCCAGGATCAATGGCTTGACGGAAAGCTTGATGAGACCCAGATCGAACAGAAGATAAATCCCCACCATGGCCACCAGGATCGTGCTGAGCATGAATTTGACGATGGTCATATCCTGGAGGCGCAGGGCGGCCAGTTGCCGATCGTACCGGATCACCTGGGCCTTCTGCATGAAGAATCCAAAGAGGATTCCCGTGACGGCGCCGGTCAGCAGTTCATTCATGGCCATTCCCTCCTCCATACAGGATCCTGGCCATGATCATTCCGGCCAGGAAAAAGCAGATCAAGGATACGTAACCGCTGACGGCTACCTGAGCAAGACCGCTCAGGCCATGACCGCTCGGTCACCCATCGGCGAGACGCGCCCCGAACATCAGGACCACTCCTCCCAGAAAGGCCGCCGTCCAACGCCGGACGCGCGACGCCCCAAAGCGACCCTCCCACATCGGCGGCACGGCGACCGCCCGCTTTTCCTTCGAGAGCCAGGCCGACGCCAAGGCGCCGAAGAGCACCCCGACGACGAACAGGAACTGCCAGTCGACAATCACCTTCTCCTTGAGGAAATAGGCCATGCTGACCACCTTCCCCGGCGCGACGGACTGCTCGACGAAGCCCGCCGCGCGGACGAAGGTGGTCGAGGCGCCGAAGTATTTCCCCGTAAGAAAGACGGACAGGACCAGAAGAAGGCCGGCCAGCGCGCCGGCGGTGTAGGGAGACCATGTCTTTTTCCGAAGGATATCCATGATTTTTCACCTCCTTGGTTAATGTCGATGATGGCCATGCGCTGAGGTGTGATGTGCTACAAGATGGGAAGCTGATCAGGCTTCCCTTTTTTTGCCTCCCGCTCGTCGAGAATAATTCTTGTGGCCATGCGCGCCGTCTTCCCCACCAGGGTCGAACATTTTTCAGGCATACCCGCCTTAAAGGCGGCTTTTATCTCTTCCGGGTCATAGAGATTGAAGAAGCGGCCTGCCAGCTTCTCCTGAATATTGGCACATCGGCACGTCCCGTATATTTCAACGAACTCATCGTGGAGCTTTTTCGCCAGGATACAGGCCTTAACCTGTTTCATGACATTTCCGAAATTCTCTCTGCTCCTCCCGAAAAAATAACTGATCGCCATCGTCCCCCCTGAAAGGGCCCCACAATGGCCATCCCCGGTAAGTCCCACGCCATCGGCCATTCCCGTTGCGGCCTTGAATACCCCTTCATCTTCTACACCCAGGACATCAAAGATGGCGGCAATGGTGCATTGTGCACAACCTCCACTTTTAAGCTCGTACCTCTTGGCTGTTTCATAGACTTTCTTCAGGATATCTTCTTTTTCCATTCCGTCTCCTCTCTTTACTTGGCTCTGGCCCTCTCGATGATTTCGGCGATGCCCAAGACTTCCAGGGTGTCTTCCAGGCCCTCCGTCTTGACGGCGTCGGAGAGCATCTTGGCGCAGCTCGGACATGCCACAGCCACGATGCGAGCCCTCGTTTCACGCGCTTCCCTGACGCGGACCCGGCCGGCGCTGTCCTCGCCGGTGCCCAGGATATCCGTGAAGAAGTTTCCGCCGCCCCCGCCGCAGCAGAAGGCGTTGAGAGCGTTCCGGCGCATCTCCACCAGTTCGATGCCGGGGATGGCCTTCAGGATCTCCCGCGGGGGGCCATAGATCTGATTGTGCCGGGCCAGGTAACAGGAGTCATGGTAAGTCACTTTTGCCGGGTAATCGGAAAGGGCGAGCTTTTTCTCCTTGATCAGCCCGGCCAGAATCTCCGTATAATGAAAAACTCGGAATATCCCCCCCAGCTTGGGATACTCCTTCTTGAAGACGTTCAGGGCGTGGGGGTCCAGGGTGATAATTTTCTTGATACCCTTGGCCTTGAATTGCTCGATGTTTTCCTGTGCCAGTTTGGTGAAGAGGCCAATTTCGCCCAGGATTTTGACCTCGTTCCCGTCGCAGGCCTCTTCGCTCCCGAAGATGCCTGCGGAGACCCCCGCGTTGGCAAGGAGCTTTCCCACGGAACGGGCCATTTTCTGTCCGACCTCGTCATAGGAACCGACACAGCCCGCGTAGAAGAGGTATTCCTGGTTGGTGTAGGGTTGAAGCCCCGTGCCTTCGGCCCATTTGCCCCTTTCCGACTGCGGCAGCTTGTAAGGGTTGCCGTTGGTGGCGATGGCCTTGAAATAATCCCTGACTTTGGGAGGAATCCGTCCTTCGTTGACCAGCTCCGCCTTGGCCTCCTGGAAGATGTCCGGGAGGAAATCCCGGAACTTCGGGAAGACGCACTGATTTTTGCAATTGTCGCAGGCGACGCAGGAATAGAGGATCTCGGCGAAGTGGGGACTGGTCTTGATCTCGTCGTTCAGCCAGGCCCGGATGAGCCACATTCTGCCGCCCGGAGAATAGGTATCCCAACCGAAGGCTTTGTAGGACGGGCAGTTGAAATCGACGTAGTCGCTCGGGAATTTACAGTATCCGCACCGGAAGCACCGATGGACGATTTCCGCATGTTCTATCGTGTGAGCGTAAGCCATTAGTTCACCTCCCAGTTTCCCGGATTCATGATCCCCTGGGGATCCAGGTTCTTCTTGATCATCTGGAGGAGCTTCCGGGCCGCGGGGTCCATCTTCTCCATGATCATCTTCTGTTCCATAAAATTTGGTTTCCAGGGAATGCCGCCCATCTCCAGGGCAAAGGCTGTCGCCTCATCGAGGGCATGCTTCACCCGTGTCATCATGGCCGGATCGTTCCGGTTGAAGGCAAAGGAGATGCTGAACATCATGCAATGGCCTCCCGAGATAAGGCGCGCCGAGCTGGCATACAGGACATCATATTTCGCGGCCAGTTCGACGACCTTGGCGGCATACCGGGGGAAATGCGAAAGGATGGTGATAGGCCCCGAATACTCGAAGCCGCCCCCCTTGGGCACGTCGGCAAAGTCGGCAATGCCGCGCTGGGGCATCTCCAGGAGCATTTCCTTCATGTACTGGACGCTCATGAAGCCGCCGTCCTTGGAATCCATGTATTCCTGGAGGGCGTCTCAGATCATTCGCCGCTTGAAGGTAATTTCCTCTTCCGTGTCGCCCGTGAAGTAGAGGGTGATGTGGAAATTACCCTGAAACATAAGCGGCTTGGGCTGGAACCAGACATTGACATCTTCCAGGATCTCCAGGTGGGTGAGCTTGTAGAGGATATCGGGAATCAAGTCGACCCGGTCGGTCACAAACAATTCGACATCCCGGATCTTCTTGTTGGGGTAAAGGCGCAGGCCGATCTTGGTGATGATGCCCGTCGTTCCCAGCCAACCCAGAAAGAGGGCCGACAGGTCGGGCATGGTGGGCCCCCTGGAGAACCAGTACGGTCCGAGAGAGGGGGAGCCTATCAGGCAGATCTCGCCGGTCGGCAGGACGACCTCCATGCCGGTTACCATCTCGGAATTGAAGCCGTACTGCTGGCTCAGGCGGCCCTGGCCGTGGAGGGCGGCGTTGGCGGCGATGGTCGTTGTCGGGGGCGCGTCGGGGATGCTGTGGCGCAGCTGCGGGTAATGCTCCTGCAGGTAGGCCTTCAGGACCCCCTGGGAGGTTCCCCCTTCCACGACGGCGTAGCGGGCCATAGCATTCACTTCCAGAATCTTGTCCATCCGTTTCATATCCAGGACAATGCCGCCCTTCAGAGGGATCACAAGACCTGTCAGGGACATGCCGTTTCCCATGGGCACAAGGGGGCTCTTTTCCCGGTTCGCCAAAAGAACGATCTTCTGGACTTCCTCCGTCGTCCGGGGAGCCACGACATAGTCCGGCAGGTGAGGCGTCAGGACGCCCGGGTCCCGCGAATAGAACCAAAGCTCTTCGGGCGTATTGGAAACGCCCCGTTCTCCGACGATCTCGATGAGGGCTTTCAGGATATCACTCATCTTACCGCACCTCCCTTTCCTTTTCTCCAATGGCCATTTTGCAGAGGTCAATGAGATGAACCGGCTTCAGCCCCTTCTTTGCGACCTTCTCCGACAGGCTGGACTGGCACGCCGGGCAGTTGAAGACGCAATATTCCGCGCCTGTCTGCACCATGTCGTCCAGGTTCCGTTTCTGAACATCATCCGCCAGCTTGTAACCCGAAACGGATCGAAGGATCTCGCCACAGCACAGGCAGTTCTCGCCCTGGTATTCCCGGTCGGGAAGTTCCACGCCGATAAGATCCAGAATTTCCTTGACCAGGGGATACTTGTCGGGGATGAGGCGGTTGGAGCAGGGCCGCTGATAGGCGACCCTGATGCCGAGGGGCGTGATCCGGTCTTTCATTTCCTTCATCCGCTCCAGAAGGAAATCCATGTAGTAGACGGGTTTGAAGGGCACATCGATCCCATAGGCGGCGGCGATGGCGGTGAAGGTGCCGTAGCATTCGTCATGGAGACAGATGACCTCCTTCACGCCCAGCTTGACGAAATTTTCAATGACGATGGGCAGGCGCTCCTTGATGACGGACATCCGGGCGAAATGGGTGTGGACGGCGGGACACATGAATTCCGCTCCGAAGGCGACCGCCGAGGCCACGTCCTTGAAGATCTCCCCTGTCCCCAGAATCCCAAGGTCGGGAATGAAGCAGCATGACAGGGCCTTGTCCTTCACCTGGCCGACCATGTACTTGCCCTGCATCTGGGTCATGTTTTTCCACTGGTTGGTGATGGGTCGGGGGGCGGTGAACATGCCTCTTTCTTCCCGGCGTTCGCTGATAAGATAGAAGGGATGGTTGCCTCTTTTACAGTACTCCTCGCAGGCATAACAGGTGGCGCATTCGTGAAGCACCCGGGAATCTTCCCCCCGGACAACCTTCATCATTTCTCCATGGGCCTCGTCATGACGAGTAAAAGAGATGTACTGGCACTTCAGCAGACAATTGGCGGAGGAACAGGTAGCGCAGACCTTTTCTTTCCATTTCAGGGCATACATAAAGACCTCCTCTTTCGTTTTTCTGGACAGGCGTTAACCCTCCGAACAACTGCAAGGCGTATAAACCCCATTTTGCATTTCTGCGCAAAACCGTCCGGTCACTTTTTCTGCCGTCTCCAGAACGAACCGGTCTTGCCGATCTCCTTCATGGTTTGGCCCATCTCACGGGCGTACTCGAACATGTGCGAGACATAATCCTGATCCAGCCGCCGTTTGAAGTAGGGTCCCGAGAAAAGCCGCATCATATCGGGGAGCGGCGTAATGCCTTCGTCGCTGCCTTCGGCGAAGGAGGCCCAATTGCGAACATGCCCTTCCGACCGGAAGAGGTTCATGGTCGCTCAGGCATATCCGACGTCTTCAAACCATTTCCAGAACGGAACGGTCACATAGGCCGTGTATCCGAGGGCTTCTTCATTCAGGATCCGGCCGTCCCGGAGCACGACTTGGAGAGGTTCACCACAGTCCAGACAGGGGAAATCCACCGTTACCGTTTTGCCAGAGAAGAGCCAGCAGACCGCCAGCGATTCGAACCCTCACTGGCCGAACCATTTCTGCCGGCCGTCGATGGTGATGCGGTATTGGGTGGGGAGGTTGTTGAAGGGTGCAAAGGAGACGATGTGGTCGGTCCTTGGATACAGCCATCCGGCGATGCCTGAGCTGAAAAGGTCGTGAAGGGTCTTTCTTCCCTCTTCGACGGCAAGACCGAGAGACGATGCCAGTTCCGTATAAAACGGCGCCTGGCCGGTTTCCACCATACGCTTCATAATGACGTGAAACGCCTTATCCAAAATCTTAGGTTCATCCATGGCATTTTCCTCCTTTTTTCGGTATATGAAAACACATGGCAGCCAGCCATTCCATAGCCAGGAAAACCTTGATACTCTATTGTTTTTTATCTGAAAAGAACCAGATAAATCCGATCACCTTCTTTATACCCCTTCACCAGTTCACAATGCCTCATTACCGCCAGTTGTGACTGCAACTCTATCTCTTTCAGATTAAAATGCTCGATTAACTCCTCTCTGGTCACTTTACCTTTTCCCTTGATGAACTCATAAATTGCCTTCTGCAAATCTGTAAGACCCTCGGCGCCATTCATTCCCTGGATTTGTCTTGAACGGGTGGCGGAGTAAACTGCCCAGGGGTCACAGGCTTTGGGTGGATTCCGGATATCGATATAGCAATCCTCACACAGAGCCTGTTCTAAATGCTGATAGCTATCCATTGCCAATATCTCACGTCCACAGCGTGCACAATTCACTATTCGTCTCCCATCAATGATCATTAGTTACGCAGATCCTCTGGCACCAGTGGATGTTCAACTTTATGAAGTTTTACATCACTTTCCACATGGTCGATGTACAGCTTGCCATTCAGGATGAGACGTCGGTCCAGTTTGATCATGGTTCTGGCATCTCCCGGACGTTCGCGGCGCCCCGTTTCTCCGGACCGTATTTCTTTACGACTATTTCTTTTCTGAAACACTGTAGGGAAAGATCGTCCGCGTGTCAAGGTGCAGCGAAATGCTTGTGAAGCGGAATGCTTCTATGCGATCCGCTTTCTTCCAGGATGCGGATCTCCTCCGCCGTCAGGCCGTAGAGGTCTGAGACGAGGGAATCGATCTCGGCGTCGGTTGCGGCGATCTCCCGAAGGCGGTTTCCGTTTTCTTCCGGGGGTGCCGGTTCCGGAGGTTCTTGATGGAGACGAAGCATCCGCTCCACGAGCGCCACGATCCGGTCATGCCGCGCCTTTTCCTCGGGAACGACGAAGTCGATCGCGCGGATGGGCGCCCTCTTCAGGAAAGCGGCTGAAAAGTTGAAGCTGTCGCCCTGGAGGTCGGTGCAGACACTGTGGATGAAGAACCGCAGCAGCGATGAGTTCAAGAGACCCAGCAGGTAGAGATCCCCGGTCGGGATCAGGTAGGCCTTGTTGTTGGCGTAGAAACCCGTTTCGTCAAACGCGAATCTGGCACTGCCGGCGATCTCCGGCCAGAGGATCTTCGGCTTTTCAAATTCCTTCCAGTAATCCACGGTATCCTGGATTTCATACCACTGGTAAGCGCCCGGTTTCCGCCCCGGCCCGGAACCGCCGCTGCCATCTTTGGGTTTGGGAGTCAATTGTTCCTTGAACCGTCCGAGATATTCCTCAATAGCGGGATAGGCTTTGATATCTACGTCCCGCCGGGTGAAGATCAGATAATGTTTGTTCAACAGCGGCCGATACCGCTTGACGTCCCGGCCGAGCAGGAACGGCTTGATGATCTCGGCGCTCTTCGGATCCTCCGCGATCAGCCGCTCCCGGGTCGCGGCGTCGATGACGAACGCCTCGTTCAGGCCGGTCAATATGCCGCGGTAAATCTCCTCTCCGACGTACTCCCCGAGCGGCATTCCCGTCTTCCGGAGTTTTTCCAGAAGCCGCTGTTCGGCGCCTCCCGTCAGCGTCCAGCCGGAATCGGTCAGCGAGGAGAACGCAACCTCCATCCCTTCGGTCCGGACCAGCGCATCGAGGTCGAGATCCGCGAGGCGCTGCACATTGCAGGCCGTGAAACCCTTCCGTTTCGACCCCTTGTGGAGACGGACGATGCAGGGATAGGCGGTCGCCTCCGGAAAGACCGGCAGCGCGCCGAAGTCGACGACCAGCTCCAAGCCTTGACCTCGGAGCCATTTCCGGAGCGGCGCGCCGTAATTGGCCCGCATCCATTTGTTCGCCACGATGATCGAGAAATACCCTCCCTCCCGGAGGACGGCGACGCCCAGCTCGAAAAAATAGGCGTACAGATCGGCGACGCCGTGATAGACCTCGTACCGGCTCCGGGCGTACGCCGTGAACGCCGCCCCCAGCATTGCCTGCCGCACGTACGGCGGGTTGCCGATGACGCAGTCGAAGCCGACGAAGCGGCCGTTTTCATCGAGGACTTCCGGAAACTCGTAGCGCCACTCGAAGGCGGCGCGGTAGAAGGTCCGCTTCTTTTCGTCGATCCGCCGGCGCAGCTCCCCCGTGCGCCCCTGGATCCCGGTGCGTTTCTCCGCCCCCTCCCGGTCGAAATCGAAGAGGGTCTGGGCGAGGTCGTTTTCCAGTTTCCGCAGCAGCTTCTCCTCCGCGTCGGTGGGGAGGGAGAAGGCCTGGAGCTCCTCCTTCATCTCCTCGATCTCCCGGCGGAGGATGGCCTTGTTGGCCGGGTGGAGCTTGTAGAGCAGGACCTTTTCCCGGTAGCGGCCGGCCAGAACCTTCAGGCGCGCCCGGTCCGCCGGGAGGACGTCGTCGCCCCCCGCGAGGGCGAAGCGGCTGATCAGGGAGTTGCCGCATTTGATGTTGATGTCGATGTTGGGAAGGGTTTCCAGGCGGGCGTAGCCGCTCTCCTTGGTGTAGTAGGCGTGCTTGAGCAGTTCGATCCAGAGTCGCAGGCGGCAGATGGCGACGGACTTGGGGTTGATGTCCACGCCGAAGAGCCCCTGTTCGATCAGGGTCCGCTTCTCGTGGAAGATGGCCTCCTGGAGACGCTGCAGCGCCTCGATCGGACGGCCGTTTTTGTTGAGGCGGTAGGCGAAGGGCCTCTCGTCGTCCCGGTCCGTGACGAAAAGCTCGTCGTTCTCGACGCCGACGGCGTATTCCTTGATGCGGGCGCCGTCGCGGTAGCAGAGGATCCCGAGCTCGCCCTTGACGGCGATGATCTCGTTCAGCGCGGAGACGAGGAAGTGGCCGGAGCCGACGGCGAGGTCGCAGACCGTAAGGTTGTCAATCAGCGCGTTGGCCGTTTTCCGCGCCTCCGGATCGGCCGGGTCCAGCCGTTCCTTCAGATCGGCGAAGGTTCGGATCTTTTTCATATCCGGCATATTGGTCCTGAACTTCTCCACCACCGCCCGCCGGAGGGTCCCCCGGCAGATGTACATGGTGATGAATCCGGGGGTGAAAATGGAGCCTTCCCGGTAGCCGTTGATCTTCTCGAAGATGAGGCCCAGGACCGAGGCGTTGATGATGGTCCGGGGCGTCTCGCGGACGCCGCCCGTCCCTTCGCCGCTGAAATCGTAGGCGTCCAGGAAACGGAGGAGGTAGGCAGGGGCGGAAAGGAAACCTTCCCGCCGTTTTCCCGTTACGTCCTTGAGGACCGTGCCGCCGTAGAGCGGAAGCTCCAGGCGGCCCTTGAGGTCGGCGATATGGACGGTCTCCCGCTCCAGATCCGTCTCTTCGAAAAGGGAACTGTTCAGATAGGGAACGAAGCGGAATTTCTCCGCCACGGAACCCCGCCGTTCCTCCGGGCGGACCGCCAGGACTTCGAAGAACAGCTCTTCGAGTCCGTCGAAATTCTGCAGCGCGTCCGGGCGGAGAAAGGCGTGGCGGTCGTCCCCGTCATTCCAGGCGACGAGCCTCCCCTCGAGGAGTTTCAGGAAGAGAACCCGGTTGATCCAGGTGATGCAGAGCTCCAGGGCGGCGCTGAAGGTCCGCTCGTCGGCGTCGCCTTCCGATTCCGGCGTGGTTGCCTCGGCGGCGGGAAGGCAGCCCCGGACCTTCAGCACGTTGATCGCGTTTTCCAGCAGCGCGCCTTCGTCCCTTTTTCCGTCCGGTTTTCTCCCGATGAGCTTCCGGCCCCCCTCCCGGATCTCATCCAGGCCGATGATGTGGAGGAGTTCGTTATAGAATTCCCGGTTCAGGGTGTTGCTGTCGTTGGCGAAGGGAAGCTTCAACAGATGTGGCGGAGAGAAGAGTTTGAAGAGGGGCAACAGCTTCCCGTCCCCGCCGGCGGCGGGATTTCGCACAAGAGCTTCGCAGGGGCGCAGGTCGATGTGCGTGCAGGTCAGTTCGATGCCGGATCTCTCCAGAAAGGGGCGCACGATCTCCCCGTAGAAGGCGTCGGTTCGGGCGCTGGAGAGGCGGTTGCCCTCCCAGTCGCGAAATTGCCGGACCAGCCCCTTGTCGCTGTAAAAATAACGATCGAAATCCGCCGCGTCGAAGATGTACCATTCATAGATGTTGCAGGCGATCAGCCGGGTCAGGCCGAGGTTTCCGGCGGTACGTTCCCGGAGGTAGTAGAGGATCAGTTCGTGCAGCGCCTTGGCATTGGGGCGGGCAGCGGAAATCATCTCCGCGGCGTTGGCCGGGTGCTTCGTTTCGATGATGACGGCGACGGGGTCGCGGGAGGACCTCCCCGCGTGGATGACCAGGTCGGCCCTGTCTTTCGTGTTGATTTCGCTGATCTCCCGATACCAGACCTCCGTGAGGAAATCGGCGACGATCCTTTTCAGGTGCTCCTCGGACTCGCCCTGATCGATCCGGTCGAACAGCCGTTTGAGACCCTCCCGGAATAGGTCGAACGCCTCGCGGGCGACGGGCTTGCGCAGCCAGGCGCGGTGGACGGTTTTTTCGACAGGCAGGCAGACGATATTCACGGTCGCATTTCCTCCATGGATGAGGCGTCACGGGAAACGATCTATCATGAAAAACGAATATATGCATTCAGATTATTACGGTCCGCGGCGGGGCGTCCACGGCTATGCGCCCGGACCTCTCCTGCCTTAAAGTACCATCATGAGCAAGCGTATCCCCACCGCCCCCAAGGCGAATGCAAGCCCCCGGATGATCCATGTTCCATGTATCTTGCCGGAGAGCCGGGCCCCCAGTGGCGCTCCCAGTAAAACACCTACGGCCAGCAAGATGGTGCGGCGAATGCCCTGCGTAAAGGCGCCGGTTGCGATATGGGTCAGCGTTCCCGTCAGCGCCATGTTGGTCAGGACAAACTGGGAGGTCGCGGTAGCGATGTGCACCGGAAAATTCAACAGGTGTATCAGCACGGGCACGTGGATGATTCCTCCGCCGATGCCCAACAGGCTGGAGAGAAAACCGACCGCCATGCTCACGAAGATCCCCAGGGGCTGATGATAAGAGAAACGATGGACCGTGCCGTCGGCCTCGGTCACGGTGCACGCCCGGTGGTTGGGCGGACAGGGCCGCATTGCATTCTCCCGGCCTCCGGGTTTGATAAACAAAAAGACTGAAACGGCGATCAGCAAAAAGCCGAAGATGCCGTCGAAGAGACGTCGGGGCATATAGGGCGTGGTAAGGGCGCCCAGGATGGCCCCGGGTATCGTCGCCGCCGAGAAGAGCAGGCCGGAGCGGTACTCGATCCGTTTCATGCGGGCATAGGCAACGGAGCCGGAAAGGGCATTGAAGAAGACGACCGCCAACGAAATGCCGGTAATGGTCTCCGGCGTCGCCTGGGGATAGAGCAGGAGCAGGATGGGCACGAGTACAAATCCGCCCCCGGCGCCGATGAGCGTGCCGTAGGCCCCGATGACAAAGCCCAGGGGAATCAACCATAGATATTCTAAAGGCAAGTGTGAGATCCTTCCAATCTCAGAATTTTAGTGCGACGGAGCTGAAAACCTGGAACTCCTGTGTTTTGAACCGGGGGCACCTCCTCAGTCGCTACAACCGCCGCTTTCTCAGCGGTTTTCACCGTCCGGAACGTCTTTTCATCACGATTTTTTCCTCTTGATTCAAGTCTAAAACTATGTTACATGCCGATCATTGGCATACCATTTATCATAGGTGCCTGTGTCTGTCAATGAAACTTCATCGGGAGAAGACATGCAGAATAAACATGACGTAATATCAAATATTATGGATAACATAAGAAGGGTCTTCCAGATCTTGAACGAACAATCACAGAGGATCAAACAGGAGACCGGTCTGACAGGTCCGCAGCTTTGGGCCATACGGGCGGTTCATGAACATGGGCCCATCAATATCTCGGATATTGCCAAGCGCATGTATCTTCACCCGACAACCGTTCTGGGGATCATCGATAGGCTCGAAGCGCGCGGTCTTGTTTCAAGAAATCGATCGAAGGACGATCGCCGCGTCATCTGGCTTGAATTAACTCAAAGCGGCAAGGATCTCGTTCAATCGGTGCCCGAGGTCGTCCAAGGTTTATTGGGGGCAAGATTGGAGGGCGTAGCTTTAAATGACCTTGCGGAGATCGACGAGGGCATTGGCCATTTGGTCAAAATCTTCGGTGTGCAGGAAATCCCCCCGAAACCCATGCTTTCCTTGGAAATGAACAAGCCAAAGAGGAAAGGAAGAAGCTCGTGAAGGGGGAGCAGCCGAGGCATCGATGTAACTGATCCGTATGGCGCATCGGCATTGCGGGCAGGTAGAGGGTGATTTTTCCGGAGACGAGTTGTCCCGGGGTCATTTATTGAACCGGATAAACATTATTGAATTGGAAAGGAGAACGAGAATGAAGAGAAATCTGGTATGGGTTGGGTTGGTCGCTCTTGTCATGTGTCTTTCCGTCACATTCCTGACCGGATGTGCGAAGAAGGCGTCCTTGAAGGAAGAAGCGGTGATGACCCGGGTGCAGAAACCGGTTGCCCAGGCCCCGGCGAAGGCGGCGACCGACGACCAGGCCGCCAGGGAAAGTGCCCTTCGGGAACAGGCTTTGCGGGAGCAGACCCTGCGGGATCAGGCGGTGAAGGATGCGGCAGCGAAGGCTGCCAAAGAAGCGGCCGAAAAGGCCAAGCTGGATGCGGTGGCCAAGGCTGCTGCGATTCTTAAGGAACTGCAGATCCCTGATGTCACCTTTGATTTCGATAAGTACAACCTGAAACCGGAGGCCCAGGCGATCCTGAAAGCGGGCGCCCCTGCTTACCTGAAGTACACGGAATACAAACTCGTGGTGGAAGGGCACGCCGACGAGCGCGGAACTGTGGAATACAACTTGGCGCTCGGTGATAAGCGTGCGACTGAAGCGGCGAAGTACCTTGTGGACCTGGGCATCGAGAAGGAAAGAATCAAGACGATCAGCTACGGCAAGGAGATGCCTCTGGACAAGGGACATGACGAGACGGCATGGGCGAAAAACAGAAGGGCTCATTTCGTCATTTTCCCGCCGACGAAGAATTGACTTTGCCCGTTTTTCCGTTTCTTCTTGCAGGCGGATACAGGGCAACCATGATAGGCTCTGTATTATCATGGTGAATACGATCAAACAGTATTACAGGAAATCGCCATAGGGACGCCGATGAGAGTCTTACTGGTCGAAGATGACGTTAAGATTGCCTCTTTCATCGTCACGGGATTGAGATCGGCGGGGTATGCCGTGGACCACGCCACGGACGGCGAGGAAGGTCTCCGCCTCGCGCTGACGGAACCTTACGATGCGGCCGTCATTGATCTCATGCTGCCCCGGAGGAACGGTTTGGCGTTGATCAAGGAGATACGCGCTGAAAAGGTGAACACCCCCGTCCTGATTCTGAGCGCGAAGGGTTCGGTGGACGACCGGGTGAAGGGGCTGGAGACCGGGGCAGACGATTATCTTACAAAACCGTTTGCCTTTTCGGAACTTTTGGCCCGTGTGCAGGCCCTGATCCGCAGGGCGGGCGGCATTTCCGATCCGATCCGGTTGACAGTCGGGGAGCTGTCCGTCAATCTCCTCACCCGGGAGGTCACACGGGGGGGAAAACAGATCGACCTGCAACCCCGGGAGTTTTCGCTGCTCGAATACCTGATGCGCAATGCCGGGAGAATCGTTTCCAAGACGATGATCATGGAACACGTATGGGACTACCATTTCGATCCCCAGACCAACGTGGTGGAGGCCAGGATCAGCAGGTTGCGAGACAAGATCGACAGAGACGCCGATCAAAAAATGATCCATACCGTTCGGGGAGCGGGATATGTCCTTAAAGAAATCCGGTCGCTTCCGGAATAGCCTCACCTTCCGCCTGACCCTGTGGTACGCCGGTATCTTCGCGGCCTCCTCCTTTGTCGCCTTCTTCCTGTTTTACACGCTCATCACCTCCGTGATCCAGGAAAAAACGGATCAGGAGTTGTTGAATCAGGCGGGTCAGTTTTCGGCGGTTTTGAGGGAACGCGGGATCGGGGCGGTCGAAAGCCTGGCCCTCTTTGAAGCCCAGGCGGCCGGGGAGAAAAAGGTCTTTTTCCGCCTTCTCTACCCGACCGGCCAGGCCTTTTCCTCGTCCAACATGACCTACTGGGAGGACATCGCCGTCCGCAAAGAGGCGATCGGGCAACTGCTCGGCGGCGTCGGACGGGTGATCGAAACGGTCGTCCTGACCACCCGCAAGGATCATGTGCGCATCCTCTACGCCATGATCGGCCCCGGCGTCATCCTTCAGGTCGGCCAGTCCATGGAAAACTACACGCGGATCATTGACGCCTTCCGGGGGTTTTTTCTCGCCACGATGGCCCTGCTCATGGGCCTGGCGTCGGGGGTCGGCTGGTTCATGGCCCGCCGCGCGGTTTCGGGCGTCGAGGCGATCACCAGAACCGCGCAGAGCATCTCCGGGGGTACCCTCGAAAAGAGGGTCCCCGTGAAGGACCGGGGCGACGAGATTGATCAACTGGCGATGACCTTCAATCAGATGCTGGACCGCATCCAGTCGCTGGTCGCCGAAATCCGGCAGATGGGAGACGACATCGCCCATGACCTGAAGAGCCCGCTCGCCCGGATCCGGGGCATGGCGGAAATCACTCTGACGACGGGGACATCACTTTCCGAGTACGAAGGCATGGCGGCCAGCGCCATCGAGGAGTGCGACCGTCTCCTTTCTATCATCAACACCATGCTGATGATATCGAAGACGGAAGCGGGCGTGGAGAAACCCTCCCGCGAAAAGATCGATCTGGCGAGTCTTGTCCGGGAGGCCTGCGAACTTTTCGGGACGACGGCCGAAGACAGGGGTCTGGCCCTGTCCTGCAATGTTCCGGAGAGATGCGTCATCGCTGGAGACGCCCGCATGATCCAGCGCCTGCTCTCGAATCTCCTGGACAATGCGATCAAGTACACCTCCGCGGGGGGAAGGGTGGAGGTCTCACTTTCGAAAATCGAAGGACGGGGCGCAACCCTCACGGTCAAAGACACGGGGATAGGCATTTCCGCAGGGGATCTGCCCCGCATTTTCGAGCGTTTCTACCGGGGAGACCGGAGCCGCTCCGAGTCCGGAACCGGCCTGGGGCTCAGCCTGGCCAGGGCCATCGCCCGCGCCCACGGCGGGGATATCACCGTGGAGAGCCGCCTCCACAAGGGGAGCGTCTTTGCCGCAACCCTCCCGTTTTCGGGAAAAGATGCCCCCGCCTAAAAACCTTCCTTTCACCCCGGATTGAGCGCGCCGACGACGCGCCGCCCCAACATGACCAAATGGTCATCTTCCGGTCATCCTCCCGTTAAGTTCGATCCTTATAATGGGTTTCAAAGAGGGGCTGTCATCAGCCCGTGATCGCAACAAGGAAAGGAGAATAAGCCATGAAATCAAGAAGAAATTTTAAGATCGTACTGATCGCCCTGCTTTTGGCAGGCGCGGTCGCCGGATTTGGTTACGGGATGACCGCAACTGCAAAAACCGGAGAGGCGCAGACCGCCACGACGGCGGCAGTTTCCGCCGGATCGCCCATGGTGCCGGGTAATTTCAGCGACCTGGCCGAAAAGGTGCGGCCCGGCGTGGTCAACATTCAGGTCAACAAAAAGGTGAAAAACGCCGGATTTGAAAGATTCGGGGGGAACCCCTTCGGAGACCGAAATCCCTTCGGGGACTTCTTCGGTCCTTTCGGAGGCTTCGGGAACAATGCCCCCGAGAGGAGACAGCAGGGGGTGGGCTCCGGGTTCATCATGAGCAAGGATGGGTACATCCTGACCAATAACCATGTGGTCGAGGATGCGGACCAGATCAAGGTGAAACTGGCCGGCGGAAAAGAGTTCGATGGGAAGATCGTAGGCCGGGATCCCAAGACCGACCTGGCCCTCGTCAAAATCGTGGGGGATTCGGATCTTCAACCCCTCAAACTGGGCAACTCGGATGATCTGAAGGTCGGCAACTGGGTGGTGGCCGTCGGAAGTCCCTTCGGACTGGAACAGACGGTGACCGCGGGAATCGTCAGCGCCAAGGGGCGGGTGATCGGCTCCGGCCCCTACGACAACTTCATCCAGACTGACGCCTCCATCAACCCCGGCAACAGCGGCGGCCCCCTGATCAACCTTCAGGGGGAGGTCGTCGGCATCAACACGGCCATTATCGCCTCCGGCCAGGGGATCGGGTTTGCGATCCCGATCAACATGGCCAAGGAGATCGCCCCCCAGCTTCAGAAGCGGGGACACGTCACCCGGGGATTGCTGGGCGTTTCCATCCAGGATGTGACCCCGGAACTGGCCAAGTCGCTCGGACTCAAGGAAAGCAAAGGCGCCCTCGTCTCTCAGGTGGTTCCGGGCGGGCCGGCCGACAAGGCGGGGTTCGAGCAGGGGGATGTCATCGTGAACTTCGACGGCCGGACGGTCGGCGATTCGAACGATCTTCCCCGGATCGTCGCCTCGACGCCGGTGGGAAAAACCGTCACGGTGAAGCTTCTCCGGGACGGGAAAGAAATCGAGCGCCAGGCAAAGGTCGGCGAAATGGAGGAGGAGAACACATCAGCGGCGAAAAGTCCCTTCCACCCCTCTCTGGGGGTTACGGTGCAGGATTTGACGCCGCAGGTTGCACGGGAACTCGGCCTGAAGAAAAGCGCCGGCGTGGTCGTGACCGGGGTTGAGCCCGGCAGTCCGGCGGCGGAAGCCATGATCCAGGTCGGCGACGTCATTCAAACGGTCAACCGGCAACCGGTCAAGAATGTGGATGATTTCGTGAAGTTCGTCGAGAAAGCCAAGGGCGGCGGGAGTCTCCTGCTGCTTGTCCAGCGGGGAGCAAACAGCCTGTTTGCGGCTGTAACGCCCAGGTAAGAGAACCGCTTCAGCGCCGGGTTGACGGGAAGCCTTCCGCCGACCCGGCGCTTTCCGGAAACGGTATCAACGCCGTCTGTTCGATTTGATAAGAACTCTTCTGAGAACGCTGCTCGACCTGAAATCTATGCCGCCGCTGCGGGAACGCGCCATTTGATCATCGCGACCTTCACGGCATCGTTCACGACAAGGCACGAGACCATCGCATAGATGAAAATTGCGAGCGTCTGCCACCAAGGCAACGGCAGGAGTCCCGGGAGGCCCGCGAACGTCAGGACGGTGCCCGTGATCACATCCGCCAGGAGGGCCCCCACGAGGGTCTTGCTGGGCATTGTCGCCCAGAACCAGCGGCGCTCCCTCGCGGATACGATGGAGAACGCGGCAAAGTAGAGCAGGGTCAGGAAGCTGAAGGTGTAAAGGGCATTGTCGTTCCCCGCCAGACTGAAACGCGACCAGCCGATGTACAAGAGGAGGAGCGTCTCCGCGACCATCGCGACGCCCAGCACCACGGACACCGCGATGAAGCCCCCGATGTTCCACGNNAAGTCCGTCATGAAGACCAGCAGTAGCATCGCAAAGGCGGAGACAACGAACTTGCCGGTCAGTACGAACGCAATGGCCACGAAGGCCGCTTTCAGGATCGTCCGGCTGATTTTGTTGATAATCCAGGTCAGGATGCGCTGGTAGATCGTCCGCCCCTGCTCGACCAGGACCACGATGTTCGTCAGCCCCGGTTCGGTCAAAACGACGCTGGCGGCGCCCTTGGCGACGTCGGTCGCGGCGCTGACGGCGATGCCCACTTCCGCCTGGCGCAGCGCGGGAGAATCGTTGACGCCGTCGCCCGTCATGCCGGTCACATGCCCTGCGGCCTGCAGGTGCTGCACCACGATGTATTTGTCCTCCGGATACACNNAGCGCGTCGCCGGTGAGCATCTTTACCGGAACGCCCAAGTCCCGGAGTTCGGCGATAAGTTGCTTGGCATCCGGCCGGGGCGGATCATATAGCGTCACCAACCCGATCAATGCGGGGGCGCCCGTCTCGGGGCCGCGCACCACCGCCAGCGTCCGATATCCCTTCAGCGCGGATTCACTGACCCGCGCCTCCAACGCCGCGATCGCCGGGGGCTCTAGTCCGCAGGCCTGGGCGACGGTTCGCACGGCGCCTTTCATCACGTGCAGCCGCCGCCCGTTCTGTTCGACTACGGCTTCCGTCCGCCGGTTTTTCGCATCGAACGGCGCGAAGGAGACGGGTGTAATCTTGGGAAGGCCGTCGAAGATATGCCGTTCTTTCGCCGCGGCGAGAAACGCCAGGTCGATCGGATCCTGGTTGGCATCTTGAGAGGCGAGCGCGCCGGCGAACAGCACGTCGGCTTCCGTCGCATGTTCCAGCGGGATTACGCCGGTGACGGTCAGTTGGTTCATCGTGATCGTGCCCGTCTTGTCCACGCANNATGCTGACCGTGAACATGACGGGGAGGGCGACCGGCACCGCGCTCATCAACAGGACGAGCATGAGCGGGATCATCTCGATGAGGGGCACGTGGCGGATCAGCGACAGGACGATCACCACGGCCAAGAGCGCGCCGACGATGACGAAGAGCCAGCGGACGACCTT
>PLLC01000096.1 GCA_003141195.1 Syntrophaceae bacterium
AAAATGGGGTGTCAAACTTCGGTTGAGACTATTCATTTACAAAACTATGTTAATTGCTATGAAATTTAATTATTTATCTGCGAAGTATCTTTCACAACCATAAAAACAGGGGGTCAGATGAAATCATCTAACCCCTTGTTTTTATGGCGCGCCCAGCAAGATTCGAACTTGCGACATTCAGATTCGTAGTCTGACGCTCTATCCAGCTGAGCCATGGGCGCGTTTTAACTTCAATTTTCCCGGCCCGCCGCGGCGGTAAAGTACCCTTCCCGGAGGTCCGCCCACTTTGCCCGCATCCAACCTTCCAGGCAATGGGCAGCCATTGTATCCGCTTTGAAAAATATGTCAACAGGATTCATCGCTTTGAAGGAGATCTTGCGGAAGGCGGAAAGACGGAAGGGAAAAATGGCGGAGAGAGCGGGATTCGAACCCGCGGTACACCTTTAAGGGGCGTACAATCGCTTAGCAGGCGATCGCTTTCGGCCACTCAGCCATCTCTCCGCGGTCTTTTTTTACGATCATCTTTCGACCCTGGACGGCGGGTCGTTATCTCTGGCGGAGGGAGCAGGATTCGAACCCGCGAACCTTTCGGTCAACGGTTTTCAAGACCGCCGCCATAGACCACTCGGCCATCCCTCCGCACGTTTTCATGTTACCCCGCGGCGGGAATTCTGTCAACCCCACCCATGTAAGGCCGGAGCGCCTCGGGGATGACGACGCTCCCGTCCGCCTGCTGGTAGTTCTCCAGGATGGCGACGAGGGTCCTCCCCACGGCGAGACCGGAGCCATTCAGGGTGTGGACGAATTCCACCTTTCCACTCTCTTCGCGTCGGAAGCGGATCGACGCCCGGCGCGCCTGAAACTCCTCGAAATTGCTGCACGAGGAGATCTCCCGGTAGCCATCCTGGCCGGGGAGCCACGCTTCGAGGTCGTAGGTCTTCGCGGAGGAGAAGCCCAGGTCTGCCGTGCAGAGGCAGACCGTCCGGTAGGGGATCTTCAGCCTTTTAAGGACCTCTTCGGCGTTCAGCGTCAGCTTTTCCAGCTCCTCATAGGAACTCTCCGGCTTCGAGAACTTCACCAGCTCCACCTTGTTGAACTGGTGCTGGCGGATCAGCCCCCGCGTGTCCTTTCCGTAGGAGCCGGCCTCCGCGCGGAAGCAGGGGGAGTAGGCCACGTAGTAAATCGGGAGCTCTTTCTCGCTCAGGATCTCGTCCCGGTGGATGTTCGTCACGGGGACCTCCGCCGTCGGGATAAGGAAGTAATCCACCTTGTCGATCCGGAAGAGGTCCTCCTCGAACTTCGGGAGCTGGCCCGTGCCTGTCATGCTCTCTCGGTTGACCATGAAGGGGGTCATCACCTCGGTGTAGCCGTGCCGGCCGGTATGGAGGTCGAGCATGAAATTGATGAGCGCCCGCTCCAGCCTTGCGCCGAGTCCCCTGTAGAGGGTGAAGCGCGCCCCGGTGATCTTCGCTCCGCGGGCGAAATCGAGGATGTTCAGACTCTCGCCGATCTCCCAGTGCGGCCGCGGCGCAAAAGAGAACTGCGGCTTCTCTCCCAAGACCCGGACGACCGGGTTGTCCTCGGCGCCCTTCCCGCAGACGACCGACTCGTGCGGGACGTTGGGGAGCGTCATCAGGATCGCAGCGAGGTCATCGTCCGTTTTCTTCAGCGCTTCGTCGAGCTCCTTGATCCGGTTTGAGACATCTCCCATCCGGGCGATGATGTCGGTAGCGTCCTCCTTGTTTTTCTTCTTCTCGCCGATCTGCTTCGAGACGGCGTTGCGCTCGCTGCGCAGACCCTCGACCTCCCGGATGATTTCCCGCCGCTCCGCATCGAGGGCGATGAAACGATCCAGGTTCATCGCCTGTCCCCGTTCGCGCATTTTTCCGGACACGAAATCGATGTTCTGTCTCAGGTATTTGATATCCAGCATGGGTCAACCTCTCCTCCCGGTCCAAGGGAAGTTTCCCCTATCACCATGACCCTTTGAAGTCAATCATTTTATGGGCGGCGGCAGACGGAGAGAGTGCGGCCGGAGAACCGGCATCGCCACTGTGAAGGCGCGCTGGTAAAAAAAGCCGAATTGTATTAAGTAACCCTAAAACCGGTCCGGATCGGTCTGCCGTGCGACACATCGGCATACGTTGAGGGAATTTGGCATGAGAAGTCAGAAGAAATACTACGCCGTCGTCCGGGGTTGCCGACCCGGCATCTATAGCGCCTGGTATGGCCCGGAGGGCGCCGAGGAGCAGGTCCGCGGATTCGCCGGGGCCATCTACAAGGGGTTCACCACGCTGCACGAGGCGCAGCAGTGGTTCGAGAGCCCGGCGGCCAGACCCCGAAGTGCTTCAGGCCGGTCACCGTCCGCCGCCGTCCCGGACGTTTCAGGCGCGTTGCCGGGGCGGATCGTCGTTTATACCGACGGGGGCTGTGTGAGAAACCCGGGACCGGGGGGATATGGCGCGGTCATCCTCGCCGGGGAGACCCGGAACGAGCTCGCGCAGGGCTACCGCCGGACAACCAACAACCGCATGGAGCTCATGGCGTGTATCGCGGCGCTCGCGGTATTGAATGCCCCGGCAGACGTTACCCTGCACAGCGATTCGCGGTACGTGGTCAACGGGATCAGCAAGGGCTGGGCCCGCAAATGGCGCGCCAACGGCTGGATGCGAACGAAGAGCGAGGCGGCCGAGAACGCCGACCTGTGGGCAAAGCTGCTCGATCTGTGCGCTGCGCACAGGGTCCGGTTCGTCTGGGTGCACGGCCATGCCGGAAACCGGGAGAACGAGCGCTGCGACAGGCTGGCGACCGGGGCCGCGCAAGGCCCGGAGCTGGAAGTGGATCACGCCTATGTCCGGGGCCGCACGAGGATTGCTTAAGGCCTTGTGGCTGGGCGGTCTGATTCGTGCAGCCGCCTGTCCCGGAACCCTCTTTCGCCGGAAGCGGATACAGGAAAGTCCTTCTTTGATGATCTCGTAAAAAGTCTTAAAAGTCGCGAAAATGGGACGGCTTCGTAAAAAGGCTGCAGGCAAGGCGCGCGAATCCTGAGGAATGCGGCGTACGTACTTTGGCGTACGCCGCAATAAGCCTGCCCCTGCGAAAGCAGGGGAAGGATGAAGCGCAACGCAGCANNTGGCGTACGCCGCAATGACGAAGGATGAAGCGCAACGCAGCATCCGGACTTTTTACGAAGCCGTCATCTTTAGCGGTATTTCAGTACAATGGCGTCCAGGGCTTTCAGCGCTTCTTCCAGGGTTCCCGTGTTGAGGATGTATTCATCGGCCAAGGCAATCGGGGCGGCCGTTCCATAGGAAATTTCCCGATCGTCCCTCTCTTCGAAAGCCGCCGCCTTATCGTCGCTCCGCCCCCGGGAAACGATGCGTTCGCGTCTCAAGGAGAGAGGCGCAACAAAGGCGAGCACGACGGAAGGGGCATTCTTGCGGATCAGCTCTATCTCGGGCCAGGACCTCATCCCTTCGATCATCACGACGGGCGCCTCCGTTTTCATCGCCGAAGTTAGGGCCAGACGGGTCACCCCCATTCCGTCTTCCCCGCGCAGTTCCGTCGAAAGTCTGGCCATGTTGCCCGGTGTCGGTTCGATTCCCCGTCGCCTGACCTCTTCCCGTACGAGATCACCCGTCGCAAAATAGGGCAAACCCCGTTCCTCCGCATAGATCCGGGCAATATTCTTGCCCGCTGCGGGCATGCCGACAATAATGAATATTTTCATCTGAATCCGTTCCTCCATCCAAGACCAGATCAACACCCGGACCCGTCTTCATTCGGAAGAACAGGCATCAGGCTTCCCGTCGCGATGCCAGCCGCAGATTCTCAGGAAGAGGATCGAGAGCCCCTAAGTGATATCCCGCAGGACGGGAACTTCGAATAGGGTGTAGCGCATCAAACGATCATTTTTTTACAGCAAACCGTAAAAGGCGATCGCGCCACAGACTACAAATCTCATGATTTGTCAAGGGGGCGGTTCCGGAAAATGGGTGAAATCCGAATCGGGATGTGGTAGATATCAAACCGGAGGCGAATGCAGATGAACGGTTTTTGTGAAAGGATTGTCACCTTCATCCATCAGAAGGTCACGGGTCCCGAAAAGATCCGGCTGCTCCTCACCCCCCTTTTCGCGGGTTTCTTTTTCTGCCTCATTTTTTTCGTAATCGGCGCTTCATTTTTCATGGACCGGTTCTTAGGATTCCCCGAGTTCATTCCGAAGGCGTACGGCAGGGCGGTTTCCCTGCCTTTTTTCATCATCGGGGCCTCTTTGTGGGTCTGGTCGGTCTGGAGATTTCTGAGAGCGAAGGGGACCCCCGTTCCCGTCAACCCGCCTCCGAAACTGGTAACCGACGGCCCTTACGTCTATTCCCGTAACCCGATGCTGACGGGGGTTTTCCTGTTTCTGGCCGGGATCGGGATCCTGTACGGATCGGTCTTTCTCACGTTCATCGCGACGCCGGTCTTCGTGTTCGTCAGCATCCTCGAGTTCAGGTACATCGAAGAGCCGGAACTCGAGAAGCGTTTCGGAAAAGCGTACGCGGAGTACAGGGCAAGAACCCCGATCATCGTTCCCCGGGTCCGCCGGAAATAAGGAACCGCTTGTGTGCAAAAAGCGCCGTAGGTCCGCGTTTCGGAGCACCGCTTATTTTTTCTTGTCCCCTCGGACCTGCCGAAGGGGGCTTCGCCCGCAGCGATAACGGGGCGGTCGCGATGACCGGCGCCTTTTCCAAAGGCATCCGATATCCCATTCGTTTAAGGAGTCACCCATGAAAACCGATCTTTTCTTCTACACAGGCACCGGCAATTCCCTCTGGACGGCCAGGTCGCTGGCGAAGGAATTGGGCGACGCCGAGGTCATCCCGATCACCCGGTGTTCCGGGGCGCCGGTCGTGAGTCGGGCCGAGGCGATCGGGATCATCTTCCCCGTCCACATCTGGGGGCTGCCGCCAAGGGTGATCGCCTTCGCGGACGCGCTTGCGAAAGACCCGTCCCGGTACCATTTCGCCGTGGCCGTCAACGCCGGACAGGTTGCCGCCACCCTGCTTCAACTGAATAAACGGATGCAGGCAAGGGGATTATCCCTTTCCTCCGGATTCGAACTGGCGATGCCGTCCAACTACATCCCCTGGGGCGGCCCCGGACCCGAAGCGGAGCAAATCCGGCGGATCGAGGCGGCAAGGGAAAAGATCGGCCGAATCGCCGCCGCGGTGGCTGCGAGGGAGAAGCGGCCGGTCGAGAAGGGCCCCCTGTGGCAGAATATCATTTTTACCGGGTTCAACCGGCTCTCCTTTTCCCGCGTTCCGACGATGGACAAGGGATTCTGGGTTGATGAGAAATGCAACGCCTGCGGCGTCTGCAAGACCATCTGCCCTTGTGGAAACATCGACCTGCAGGCAGACAGACCTGTCTGGCGTCATCACTGCGAACAGTGCCTTGCCTGCATCCAGTGGTGTCCGCAGGAGGCGATCCAGTTCGGCAAAAAGACGCCGCGTTACAAGCGCTACCACCATCCGGAGGTGACCCTGCAGGAGATGATCACCGCGGCGGAACCGCCGGCGATGAGCGAATAACACATCTGCGTTTCAGGGGTCGCACGCGGGACGGCTCGTGACGCTTTTTCGTGACATCCGTATTCGAGGTAGCGTCAACACATTCAAACCGCAGGCAGCGCGCAGTTTGGTTGGTTCCATCAATGGGCTGCCATAGCCCGGATGTCCGGATGAAAAGGCGGTAGATGAAACGTTTCAAGCCATAACAATGCTGAAATCCATTTTTTTATCGAAAATGGACAAAAAACGGCAATTAGAGAAAAAATCGAGAGGTGAGTCGTTAATTAGTAATAGATAACAAACTGTTATCATACTTCAACGCGTTGAAGTTCTCTTTTGGGCCGATGCTTCCGGGCCGGTGGCAGGCTGTTTACCATCCTACGGCTGGAGATGTATTGGGATGAAAAGAAAGCCGATCCATAACCCGATCCGGGAATTTCATCTTCTGTCAGCTCATGCGGGATTTTTATATCCAGTATTGGTTCCATTGATTTTCGTTTGACAGAAATCATTTCTTATGTCAATGTCTAACGCAATCATTACAATTGGAGCGGCGGTGACAAAAGGCCGCCGTTCGGTGGCCTACACTATGTTAGCCGAAAAGGAGAAGGACAATGGACAAGATCGAGGCCGCAAAGATCCGGACAGTTCGGGAATGTGGGTACGACGAGTACTGGCTTCGGGACAAGATCTTTGAAGACCCCACGATCCTCGGCTTGGGGGATTTGCAGGCAGTAATGAAGGAAAAGACCCAATCTCGGGGGGGCCGACTTGACTTACTGCTCAAGAATCCAGAGGACGACTCTATGTTCGAGGTGGAACTGCAACTAGGTGCCACTGATGAATCTCATATCATACGGACCATCGAATACTGGGACAATGAGAAGCGAAGGTGGCCGAATCGGAGTCACACAGCGGTATTGGTGGCAGAGGAAATCACGAACAGATTTTTCAACGTGGTTCACTTGCTCAGTATGGCAGTCCCGATGATCGGTATTCAGGCAAATATCATACAGGTTGGCGAAGTTAGGGGGCTTAACTTCACAAAAGTCATCGATTCTTACGAGGAACCGGAAGAGGAGGAGACGCCTCAGCAAGCATACGATGAGAAACATTGGGTTACGAATTACCCGGTCGCACTCGAATGCGCTCGCTGGTACAAAGCACTTCTCGAAAGGCTCTATGGCGCAGTCCCAACAAAATACTTCGAATCCTATATCTCTCTTTCAGTGGGCGGTACGGCCCGGGTATGGGTCACCAAGAGAAAGGGCGACCGTGCATTTATTGAAGTAAAACATGGGGAGGATAACTTTCAGGAAGCAGTAGACTACCTGAACCAGGAAGGGGTTTCGTTTAACGTGCGAGGTGGAAAGTACCTCACATTCAATGTAAATGGGCAACAACTCAAAGATAAAGCAGCGGCACACGAATGGTTGGCATCGAGGTTGTCACCAGACAACATGAAAAGTCGGCTAACAAACGGCTGAAGCTGGGCTTGGTAAAGCGCTGGCGCGCTTTACCAAGCCGCTTAGCCGTCCCGTTGGCTTTTTCATATCAAATTCAAGAAATCATCAATGGTAATGCGGGCCTGTTTGAGGATATGGGCGAGCGTAGATCGCTTGACCGGCTGATGAGCAGGAATTGTCAGTTTCAGCGTCTCATTCATGATATGTTTTTGAAGACGAATGTGGCTTCCTTTCGTTCTGACCATGACCCATCCATCCCGCTGAAGTGCTCGGATGATCTTATCGTAGGAGAGACTCGGCACTTTGTTCATACGGCCAGTTCCATCAATTCAGCACCAGGTGAAAAGGTTTGATCATCTTCCACCGGTTCCAAATACAATTCGATTGCCTCTCGAATATTTCGTATAGCCTCTTCTCGTGATTCTCCTTCCGAGATACAGCCGGGAAGTGATGGGGCCATGACCGTGTATCCGCCCTCTTCACTGGGTTCCAAAATGACTTTAAGCTTCATGTTATCCTCCGAGAATCAATTTCTATTTGGTGTTGGTTTCAAATTTGTGCAGGACAAAGGTATCACCGACCATAGTCATGATATCCAGACCAATCTGGAATCTTCAGACGCCAAGCAATAACCATGCGGTCGAATTCTCGCACCCATAGACTGCCGGCTTCCCCTATCTCGTTTTAAATACGGTGGGATATATATAAATCTCTCAACAGGCATTACGCAACCATTTTTTTTACTTCCGGATATCCTGCCAAAATTAAGATCATAAAAAAGGTGAAGATCTCCACATGCCGGCAATCGCTTTTGCAGGATGGAACCGGGGGGAGAAATCTCCCATGCGTAAATCCTGTCATTGGCGGGTACATTGCTGCAAGTACCGGCCAAATGGCAAAGTAAGGCAGTGCATTTATTCCAATTTCCGGCAAGGATCCCGCCGATGAGCTGCCGGGGAACGTTTCGGCGTTGATCCTTCTCCGCTTTTGGCATATGATGCCGCCCACGCATTCATCAAAAGGAAGGTCCGGGTAAGCGTGCATCCCCGGGCGGATGGACCCATGGCAGGAGGAACAGATGACGACTTTGTTGTGGAGCTTTGAAGAGCTGGCCCGACTGTGCGGCCATCAGGACCGGCGGGTGAAAGGCTGGGCGGCCGGCCGGATGCGCTGCCTCTACCCGAAAGAGGCGGGGCCGCTCATGGTCAGCCTCCTGAACGACCGGAACGGACCGGTGGCGGCTCAAGCCGCCGCCTATTTTTGCGATGATCCCGACAGGAACTTCGCCGATGCCCTGCTTGCCGCCTTCAGGACAAGCTCGGGCATTGCCGCGAAGCACCTCGCCCATGCGCTGGCTTTGATGAAAGACGGCAGGCTCCTCGACGCCGTGCGGGACAAGCATGCCCGGATACCCGGGGCCGATCCGGCCGACTTCGCCGGGGTGTTGATGAATGTCGCTCTCCTCGGAACGGACGAGTCGCAGCGGTATGTGGAGGACGCCCTGCGGCATCTCGACTCGTTCGGCGACTTCAAGGAGATGGCCGCTGGCGCGTTTTTCAACGCAAACATCGAGGCGGGCACGGAGATCGGGAAACTGCTCCTCTTCGCCTATCACAGCGGCGTGAGCGGCTACGTCCCGGCGCTCCTGGCCGAGATCGCGAACCGCGCCGGAGCATGGTGCCCGGTCGATGCCCTCACCGGCAAGTCCGGCAAGGGGCAAGCCTCCAAGGTCCTCGCCGGCGAGGTGGAGGCGTCCCTGGATCTTCTGGCCGGAACCGGGTGCGACGCCGGGAATGCCATCGAAAAGCTTTTGAAAAAGCGGAGATTCGACGAAATTCTGGAAGAGGCGGAAAGGACCGCCCTGGCGATCCAGCAGGCGAAAAGGCTGGAGCGCGGCGAGGAGGCCTATATCCGCTGGCAGGCGGGGAGGGATGTCCCGTACTTTCATTGCGCCGCCCTGGACGCCCTAAAGGCAACCGCCGCGGAGGCCCCCACGGCGCAGAGGGAGACCGTGGCCGGGATTGCCGTCATCGTTCTTGCCTTCCTCGCGGAGTCCCGGTCCCTCATCGCGCTGAATCCGGAGACCCTCGACGCCGATGCGGCGCTCGATCTCTTCTTCGAGGACAGGCCCGATGCGCCCCAGGATGATGCGATCATGGATCTCCTTGCCAAAAGGGCGGATGTGAAGAGCCTGGCGCGCGAGGCCGTGCGCCGGGTGGGCCAGTTACCTTTCGCCCAGGCGAACGGGAGACTCATCCGGTTCGCGGGCAGGTTCATCGACGAAAGGCTGGCCCGGGAACTGCTCGCGGTGGACTTCGACGGCAACGGGTTCGAGGATGATGTCGCCGAGGCCGTCGGCGGGCTGGGGCCCCTTTCCATCCCCCTTCTGCGCCCCTTTTTCGAGAAGAACGATCCGGCCGGAATACCCCTGGCGTTGCGGATACTGGAGAACCTTCCGACGGAGGCGTCGGTCGATCTCATCCTGGCCCACTGGTCCCGGTTATGGGACGGGTACAGGGAATGGCTTCTGGACGCCGTGGCCTACATTGGGGACAAAAGGTTCATCCCTGCCCTCAAGATCGAACTGAGAGAGGGAGAGCAAGCCGAGGGCGAAGCCTTTTGCCTCCTCTGCCTCATCAACGGTGAGGCAGACCCCGAACTTGAGCGCATCGAGCGGGAAATGGAGCTCCGGGAAGAAAGAGAGAAGCGCTTGCAGGGCGCGATGGAGAAGGAGGATATGGGCGCCTTCCTGAGGGAACCCCTGGAAATTTCTCTGAAGTGCCGCTCCTGCCGGAACGTCTATCATTACACGGTCGACAAGGTCTTCGTGGCCGTCGGCGCCAAAGACACGGTGATAGAGGACCACATCGTCTGCAAGAAATGCGGAGCCCTCGACCACTATGAGATCGCCAGTGAGGGAATGATCGCGGTCACCGCCCGGTTGGCGCTCCTCACCTATGATCCCGAAACCGCCAAAATGGACCGGGATGAAATGACGGTCGTCCCCATAAGATCGATATCGGCCTTTGGGAAGGAGATTCCTCTGCAGGATCTGGTTGACAAGTATGAGAAGAAGCTGAGAAAGAACCCGGAGAGCCCCGAACTCCTCATCGGGTTCGCCAATGCCCTCCGGCAGATCAAGCGGAGAGAGGATTCCGTGTCCTTTTACGAGCGGGCGATCAAGAACGATCCTCTGGCGGTGGAGGGCCACGTCAGCCTCGGTGAATACGCCCTTGACAAGGGCGATCTTGAAACCGCCTTTTCCCATTACAGCAAGGCCGCGGAGATCATGGACCGGGGACACTACTACCGGGTCAGCGCCGATCTCGATCAATTCAAGGAAGGCCTCCTCGACAAGCTCATGATGGTGGCGGAACGGCTCGGAAGGAGGCTTCCCCATCCGGGTGCCCCACGCCTTGTAACGGAGGCGCCGGTCCCCGCGCGACAGGAAGTCGGCCGGAACCACCCGTGCCCCTGCGGAAGCGGAAAGAAATACAAGAAGTGCTGCCTCCTCAAGGAATCCGGTCAGGAGCACGCACCGGCCGAACCGGGGCCCCGCAAACCGCCCGCTCCCGACCCGGTTTTCCAGAGCCTCCAGAAAAGCCTCTCCCGCTATGTCGAAAGGGAGATATTCCGCAAGGACTTCCTGAGGGCTACGGGTATATTCTGGAATATCGAACCCTTGGAGCCCATCATACTGCCCGAGAGGGCCTCCGAAGACAAAGGCCAATTCCACGACTGGTTCATCAACGACTACCGCACGGCAGACGGCAAAACGATCTTACAGGGCTTCTGCGACCGGCGGCTGAGCACGCTGTCCGCGGATGAGAGACGCCTCGCCGAATCCCTCATGAAAAGTTACCACTCCATCTATGAGGTACAGGCTGTCCGGGAAGGGGAGGGCCTGACGATCCGAGATGTCTTTACCGGCGAGGAGATGGACGTGGAGGAGGTCTCCGGGTCTTACATGGCCGTCAAATGGGACCTCGTTCAGGTGAGGGTCTACAGGATGGATGGCGTGTGCAGGTTTGGGGGAAACGGGCAGACGATACCGCGGATGAGGCTCGAAGCCCTGAAGGCATACCTGGACAACGCGCGCCGGGCGTTCGAGGCTGACACGGGCCGGGCGGGCTGGCCCGCCTTCCTGAAGGAGAACGCCTTCCTGATGGGACGTTTCTTCGATGAGGTCGTTGAAGAGCCGCGCGTGCTGCTCACCGAAGAGAGGCACAGGATCATCTCTTCGAAGGCCCGCTTCACGGTGTCCGATTACGGGCGCGCCCGGAAGCTCCTTTCCGGGGAGTACGATTTCGCCGATGAGGATGAGATCCCCTCCGGGGGCGTGCGCGTCTCGTGGCTGAAAAGAGGCCCCTCCAAGGACTGGGAGATGGGCCCCGAGTCAGACGAAAAGGGAATGGTCGTCACCTCCAGCATCGTCCATCCCTCCGGGAAAATGACATTTACGGTTCTCGGCACGGTCGACCTCCATCCCGACAGACTGACCCTCGAATGCATGTCCCGGGAACGGCTCGAAAGGGGTAAGAAGAGGCTTCTCGATCTGCTGCGGGGGTCCGTCCGTCACCGCGTCGACGAGTTCGAAGACATCCATGTGGCCATGGAACGGCGCGAAGGAAAAGGCGAAGCGGCAAAGCCCTTAAAGAATGAGGAGGCCCGGGCCATGCTGGCCTCCATGATGCAGAAGCATATGTCCGCCTGGCCTGATAAAGAGATTCCGGCCCTCGGTGGCAAGACCCCCCGTGAGGCCTTGGCGACAAAAGCGGGGCGGGAGAAAGTCCTCGACCTCATTAAAGACCTGGAAAACGGAGAAGCCAGGAAGAAGAAGGCCGGGGAACCCTTCATTGACCTCGGTCTCTTGAGGAGCGAGCTGGGAATAGGGAGGGATGAAGGGTAGCGAAAATACACCTCTTCAAATCGCATTTCCGGATCTCCTGTAGCATCTGCGTCCGTCTCATCCGCCGCCTCCAATGGCGACCATCCTAAACCGGACAGATCGTGCGCTACAAATCCGGACAGTTTACGTGCACCTGACAAGTGGCCAGATACCTGTTGACATGCAAGCTGGTTCTTCGTATCCTCCTCCGGCGTTTGATAGGATGTTCGTCAAGCAATCCGGTGTTTCCGGATATCATTTTTTCAGGAGGAAGAAATGGAACGTTCTCTGGTTCTGGTCAAACCCGACGGGGTGCAGCGCGGTCTCGTAGGCGAGGTGATCGCCCGCCTGGAGCGACGCGGACTGCTTCTCGCGGGGGCGAAATTCATGCAGGTCAGCCGGGAGCTGGCCGAAGAGCACTATGCGATTCACAAGGGCAAGCCGTTTTACGACAGTCTGATCGCCTATATCACCTCCGCCCCGGTGATGGCGATGGTCTGGGAAGGCCCCAAGGCAGCGGCCGCCATCCGCCAGACGATGGGCGCCACCCGCCCTCTGGAAGCCGCGCCGGGGACGATCCGCCACGATTTCGCCCTGGAAGTGGGCCGCAACCTCACCCACGCTTCGGACAGCCCCGAAAACGGCGTGACGGAAGCGGCGCTTTGGTTCAAACCGGAGGAGATGGTCTCCTGGAAACGCGCCGTGGATCCGTGGATTTTTGAGAAGTAAGGCGCCATACGCCGGTGCGTCGTTCAGGTGATTAACCGGGAACCTCGGAGGATCCGTGCTTTTCTCATAACCGGAGATGTGCATCATGGTCTCATCCACGACTGAGGATTTTGATGTTTATCTGCGGCCCACCGTATTTATCGATTGCGACCACCCGGCGGTCGTCGCGTTTGCGAAAACAACCGCCGGGGATGCTGCAGACGAGACCGGTCAGGCGGTCCGCATCTTTTACGCCGTCCGTGATCAGATCCAATACGATCCCTATGGGATCGACCTGGCGGAAGATCGGTTCAAGGCCAGCGTGGTCTTAGGCAAGAAATCCGGTTATTGCGTGGAGAAGGCGCTGTTGCTGGCTGCGGCCGCGCGCGCCGTCGGTATTCCCAGCCGCCTCCGGTTCGCCGACGTCCGGAATCACCTGACCACGGAACGTCTGAAAGAGATCATGAAGACAGACCTGTTCATCTACCACGGCTATGCGGAAATGTTCCTGAACGGCCGCTGGGTCAAAGCCACCCCCACCTTTAACCTGTCCCTCTGTGAACGGTTCGACGTCAAGCCCCTTGATTTCGACGGCATTCATGATGCGGTCTTCCACGAATTCGACCGGAAGGGAAACCGGCATATGGAATATGTTTATGACCACGGCCCTTTTGCGGACCTGCCCTACGAGATGATCCTGGCCGCCTTCCGAAAGCATTACCCCATCTATTTTTCAAAGGAAAAAACGGCCGTCGCCGGGGATTTCGCGGCGGAGGCCCTGAAGGAACAATCATAAAGAATTCAAACGATCAAAGAAGGGAGAACGGGACCATATGAAAACCAAGGAAATCCGGGCGGAAGATCTGAATGCGGGAAAATGGATCCAGGAAAAGGTCCGGGAATTGCGAAAAAAGGTCGGAAACGGTCTGGCCGTCAATGCCCTGTCCGGCGGGGTGGACTCATCGGTCGTCACCGCCTTGGGACACAGGGCCCTGGGGGATCGTTTGAAAACCTGTTTCATCGACAACGGCCTCATGCGGCAGGGCGAACCGCAGCGCGTCGCAGCCCTCTTCAAAGGGATCGGCGTCCCCGTTGAGATCATCCCGGTCCGGAAGGCGTTCTTTGCGGCCCTGAAGGGGATCACCGATCCGGAAGAAAAAAGGGAAGCCATCACCCAGGCCTTCTATAAAAACGTATTTCGGGACATTGTGCTCAAAAGCGGGGCCCGTTATCTTCTCCAGGGCACGATCCTCACCGATGTGGACGAAACGGTGGCGGGCATCAAGCGGCAACATAATGTCTTCGAGCCGTTGGGCATCGACCCGCAGAAGGCCTTCGGATACAAGATTCTGGAACCCCTCATCCAGTTCCGCAAGGACGGCGTGAGAAAACTGGGCCAGGCCCTGGGACTGCCGGAAGCGGCCTTTATGAGAATCCCCTTCCCGGGTCCCGCCCTCGCCGCGCGGGTGATTGGAGAAGTTACGCCGGATAAAATCAGAATGGTCCGGAAGGCGACAGCCATAACCGAAAAGTGGCTCGCCAAATCGGGCGCCTTTCAGTACCTCGCCATTCTGCATGAGGATCGCGTGACGGGGATGAAAGACGGCAAAAGGGTCTTTGGAAACCAGATTGAAATCCGCTGCTGGGACAGTTTGGATGCCCGCACGGCCACACCGACGAGACTGCCCTTCGAAATCCTGGAAAAGATCGCAAACGGCATCGTTGAGGCCATTCCGGAGGTCGTGAGCGTTACCTACAATATTACCGCCAAACCGCCCTCCACCATCGAGGCGATATGAGGATTTGCACGGCGGCATCGATGCGGGCGATCCTGGCGGCGGTCTTGGTGGCGCTGCCCGCGGCGGTTTTTGCGGCCGGGGGTTCGTCCCAGGACAAGGCGGTGCTTGCCGCCCGCGATGCCTTTGTCTCCGGCGACGGGTTTAAGCTTGCCGGATATGTGGGAAAGGTCCGGGGCCATGCGCTCGACGCCTATGTCGCCTTCTGGCGGTTGCGGCTGCGCCTGGAGGAAGCCGCTCCGGGCGAAATGCGGAATTTTCTGGGCCGGAACGAAGGGACCGTTCTTGCCGAGCAGCTGCGCCGGGAGTGGCTTCGCGTCCTGGGCAAAAACGGACAATGGGATCTTTTCCGGGAGGAGTACCCCTTGCTCGTCAAAGCGGATCCCGATGTCGCGTGTTATGCGCTTCAGGAACGCTGGCGTCGGCAGGACGTCTCCGTGTTTGCCGAGGTCAGATCCTTCTGGAAAGCGCCGCGGGCCCTTCCCGCAGGCTGTGCGCCGGTGGTTGAGGCAATGCTGCAATCCTGGGATCTTACGCCGCGAGACCTGCGCGACCGCTTCCGGCTTCTCGTCCAGGCCAACCTCATGGCGGAGGCCCGGCGGATCGCGGAACGCCTTCCCGCAGATCAAGCCCCTTCCGCGATTCAGATCGACAACGCCGACGGGGCGCCGGCCAGGTTTCTGGAGCGATCCGCTGCCGATCCAAAAACGGCGGCCGGGCGCGAACTCTGGATCGTTGCGCTCACAAGCCTGGTCCGGAGCGATCTGCAGCGCGCGGTGAGCTGCTGGGACGGCAGGCTGAGGGAACGTTTTCCGCTGGAGGACCAGCAGTATGTGTGGGCGATGCTCGCCACCCACGCCGCTTGCCGTCACCTTCCGGAGGCCCTGGATTGGTTCGGAAAAGCCGGGGAGATGCCGCTTTCGGACGAACAGCTTGCCTGGCGTGCGCGCATCGCGCTCCGGCAGGAAAACTGGTCGGAGGTGAAAAGTGCGATCGAGCGGATGTCGCCGTCTGAGCGCCATGAGCCGGTCTGGATCTACTGGTTGGGACGCTCGCTATGCGCGCTCGGGGCGCAGGAAGATGGACGGACGCTTCTTGGCCGTATCGCCGGCGAACATCATTTCTACGGCCGGCTCGCTGCGGAGGAGTTAGAGATGCCGCTGGAGATCCCGCCGAAGGCGGCGCCGCCGACCCGGAAAGAGATTGCCGAGGTCGCCGCTCGGGCCGGCATGCAGCGGTCGCTGGCGCTTTACCGGCTCGGCTTGCGGACCGAGGCCGTTGCCGAATGGCTGTGGACCGTCCGCACGATGGACGACCGGGCGCTGCTGGCCGCCGCGGAGCTGGCGAAGCGAAACGGGATCTGGGACCGCGCCATAAACACGGCCGACCGGACGGTCGCCGAGCACGACTTTACCATCCGCTACCCTGTACCCTACAGCAAAGTGCTCTCGAAGCAGGCGCGCGTCCGGAAACTTGACGAACCGCTGCTCTTCGGGCTGGTTCGCCAGGAAAGCCGCTTTATCGCCGACGCCCGGTCTTCGGCCGGCGCCGTGGGATTGATGCAGTTGCTGCCGTCGACGGCGCGCCTGGTCGCAAAAAAAATCGGCATGAAGGGATTTCACCCGTCCCGCCTGGGACGGCCGGAGGTGAACGCCGCGCTTGGAGCCTTCTATCTGCGGCAAGTGCTCGATGAGTTCGGCGGCAACGCGGCGCTCGCCGCCGCCGCCTACAACGGCGGTCCGGGCCGCGCGCGCAGGTGGTGCGACGCGAAACCCCTCGAGGGCGCCATCTACGTCGAGACGATCCCATTTGCCGAGACGCGCCAGTACGTCAAGAAGGTGATGACGAACGCCGTCTATTACGCCGCCTTGTCGGGCGGGGAGCAACGCTCTCTGAAGTCCCGCCTGGGGACGATCGGAGGCGTGACGGCGATGAAGAACGGGGCGGACGAATGAGCGGAATCGTCTGATATCCATTCCCATATTGCAGAGAGGTTATTCGACATGGCAAAAATGACGGAACAGAAGATGTTGCAGGCGCTAACAAATTTTGATACCCCCTCCATCACCAACGTGGTGGCCACCTATCCTTCAAACCCCCTCTGTCTGGGGCTTTACAATCCCTGGACCGAGAACTGGTACACCGATCAGACGATCCGCTGCATGTACCCCGAGCTTGGGCGAATCGCCGGTTATGCGGTCACCTGCGTTTATGGTTTACCCGATCCGGGCTTCAAGCGGCTCTCCTTCATGGACGTCATCGATGCGCTCGACGCCTCCCCGAAGCCGACGATCATGGTCTTGCAGCAGAAGTTTCCCCCCGAGATCGCAGGCAAGGTGGGACTGTCGGGAGGCAAGATGACCACGGCGATGAAGGCCGTGGGGTGTCTGGGCGTGATTTCCAACGGCCCTTCGCGCGATATCGATGAGATCCGCCCGATGAAATTCCAGTACATGCTGAGCGGTGTGACCGCCGGGCACGGCGAAATGGCGGTGTATGCGGTGAACGTGGCGGTAGCGGTGGGGGGGATGGACGTATGCCCGGGCGAGATCGTCCACATGGACGAAAACGGCGCGGTCAAGTTCCCTGCGGACAAGCTGGAAGCGGTGCTGACCAACGTGCAGGCCCTGCAGAAAGATGAAACCGGGATCATGAGCCGGCTGCAAAAGGCCGCCTCGGCCGCCGAGGTGCGGGCCATCTATGCCGGGCAGTCCTACGCGAAAAAATAGCGCCTCGATAAGGCCTGAACAAAAGAGGTCATGTCATGAAAAGATCCCTGATTTTCGCATTGGCAATCGTCTTTTTGACCACCCTGGCCACCGGTATTCTGTGGGGACAGGGGAAGTTTCCCAAAGAAACCGAGGAGTGGCTGAAAAAGTCGGAGCTCGGTCCTTACGAAACCCGGGGTTATGACGAAAAGCAGCTCTACGAGAAGGCCAAGCTGGAGAAGGAGGTGGCCGTCTATTCCTACTCGTCCCGCGTCCATCAGTTCGGGAAGACCTTCGAGCAGCAGTTTCCCGGCATCAAGGTGAACGGTTTCGATATGGATTCCACGGAGATCGTGACGAAGGTCCTGGCCGAACAGAGGGCGGGGAACTTTGCGGCCGACGTCATCTTCCTGAAGGACCCCTCCACCGTCCACCATGAACTTCTCGAAAAAGGGCTGGCCTTCACCTATGTCCCACCGGACCTGAAACCGGTCCTTCCCGAGCGCTTCCAGAAGCCCTTCCTTGTCCACCACGTCAGCCTTAACGCCCTGGTCTACAACACCGGGGTGAACAAAGTCCCTCCGGTCCAGAGCCTCTGGGACCTGACGAAGCCGTCCCATTTTCACGGCTTTTAAGACTTTTTACGAGGTCGTCTTTCTTCACGTAAACGCTATCCCCGGAGCCCTGCTATTTTATCTCCTTCCGCAGGACCTTCTTGTCGATTTTGCCCACGACCGTGAGTGGTATTTCCTTCCTTATTTCAATATATTTCGGTACCTCGTAGGGAGAAAGCCTCTCCCTGGCCATTCTCAGGATGTCCGCCTTCAGGGTCTCCTCGTCGCCGCCGAAGGTGAAGTCCGGCTTGAGGGTGACCACGGCCTTGACGTGTTCCGAGCCGGGACGCTCGGGATTGGGGAGGCCGATGATGGCGATCATATCGATCGCCGGATGATCGACCATGACCTCCTCCACTTTCTTGGAGAAGACCTTGAAGCCGCCCACAATGATCATGTCCTTGGTCCGGTCGACGATCCGCAGGTAGCCCTCCTCGTCCTGGACGGCCACGTCGCCGGTATGGAGATAACCGTCCGCATCGAAGACCTGCCTGGTTTCATCGGGCTTCTTGTAATAACCGGCCATGACCTGCGGTCCCTTGACGCATATCTCTCCCGGCTCACCCACCGCCACTTCCCGGCCCGTCCCGGGATCGACCAGTCTGATGTCGGTATTGAGCAGGGGAAGCCCGATGGAACCCAACTTCCGCACTCTCTTAGAGGGGTTCATGGTGGTCAGGGGCGATGTTTCGGTCATTCCGTACACCTCCAGGAGTTTCCCCCGACCGACGATCTCCTCCAACTTCCGCTGGGACTCCTCGGGGAAGGGGGCGGCGGCGGAGATGCAGACCTCCAGGCGGGAGTGGTCCAGTTCCTTGAATCGGGGATTGGCAAGGAGCATCTGGAAGAGCGAGGGAACATTGACCAGGGCCGTGGGCCGGTACTTGGCCAGTTCCTTGCAGATGTGATCGGTATCCCGGGGATTGGGGATCAGGATCTGCGTCCAGCCCAGGTAGATGCAGTTCTCGTTGAAGAAGAGCCCGGCGATATGGAAGAAGGGAAAGCCCGAGAGGGCTAAGCCCTTGCCTTCCTCCCAGCCCAGCCAGGTCTGGACGATGATGAGATCGGCGACGGCGCTGCGGTGGGTGAGCATGGCGCCTTTGGGGCTGCCGGTGGTCCCGCCGGTGTACTGGATGTAAGCGACGTCGTCGGGGGTCAACGTTACCTCGGGCGGTTCGGCGGAAAATTCCCCTCCCTGGATGACCTTGATCATGTCGGCGACATATCTTCCCGGCAGGGGGGTAACCTTTCCCTGGGGTATCTTTTTCAGAAGCCGGCCCAGGACCCTTTTTATCGCCGGGAGGAAGCCCCCCACACTGGTTGTCACCACGACCTTCAGATCGGGAAGATCGGCAACGATTCCCGTGAGCCGCGCGGCAAAAATGGCATCGAGGGTCACCAGCCCCCCGGCATTGGAATCCTTGAGCTGGTATTTCATCTCCTCGGCGGACAGAAGGGGAGAAACGCCGGAAACGACACACCCCGCCCGGAGGATGCCCATCCAAGCGATGACATATTCCGGTATGTTGGGGAGGTTGATGCCCACCACGTTCCCCTTCTTGAGTCCCTGCGCCAGGAGCATGTGGGCGAATCGGTTGGCGTAACAATCCAACTCGGCGAAGGTCACCTCCACCCCCATGAAAGCTAAGGCCGGCTTGGCGGGGAATTTTTTGAAGATGGGGGCGACCGCATCGACGTAACTCTTCTCCCATTGGACGGGGTCAATGTCGGCTAACCCCGGATCGTAGGATTTCGTCCAGAATCTCTCCTCGGCCATCATCGTTTCTCCTTTCCTAAAAGCAGGCCCCTTTTCCAGGGAGCAGGGTTCAGAAAAACCGTATCACACCATCCGTCCGCACATTTTGAAGGACCCTTTGGGCCTTTGATGCAGCTCACCCCCTTCTGTTGAAGACCAAACCGCAAGCCAATAATGATCTTGATGATCCTACTGGAAACATGCGTAGAAGATTCGTGCGAACCGGGAAGCGATCCTCTCGCTCTGTGTAACGATATGAAGAGAAAGCTTTTTTAGCAGGAAAGGGAATAATCGGATAAGCCATCGCTTTCTCCGGGCCGAGTATACCGGCCCGGAATTGGGGTGTCAAGGTCGAAAGAGGTTTCCGACGAGCGCCTCAGCCGGCGGAAATGAGAGGCAATTCGCAATCATATTCGCGTCGCCGGTCCGGGGGAGAACGACCCCGTTAGCCTGTTGAAAAAATCTCTTTTGCAGGCTGTTCAAAAGCTTGTCCCGTACAGGATACGGGATGTCCGGATGCAAGGCCCCCGAAATCCCCAAGCCGTGAGGCGTTGTTCCGGGGACACGTTCCGATCCCTTTGGGCTTCCGGAACATGTCCCCGACGCCTCCAGATCGTCTTGAACGGCGAAGGATGAGGGAAACGCAGCAGACGGGCGTTTTTCAACAGCCCGTCATGGGTGATCGAAGAGATACCCGACGGAGCGGAGACTGCGGAAATAGATTGGATTCTGAGGGTCCTCCTCGAAATACTTTCGAAGTCGAACGAGGAAAATGTCCACGGTCCGGGTCATCGTCACGCCGGAGTAGCCCCATCCCACCTCCAGGAGGGTTTTGCGGGTCAGGGGTTTCCCCCGGTTGGCGATGAAGATCTTGAGCAGCCTCACCTCCTGCTCGGTCAGATGGATGGTTCCCTGCCTGGTCTCCGCCGTCATCGTTGTAAAGTCGATTGTATTGCCGCCGAATGCGTATTGCTTCACCTCCGCCGGGTCTGACGCGCTTGCGGCGGAATGGTCGTGGCCCCAGAAGGACCGGGTCAGCAGGCGTTCGACCCTCAGGAGAAATTCCGCCAGGTTAAAGGGCTTCGCAAGGTAGTCGTCGACGCCGCAGGAAAAGCCTTTGATCCGGTCGTCGGGAGCCCCCTTGGCCGAAAGGATCAGAATGGGAAGCCGCTCGTCCTTCAGGCGGATGTGGCGCAGAACGGAGAGGCCGTCCAGGGCGGGGAGCATGATGTCGAGTACAATCAGGGCCGGATTCCAATCCTTCCACATCCGGAGGCCCTCGGTCCCGCTGCCGGCAATGGCCGTCTCATAGCCCTGCAGCGTGAGATTCAGCTTCAGTCCCTCGGCGATATGGGTGTCATCCTCGACAATCAGGATGCGCCTTTTCTCAGTCTGCTTCATTTCTTTTCCTTTCCGTAAGTTTCACGGGAAGGATCAGCGTCAATACGGATCCCTTCCCAACACCGTCACTGTCGGCGACCATCTTCCCGTGATGAAGTCGGGCGATCTGCTGGACGAGATAGAGGCCGATCCCGCTTCCCCCCACGGGGATGCGGTCATCGTGCCGGGCCTGATAGAACTTGCGGAAGATTTGCCTCCGCTCCGCTGGAGCGATGCCGATCCCGTTGTCCCGGAAGTGGATCATTAGCGATTTCTCTTTATTTTCAAAGGTGATGTCGATCCGCGGTTTTCCGGAGGTGTTGTATTTGAGGGCATTCGTCAGGATATTCATGAGGAGCATATCGAACAGGGAGGTGATCACAGGATAAAAAAGAGGGCCTCCGGGCGGCGGGTCCACACGGATGTCGCAGTCGTGGAAAATATGGCGGTTATCGTGGATAAACTGCCGGATCGTCTCCGGAAGGTCGACCGATGTGGGCACCCCTTCCTGGAACCGGCTTTCGATCCGGGCAAGGTTCAGAATGCTGTTGATGTTGGCGGAGAGGCGTTCCACGTCCAGGAGCATGAAACCGATGTATTTGAGCTGCTCCTCCCGGGGCAGGTCGTGTTTCGTGAACGTCTCGAGATAGAGTTTCAGGGAGGTCACGGGGGTCTTAAGCTCATGGGTGAAATTGTTGATGAAGGTATGCTGGAGGCGGTAGAGCTGCAGCGTCTTCAAATTGTAGATGAAAATGATGAGGATCCCCAACAGGATGACGCCGACCAGGATCGACAGGATGAGGATCACCACCCAGGTTTGGGCCTCGAAAAACTGATTCGCGTCGAGCTGGTAGCGCCGGATCACCGAATTCAGGTTTTCGCTGACGCTGATGTACCAGTAGATGTAAAGAAAAAGGGAGATCGCCAGCGCAATGGTGGACAGGACAAAGACAAAAACCGGATGGATGAACCATTTCGCCTGTTTCATTTGCAATCCTTCATTCCTCGACTGTTTTTTATCGAGATCTGGCCCCTTGGAAATCGGATCCCGGAAGCGCGCATTGGAGATTTTTCGGGGTTCCCTACCCCCGCAGCGAAGCGAGAAGGCGCAGGGTCGAAAAATGTCCAGCGCGCGAAGGGATCATGATTTCCAGAGGGCTCATATTGTAAAAGTATTGTAAAACGGCAACTTGGCCCTTCACAATTGCCTGAATATCGATTAGCGTATTACCCGGCGGCCAAAGACGGCCTCAATAAGGAGAATAGCATGCCGGAAAGAAATCAGCCAGTCCATCCTCTCGGAAGCCGTGCCCGCGTCCTGCTCGCGAGCGTCTTTGGCCCTTACGCCCGGGATGACGAGTACGGAAGCCGCAAAATCAACCCCATGGAACTCTACCAGAATCAGGTCACCCGAGTCCAGGGGGGGTTCTCGCTCCGGATGTTTCATCGCTCCTTCGGGTTGATGATGATCCAGAACAACCTGGACGCCCCCTGCACCCTGCTGGACTTTCCCACCCTGGAGGGTTTCACGGCAGAGATCACTGAGAACAGTTACGACATCATCGGGATCGGCGCCATCCTCCCGAATATCGGCAAGGTCCGGAAGATGTGCAGGCTGATCCGGCGGCATCAGCCTGCCGCAACGATCGTCATCGGCGGCCATATCAGCAACAAGGAAGGTCTCAATGAACTGATCGATGCGGACCATATCGTGCGCGGGGAGGGGATTCGCTGGTTTCAGCGCTATCTGGGTCAGGACGACCGACGGCCCGTCAAGCACCCTCTGGCGATATCGGGGTTCGGCGGGAGGATGATGGGGATAGGCCTCGGAAACCGCCCCGGCGGCACGGCGGCGATCCTGATTCCCTCGGTCGGTTGCCCGGTGGGCTGCAACTTCTGCTCCACCTCCGCCCTGTTCGGCGGGAAGGGAAAGTTCGTCAATTTCTTCGAAACCGGCGATGAACTCTTTGCCGCCATGTGCGACATGGAGAAAAAGCTCAAGGTGAAATCCTTCTTCACGCTGGACGAGAATTTCCTCCTCCACAAGAAACGGGCGCTCCGGCTCCTGGAGCTGATGGAATCCAACCGGAAAAGCTGGGCCATCTACGTATTCAGCTCCGCGCGCGTCCTGCAATCCTATACGGTCGATCAGCTCGTGAGACTGGGGATCGGCTGGGTCTGGATGGGGCTGGAAGGGGAGGAGAGCGCCTACGACAAGCTTCAGGGGGTGGATACGCGTGCGCTCGTAAACCTCTTGCAGACGCATGGGATCCGCGTCCTGGGTTCATCGATCATCGGCCTCGAAAGCCACAGGCCGGAAAATATGGATGCCATCATCGATTATGCGGTCAGCCACGAGACGGTCTTCCACCAGTTCATGCTCTACATGCCGATTCCGGGCACGCCCCTGTACGAAAAACACAAGCAGGACGGGTCGCTCCTGCCGGAGACGGAGTTCCCCATCGCCGACGCCCATGGGCAGTACCGCTTCAATTACCGCCACCCGCATATTCAGGATGGCCGGGAAGAAGAGTATCTTCTGGAGGCCTTCGGGAGGGACTTTGCGGTGAACGGCCCGAGTCTGCTCCGGATGATCCGGGTTCTTCTGAATGGCTGGTGGAAGTACCGGGATGATCCCCGCCCGCGCGTCCGGAAGCGCGTCGCCTGGGAGATATTCCCGCTGCGATCCACGTATGCAGGCGCCGTCTGGGCCATGAGGAAGTGGTATCGAAACGATCCGCGGCTGACCGAAAAAGCGGATCGCCTGCTCAAGGATATCTACGTCGCCTTCGGCTGGAAAACGCGTATCGCCGCTCCGCCTCTCGGGTGGTTTGCCTGGTTCGCCCTGAAGAGGGAAGAGGCGCGCCTTGCCATGGGCTGGACCTATGAACCCCGTTCCTTCCATGAGAAAAATGAAGCGGCCATGGCGCTGGAAAAGGCGCATCCCGCTAGGCTCAAAAAAGAAAAAGCAAACAGGATTGCCGTTGCCGGTGAACCGGTGGCGACCTTCGGAAAATAGGGTTGAATCGTCGGTAGCCGGTGTCATCTTACGGTTCCCCTCTGTTCGGGACATGCGGGCATATGGCCGTGAGTCAAAAATACTTCTTGACAAGATAGCGGGATTCCCCATACTTAGCTCATTCGCAAAACACATTCGCCGGTTTGGATCAGTGCTGTTCGCTTTATGTAAGGGGAAGAGAGGTGTCCGTTCCCAGAGCATCGTTTCCGATCGTCTCACGCGTTCAAACGGGCCTGTCAGCGACGCCGACCCAGTCCATGCCGCCTTCTTCCCATCCGTCCACCGGGAAACCGAAACTCCTCGATCAACTGCGGGAAGCCCTGCGCTCGCGCCATTACAGCCGTCGGACCGAGCAGACCTACTGCCATTGGGTCAAACGCTTCATCTTTTTCCACCATGTGCGTCATCCGGCGGATATGGCCGAACCGGAAATCAACGCTTATTTGACCCATTTGGCCGTGAAGGAAAAGGTTAGCGCCTCGACGCAGAATCAGGCCCTTTCGGCGCTCCTGTTCCTTTACCGCCACGTGCTGGACCGACCAATCGGCGACCTGGGCGAGGTCATCCGCGCCCGCAAGCCAACACGCCTGCCCGTGGTCATGGCCCGCGACGAAGTGAAAGCCGTATTGTCGAACCTTTCGGGTGATAAGTGGTTGACGGCTTCTCTAACGACGATGATCTATACCCATGTCCTCAACCGCGGCCCGTCGGGTGTTCGCAGTCCGATGGACGGGCTTTGAGCCAATCGAGGAGGTTGTATTATGCCGATCCGCATAAGATGTCGTGATAAACCGCGATATAGGGCGCAACCAAATGAATATAAAGAGCTTATCGCGTCTTTGGCAATCGCTCTAATGGTGTGTTATGCGGACAGGAAACCAAATTTCCGTGTGTTATACGGATCAATCTAATTATTGTTATGTGTGAGGAAGCCGCGATGTCCAAGTTATTATTCATCGACACGAATATCTATCTTGATTTCTATCGCATAAGAAATGAGGTAAAGGCTTCTTTCCTGGAAAACCTTGAGGCGATAAAGGACAGCTTGATTGTTACAGATCAGGTAGAAATGGAATTCAAGAAAAACCGGCAATCGGCAATTCTTGATGGAATGAAAGAACTCAAACCTCCTTCTAAGATTAATGTCCCTGGCGTTCTAAAGAACGATAAGTCTGCTACTGCATTAGGAAACGATCAAAAAAAAATAAATGACCGCATAAAAAAGCTTAAGGACCGATTAGACAATGTTCTTGAGAATCCGGTTAGGTACGACAAAGTATATCAAGTCCTTCAAAGAATATTTTCAAAAAAACAAGACATTGATCTCTATAGAAACCATAAAATACGTTATGAAGTCCGCGAGTTGGCGCAGAAGCGCTTTATGTTGGGGTACCCGCCACGCAAGAAAAATGATACAAGTATCGGTGATGCAATTAACTGGGAATGGTTACTTTACGTCGCTGAAGAAAAGAACGCTGACCTATGGATAGTTTCTAGAGATGGTGACTTTGGCACAACACAAGATAACAAGGGATTTCTGAACGATTGGTTAAAACAAGAGTTTCGGCAAAGAATTAACAAGCAACGGAAGATTATTTTATGTCCAAAGCTGTCGCTTGCGCTTCGTGAGTTCGAGATAACAGTTACTCCGGAAGAAGAAAAAGAAGAGGAGAGGGTTATAGAAACTGAAGCCCTATCAATCAGCATCAGAGATACAATAGGCTTGAGCGATAGTGTCTCCGTTACGGTTCACAGAACATGCGAGCGATGTGGTGCACGGTTCGAAGTACAGGAAAATGAGAGAGTTTGCCCTGATTGCACATCAACATAAAAAAAACACATAACAATTGCATTAAGGCGGATTGCAATTCCGCTGCGCTCCATTGTAACCGCTTATGCAAAACGTTAGACGCAAAGATGAGGAGCGATAAGTCTTATGAGCCAACGAATCTATAGATCTTACGGACAGCCCAAAAGAGAGGGGCTTTCTTGGCAGGAACTTTGGCAAGGTGACGATAAAGGATTGATTCTTTGCTGGGAAATTGGAAGGGAGATGCGGCAGAGTGAACCAGAGCTCGCACGGCGTGCAGAAAATGGGGAGCTTCCTGTATTGGGGTGGAAAGGCGGTATTGAGAAAAAAACAAAGATAAGCGAAAAGTATGGAACTCTTAATTATCTAGCGCAATGGCAGGGGTTACGGGGAGAAGATTTGAATATAGATTTATACGAAGAACCTGAACTTATTTGTTCCAAAACCGGAATGAAAGTCATCTATACAGGCGATGTTAAGAAGTATGGTAACACTTAAACGAAGGGGCAAAATACATTGAACTTCGTGGCAATTGATGTTGAAACTGCAAATGCCGACATGGCATCAATCTGCCAGATTGGCTTAGCGAAGTTCGAAAATGGCATTTTGTCACATGAATGGAAATCCTACGTTGATCCAGAGGACTACTTCGATGACATAAATATATCTATTCATGGGATCGACGAGATTACTGTCGAAGGTGCCCCAACGTTCCCAGAATTGTACGACACGCTTCGTTCATATCTTGCGGGTACAGTAGTTGTCTGCCACACACACTTCGATCGGGTGGCAATGCACCAGGCATACAAGCGCTACAACGTTATCGCACCAGAATGCACATGGCTCGATTCGGCAATGGTAACCCGTCGCGCTTGGACAGAATGCGCAAGGAAAGGATATGGACTATATAACGTTTGTAAAATGCTTGGGTACGAGTTCAAGCATCACGATGCTCTAGAAGATGCGAAAGCAGCCGCTCATATTTTTCTTGCAGCATCTAACGAAACCGGACTGGACATAGACAACTGGCTTAAGCGGATACGCCAACCTATCGATCCCACAGCAAGCAGTTCAGGCTCTGCGATAAAGCGTGATGGAAATCCAGAAGGTGCGCTTTTTGGTGAGGTTCTCGTTTTCACGGGTGCTCTTGAAATACCGCGCCGAGAAGCAGCGGATTTGGCATCCACTATTGGGTGTCAAGTGGCGTCAGGAGTCACGATAAAGACAACGATACTGGTGGTAGGGGATCAGGATATAAAGAAGCTTATCGGCCACGAGAAGAGCTCGAAACACAGAAAAGCCGAAGAATTAATCGTGAAAGGCGTGCCAATACGTATTCTGAAAGAAAGTGATTTCAAAGAATTGGTGAGGTTCTCGACTGAATTCGTCTAACATCACATTCCACCGGAGCGCTAACGCGCCCGGTGAATTTGTCGTTATGCCAAGAAATACAGGGACTAAGAACCTATCCGTAAATAACGTTTTGCCTGTGATAACAATTCAAATTCATGGGACATTATTTTATTTACGGACAAGCTCTAAGTATCAGAGGTGGACATGAATAGTGGCAAGCCAGACGAAGGAGGTACTGAGAAGCTCCTTGAGTTTTTTTGTAGGCATCTCGTGGCCCTCTGCATCACTTATCGACAAGTCAAGAGTCGAATACCAGTGGGAGATCAGATATTCTCCGCATACCCGGGGGTCGTGATCTGTATTCGTGGTACTTGCAGCTTTCTCACGGCAGGACACGCACTCAAGGATCTGACCGCCTCTCTTGAAAGTGGCGATATTGTAGTTGAATCGGCGGTGCTTGCTGATACCTTTGGCCCCGACGCCATCTCCGAAAAGCCAATACCATTCGATCTACTGAACGAACCAAGGTTCTTTATTGACGACACGGAAGAAGGTCTCGATTTTGGTCTCATCGCTCTAAGACCTTACTATGTGGCCCTTCTTGCTAAGCATGGGATAAAGGCACTTTTTGAAGAAAACTGGATAGCCCAGCACCGCGTAAAATTCGACGCTTACGCAATGCTGGGTTTGCCCGAGGAGTTCGTATCATACGAGAAAGACGGTCCGGAAATAGTTGGTAAGGTCTCCCCAACCATGATTTTGGTCAAAGCAATAGACATTCCGCCAGAGGGCACCAAACGCACGATTTACCCACGCTTCATCGGAAAACTGGATGAGAATCTACCTTTTTCCAGTGTTGTCGGAATGAGCGGTGGACCCATATTCGGGTTCAGGTATGGACCACCAACGGCTTATTGGGTGGTCGCAATACAAAGCCGTTGGTTAAAAAGCCAACGAGTTGTTTTTGCATGTCCCTTGCCCGTTTTGGCGGAGTTGCTCACCACGTGGATTGACGTCCTATCCAAGTCGGGTGACTTTCAATCCTTCGGTACGGAGGAGCGAAACGAAGACTCCAAAAAGCGGGTATAACGAGTCATTCCACCGGATCGCTTACGCTCTCGGTGAACTTCGTGTTATGCATCTAATTGTCGAAAAGGAGAGAGAAATGCGAAAAAATTTGAATGCGTTGTTGGCCATTACTTTATTCCTAATATCAGGCTGCGCGGTCACCAAACAAGTGCCGGTTGTGCCTCCTGAGGAGCTTACTCTCCAAGAGATTCACGAAATTACTTTGAGTAAAGACGCAATATTTGCGAGATCGCTCGAATGGATGGTGCGAGCTTTCGTTGATTCTACACAGGTAATTGAGTTGCGAGATAAAGAGAATGGCAAGATTATAGGGAAAGGTATGACAGAGTTCTATAATGGAGAAATGCCTACTCCCTGTCGTTTCACGATGATGATCGAAGCAAAAGACAATAAATACCAGGTCACTTATAGCAATTTTACCGGTATGTGGGGTGCGGCCCGCAACCTACCAAGGCCACTCTGGCATTCAGGGCACATCGAACAAGTGAAGGCGAAATTGAGAAAATTAGACGCCAGCCTTTATTCGTATCTTTCAGAGGAGAAGAATGGCAAGGATTGGTAGCAGGCATGCTCCGGTTTTCTATGAGCGAGGCATAACCAAGCAATCCAGCCGATCGCTACGCTCCGGCTGATTTCATCGTTAGACGGGACGTACGCGCAAACTAAGGAGATACGTCATGCCTCAGTTCGAAGCGATCGCCCATGTCCTTTGGGAGTTACCGTTTCCTCTCCGCCTGCCCCCGCACGCTTTCTTAACCTGGGAGCCTGATGAGGAGATTGCCCTCTGTGATCCACGCCCTTCGGTAGGTGATCTCACCTGGAGACGCACTAGCGAACTCCTCAGACCCGAGCAAGTGTTTTCGGATCTTGGGCCACCCAATAACATCTTTCCTCAGCATGACTACGTTATCACTGCTCGGCTCGCCTCAGGGGATGAGATACCGACCGCCAAACTGACGCAGGGTCCTATGGGCGGCTTCATCGAGCCCCGTCCCTACACCATCGCCAATTTTTTTCTATGTCTCCGCTTTAAACGCGACTACGCTGGGCCGAGGCTCATGGAGCGGGCTGGCCTAGCGCTAAACAATATCCTGGAGGTGTATCGTTTTGTCACGATGGACCCGCTCGCGCGTTCCGTCCGTGCGGATCTCGATTCCTATTACACAATTATTTCCGTTGCCGACATTCCGCAACCCACGAAGGAACGCACCTCTCACGAGGCGCTGTCGCTTCTCGGCACCCTGTCCTTCGGCTCCACAATAGGTGAGAATCGCGTGCATCATATTGGCCTGAATAGCCTTGACGATTTAGTCTCCGGAAGAGTGCTGCCGCCCGACACTGTGCACCTATTCTGCTCGATTGTTCGCACACCCCATTCCCTTGAGCTATTCCACCAGCTCCTCCTCGAGGCGGTTCGTCGCCTGAAGCGCGGTGAGCACGCGTTTGCCGTACTGGACGCCCAATCCGCGTTTGAAAGCTTTGTCGCTGTGCTGACGTCAGAAAGTTTGCAGAATCAGGGCATGACGCCGGCAGCCATAGAAACGGAGATGGCGCTCGGTGGCAAGCTACATCTCCTGCAGCCACGCCTTAAACATTTGGATAGCATTGCCAGGGCGCTCAACCCTCCTTTTCTTGGTTCCGTTAAGGAGACAAATTGGCGGCGTGACCTTTACGATGTTAGGAACCGCATAGTCCACGGCAGTGTTCGATTAGTATCTTTCGCCGATGCACGGGCGGCCTTAATTGCAGGGCTGCACGCCGTGGCTGCCGTGCAGAGTCTTAGCCCGTCGTTCCAGCGCAAGATGACCTGGTCGGGAAGCGCCTTGGATTTACCTCACATCCAACAGACTGCTGGGCGCTTGTCCCGGTTTTTCGAGGTATGAGTGACCGCCTAACCAGCCGTTGGAGCCGATCGCTTACGCTCCGGCTCAACTCTGTGTTATGCCCCACCCGTGCCAAAGGCGGTGCGGGGAGTCAAATCGCGGGGAATCCTGCTTGACAATATGTAATCGAACGATTACACTTCTGCAATGTTCTCGATTAAGCCTTTGCCCGAATTCACCGAATGGCTGGACGGCCTGTCCGATGTGGCGGTGCGCGGGGTGGTGGTGGCGTGCCAAGGCACTGACTGCGAGGCTGGATTGACTGAAGGAGATGACCATGACCCAACGCATCAAGGTGGCAGACCTGCCCGAGTTCGACGCAGCGCCGTATCTCGACAGCAAGGCGGCGATTGCGGCCTATCTGACGGACATTCTGGAGGCGAATGATCCGGCCTTGCTGGCGGCCGCATTGGGCGACATCGCCCGGGCGCGCGGCATGAACGAGATCGCCAAGGCATCTGGTCTCACCCGCGAAGCCCTGTACAAGGCGCTCAGGCCCAATGCGAAACCGCGCTACGACACCATCGCAAAGGTTTGCGGGGCGCTGGGGGTGCGGCTGGTGGCGTAGGCGATTCATGTTTGAGCCTTCGCGCTCAAAGGCATAACACGGCGGTCAAGCGGACGGGGCATCCCATGAGGAGGCGGAGAAGGGACCATGAAATCTTCCGATTTATTGATCATTCTCCGGCATTATTGCCGGACGTTACGGGAAGTTCTCTACGGATTCACCACATACGAAATGGACGTTTCCCTGCAGAAGGAGAGGGGAACTCTCAATCATTATTTCACGCTGATCATCTTCGGCGATCTTCTCGGACTGCCCTTGCTCCCGCCTTACTACACGTTGAGGCTCCTGCCCCATATCTTTCCGGAGCTGAAGGCGTGGAAACGGAGCATGTTGCGGGAGCGGGACCTGATGGATAAAGCGACCAACCTGTAGAGGGTGCGGCGATCATAGCGCTGCCGTCCCTACGTCGTAATAAGCTTGCCCCTACGAAAGCAGGAGTCCAGAACTACTTGAATACACTGGATTCCGTATCAAGTACGGAATGACAAAACAGGCCGTAATTGACTTTTTGCGAGTTCATCAAAGAAAAAGGCCGGACGATCCGTCCGGCCTTTTTCCATAACGGGTGAGGAGTTCTTATTGCTCAGGGACGAAGAGGTATTCGATCGTCCGGTTGAGCATCTTCGCCCCTTTGATCTCCGTCTCGAGGAGCGGCGCGATCGCCCGGACGCGGTCGCCGAAGAGCTCCCAGATCTCCTTCATGTGCTCTTCCTGCATCAGGATCCTGTTCTTGACGAAGTCGATGGTGTCCGCGCCGGCCTGATCCTTCTGGATCAGGCCGTTGACGATGACGCCCCCCACGGGGATCCCGAATTCATGGAACCAGTTGATGAACCGGGTGATGACGGCGATGGGAAGACTCTCCGGCAGCGTGACGAAGAAGAAGGCGGTGAGCGCCTCATCCTTGAGAAGTTCCGCCGCCTTGCCCATCCGGTTCTTGAAGGCGAGGAGGTCGTCCAGGAGCGGATCCGACTCCTTTTTCTTCGTGTAGGAGAGCAGCTCCCGGAGGGACTTCGCCTCCCCCCGGCTCTTGAGCATCTTGTCCACCCAGAGGGAGTAGACCTTCGACATCCCCAGGAGCCGCCGGGCGTTGGCCGTCGGCGCGGTGTCGAAGACGTAGAAGTCGTATTCGTCCTTGAACATCAGATCGACCATATTCTCGAACATCGCCGATTCCTCGAAGGCCGGGTTCATCGTAGCCGACTCGACGAAGTCGTCGGCCTTGGTCGTGATGTCGGCGAACTTGAGGAACCAGTTCATCTTTTTCCGGATTTCGTTTTTGGACCGCTCGATCGTGTCCTTGGTGTCGATCTCGAAGGCGTAGCAGTTCTGCTCGTCGCAGACCACGGCCGCCTTGCCGAAAACGTCCTGCTCCAGGAGGCTGGAGAGGCTGTGGACGGGGTTGGTCGAGGCCAGGAGCGTCTTTTTCCCCTGCTTGGCGGCCCACAACGCCGCCGTTCCCGCCATGACCGTCTTGCCCACGCCCCCCTTGCCGCCGAAGAAGATGTACTTCATCCGCGGGTGGTTCTTCATGTACTGGGTCATGCTGGTCGTGATCTGATCCACGGTTATCCTCCTCAAACGCTGTATTCCGTTAGAAATTTCCGAACATTCCCTTCGCCACCTTCTCGATCATATCGAGGCCGGTCACGTCCCGTTCCATCTCGGGGACTCGGGCGAGGATCTCCTTCCCGAACCGGTTGTCGATGACCTGAAGGTAGTGCTCCTGCATGGTGATCCGGTTCTTGAGATACTCGGGGATGTTCTGATCCTTGAGCTCCGCGGGCAGGACCCGGTTGATGATGTAGCCGGAGAGCGGCACGTCGAACTTGGCGAAGAGTTCCGCCGCCTTGAGCGTGTCGCTGATGATCATCTCCTCCGCGGTGAGGACGAAGAAGAAGGCCGTCATTTTCTTGTCGGTGAGGATCCGCGAGGACTTATTGATCCTCTCCTTGATGTAGAGGAGTTCGTTCAGGATGGCGTCCTCGTCGAGCTCCTCCTTGTCTCGGCGGATTACCGCGGCCACCTGGTCGTACTCCCGCATCTGCTGCCGGAGCCCCGTGATATTGTCGATCCAGCTGTCGTAGACCGAGGCCATGCTGAGGTAATAGAGCGCATGGCCCAAGGGGACCAGATCGTAGATGTAGTAGTCGTACCCTCCCTTGACAACGATGTCCACCACCTCGTCGAAGATCGCGCTCTCCTCCATCGCCGGCTCCGCCGCCGCCGCCTGGATGTAGCTTTCGATCTCCTCCGGGATTTTGTCCATCCCGTACATGTCGAGGATCTTCTGGCGGATCTCCTGCTGGTACGCCTTCACCCGCTTGTCCGCGTCGATCTCCTGGGCGTAGAGGTTGGGTATGATTTCCGTGGGGCCCTTCCCGAAGATGTCCTGTTTGAAAATGTCGCTGAGCGACGCCTGGGGATCGACGGAAAAAACGAGGACCTTCTTCCCCTGCTTCGCGAGGTAATAAGCCGTTGCCGCCGAAAAAGTGGTCTTGCCGAGGCCGCCTTTGCCTCCGAACATGATGTATCGCCGGTCCGGGTACTGCTCAAATATCGTTGTAAGCGATATAATAACCACCTCCTTCTTTATATTGTTGGGGACAGATTTGAAATCTGTTTCCAAGACCCTATGCCAGGGCGTCCGTCAGATCCTTTTCCCGGAGCATCCGCCGCTTCCACGTGGCGATCTGCGGTACCACGTAGGGCAGAAGCCGCAGCGAATAGTACGGGGGGAGGATGGGGACGCCAAGCATGTCCCCCATCGTGATGAGGATGAAGAGGTGCTCCATGCTTGCCCGCGATTTCAGGGCAAAACGCGCTGAGTCGTGGGCGGCGACCCCGTAGGCAAACTCCTTGATAGCCTGAAACAGGCCGCCCTTTTTCTCTTTCGACATAAGTTCACTCCTTGATAAAAATCCCCGTCCGGCCATTTCCGGACGGGGTACATCTTGAGAGATTGGGGACAGATTTGTAAATCTGTCCCCAATCTCCCAGTCATTACGCCTTCGCCGGCGCCCCCTGTGCCTTCAGGGCCCGGAGGCGGTTGAACGCCTTGAACCCCTCATAGCCGAGGATCAGGGCGCAGATGACGAGGAAGAACCCCACCAGCCCCATCAGCAGGTTTCCCACGAACGCCTCGCCCTGGACGCCGCCCCCGAAGACCTTTCCGAGGAGACTCCAGGAGGTGTAGAGGAGCGCCGCCACGGTGGTGACGAACATGAAGATCATCGGATAGAAGGTCCAGGCATAGCTCTTCCCTTCCGACATCAGCCAGACGGTGACCAGCATCAGGGCCAGAGACGCCATGAGCTGGTTCGCGCCGCCGAAGAGGACCCACAGGTACTGCCACCACCCCGTCAGAACGAGGATGATGCCGAGGACGCTCGCGATAAAGGTGCCGACATGGGGGTTCCGGAAGACCGGGCTGACGTCGCTCAGCAGTTCGGAGGTGGCTACCCTCATGAAGCGCATGACGAGCTGCATGATGGTGATCGCGAGCACGATCATCATGACGCTCCCGTAAGATTTTCCGATGTCCGCCGGCATCCCCAGGGCGCCCAGGAACTTGGAGACCCCTGCTGCGAAGACGCCGCCCGGTCCCAGCTTAACGGCCGCTCCGTATTCCACGGGGGAGGCGAAAATCGTGCCGGCGATGATCAGTGCGAAGATGGCGAGCATCATCTCCACGAACATCACCCCGCCGCCGACGGGACGGGCGTCGAGCTCATTCTCCAACTGCCGGGCAGTTCCCGAGCTGGAGACGATGCTGTGCCAGCCGGAGATCGACCCGCAGGCGATGGTCACGAACAGGATCGGCCAGAGCGGTCCGATACCGATGGAGAAACCCGTATAGGCGGGAAGTGTGAAGTCAGGGTGCAGGATGAAGATCCCGATGATCCCGAAAAAGAGCCCGAGAAAAACGATGTAAGAGGCCACATAGTTGATCGGCAGCGCGAAACGCCAGATCGGCAGAACCGCAGCGAAGTAGCAGAAGACGAAAGCGACGATTGCCCAGACGGGCCGGCTGCTGGCTATGGACGCCCCGAGGACCTGGTCGGAGGGAAGGATGGTGCCGAGATAGATGCCGAGGAGGGCGATCACCACGGTCACGACGGTCGTCAGGATGATGTCCTTGCGCCACTTGTAAATCATCTGGCCGGCGAGGATGCCGCCGATCGTCAGGAAGAGCCAGGCCATCGGGGCCGCCTTGAGTCCGACGGCCGTGCTGACCACGACATTCCCGAACGCCCCGGCGATGAGGAGCAGGTAGAAATAGATGAACGCCAGGAGGATAACGCGGGCGCGGGGCGAGATCAGCTTGTGGCTCAACCCGCCGAAGGAGGCGCCGTCGTTCCGCATGGCCACCATCATGCTGGAGTAGTCCTGAACCCAGCCGATGAATAAGGCGCCCCCCAGGATCCAGACCAGGGCGGGCAACCAGCCCCACTGGATCGCGATGATCGGGCCGATGATCGGCGCGGCGCCCGCGATCGACTTGAACTGGTAGCCGAAGAGGACGTTTCTGTTGGTGGGCATGAATTCCACCCCATCCATATACATCTTCGCCGGGGTGGCCCTTTGTGGATCGGATTTGATGATCTTCGCGTCGATGTATTTGGCATAGACGCGATACCCGAGAAAAGCGACAACAAATCCCAAAATTAGAACAATGACTGAATTCATCTCTTTCTCTCCTTTCCTGCAAAAAAACGGTCAAAGTCATTGGCTGCTTCGCCGTCCTGCCGCCGGTTTAATAAGGATCCGAAACGAGGATGAGAGCCCGGAAAACGCCGTGTAACGAGGGGAAACATCCCTTTCGTCCGCTCCCGAGGGAGAGTGCTCTGATGCGAGAATGGGAACGGATGACGAGGGGGAAAACAGCCCACCTCGTTGCGGCTGTCTGTTTGGAACTCTTTGGCCTATGTAAATGAATGTAGTTTTGAAAGTCAAGAAAAAACTGCTAAAAAACTGCTAAAAGAACATTCTTTTGGGTTCATCCGCCATGGGTCCCAGCCACTCCTTCGGAAGGCAGCGCCATTACAACGCCCGCATCCACTCGGGCTTCAGGCCGACCTCTCCCCGCAGGGCCGCATCGATCAGATCGAGGGCCTTTTGCTTGCCGCCGGGCAGCTTTGCCTTGACCGGCAGGTAATTGGAGGCGTGGTTCGAGAAAAAATACCCCCGGGTCAAATCGGTCGCGGCGATCATTTCCCGCAATTCCCGGAGCAAGCCGGCTTCGTCGGGCAATGCAAATGACCCGTTTACATAATCCTCGTACAGCGGCGTTCCGGGAATGAGCATCACCGTCAAGGCCCCGACAAAATCCGGGTCCATGGCGCTCAACAGCTCGCCCGTCGCCCGGGCATGCGGGAGCGATTTCTCGCGGCCGCCGATGCCCAGAAGAACCGTGACCGACAACTGGATGCCCGCCTCCTTGACCCGGCGCCCCATTTCAATGCATGTTGAGGCTGTAGAACCTTTGTGGATCGCAGTTCTGATTTCATCATCGCCGGTTTCGACGCCGTAATACAGGATGCCAAGGTTGGTTTGGCGCAATTGCTTCAGCTCTTCCACGGATTTCATTTTGATGCTCTTGACATTCGCGTAGGCCCCGACCCTTTTCACCCGCGGCAGATGCTCCCTGATCCGTTCCAGGATCCACATCAGCCTTTGCTGGGGAATGATCAGGGCGTCGCCGTCCATCAAAAAGAGGCGGTCATCGTTTTGCATGTGTCCGGCGGCAAAAAGGATGTCGCTCAGGATGATCTTGTCGTCCTTGATCTTGAAGCGTTTGTCTCCATAAGTACCGCAAAAGGTGCAGCGGTTATGGGAGCAACCCAGCGTGACCTGAAGGAGGATGCTGTCAGCCTCGCTCGGCGGTCTGATGCAATACCCTTCATAATGCATACCTTCATCTTCGGAAACGAAAGCCACTATTTTTCTCCTTTGGCAATACTGCCCGGATGGTGGTTTAAGATCATACGGGGACGGAACCCCAAGGGCGATGATCAGAGTTTTAGAAGGCGCTCCGCGAGTTTCTCCCGGTCCGCCGTCATCGGGAAGAGGAGCTCCTCGATTCGGACGCCGGAGCCGACAAGAGGCCGGGCGATGGCGAGCGCGACGCTTTCCGAAGCGGTCCGCGCCTTGGGGACGAAGAGGTTTCGGCAGGCGCTGATGAGCCTCGCCCCCTTCAATGTGATCCGTTTCGGATCGCCCGGACCGATCCCGATGCCGTAAAGGGTTCCTGAAATCATGATAGCAATTCTCCCTGGATGATCAGGACAATCGCCCGTGACGAAACCGGAAGCCCGGCCAGGTCGGTGGGGGCGACCTCGCGGATCCGTTCGCCCGGAAGCGTCAGGTCCTCGCAGAGAAAGACGCGCCGGCCGCTACCGAGATCCCGAAGCAGCCCGGCAATCCATGCCAGCGCGGTCTCCCGTCCTCCGAGGACGGCGATTTTTCCGGCAGGGCGAAGATCGGCGGCTGTCATCTCCGGTTCGGAGCTGTGGGCCGAGATGATCCGGGCGTCCTGCCAGTCGAGGCCGAGCCTGGCGAAGGCGACCTGGACGGAGCTGATTCCGGGGATCACCTCGCAGTTCTCCCGCCCGAAGCGCCGGATCACCGGCTTCGCCAGGCTGAAGATCCCCGGATCGCCCGTGGCGAGGAGGACGACCTGCCGCCCGTCGTCACGGCGAGAGGCGATGGTGTCGAGAATTCCGGCGACATCCGTGCCCGAATCGATCCGCTCCGCGGGGCACTTCGGGAAGAGGTACTTCAGGCGCTGGGAGACGATGAGGACGTCGGCCTTCCCCGCAGCCGCCTCCGCCGCCGGCGTGATGCAATCCACCGCGCCGGGGCCGCACCCGACGATAATGATCTTCTTTTTTTCTACAGCCATGGTTTCAGATCTCCCGATGAACCGCGAGGCCGCAGAGGGCGTGGATGACGCTCACCGCGAGCGGGCTTCCCCCGCGGCGGCCGGCAAGCGCGATGTACGGCACGCCGAGCGCCATCAGCTCCTCCTTGCTCTCTACGACGTGGACGAAGCCGACCGGCATTGCGACGACAAGGGCCGGCCGGAGCCCCTCCTCGACGATCATCCGATTCAGCTCCATCAGCGCGATCGGGGCGTTTCCGAAGACCGCGATCGCCCCGGAGAGGAGGGGCCGGGCCTTTTCGATCGCGTGGAGCGAGCGGGGTAGGCCGGTCCGACGGGCCGTGCGTTCGATATCCTCATCGGCGTTATGGCAGATGAGGCTCTCTTTCCGATAGAACCCACAGACGCCCCGCAATCGGGCGAGGGAGATCCCCGAACGGATCATGTTCGAATCGACGATGATCGACCGGCAGCCGTGAAGGGCCTTGATGCCGGCGGTGATTGCGTCCGGCGAAAAACGGACCGCCTCCATGATCCCGAAATCGCCGGTGGTGTGGATCATCCGGCGCACGATTTGCCACTCCTCCGCGATGAATCGGTGCGGCGGGGCCTCCCGGTCGATGATTTCCATCGATTTCGCTTCGACCTCCGGCCCGCTCAGCGGGGCCTCCAGAAAGGCGCGGATCAGCGGGCGTCTAAGTGTCTCGTTCATCATGTACCTCCGCATCGTTTGAGAAATCGGGCGACCGCCGCCATGCCGCTTGTCTGAAGATCCGTTAGGTCGCCGATCACGTTCTTGCTCCCCGGGAGGATCACGGCGTCCGGCTCGCCCAACCCTTCCGGGCGCCGGACCACCCGCAGGCAAATGTCCGGCTCGATTCGGAGCGGGTCGAGGTCGGTGAAGTTCGAGATGTGAACGCGACCGAGCAGACGATCGCAGCGACCTCCATCGGCCCGGTCCGGTTGTCCCTCATGATTTCGAAGATTCGTTCACGCGGGCGGGAGCTGAAGAAACCATCCGCCGTGTCGGCGAGGCCGTCGAGGTGAAGACCGCCGGGGAGTGATGTCGAGCGGCCTTTGTCCCCGGTTACAGCGGCGGGACCGCGACGGAATCGCACCGTGTTCCCTCATCGCCCATCCAGGCAACCCGCAGGAATGGTCTCATCCGTAATACAGCCCGCGGGCGCTGTCAAGGGGAATGTAATCCGCTTTTTCGATTGCATTCTTGAACCCGCAGGGATATGAAAAGCGCATTCCCATCTTCCCATGCAAAGAGAAACGACGGATCTGCGCCGGCGAAATCGTGCGCCGACGCTTTGACGATTCAAACGAAAAAACGAAAGGAGCCATCACCATGGACGGATCGTTTCATGCATACCAGGTCGTTCGCGAAGGGGACTCTTTCCAGGGACGAATCGTGAAGCTGCCCATCGATGCCCTGCCGTCGGGGGACGTCCTCATCCGGGTCGAACATTCGTCGCTCAACTACAAGGACGCCCTCTCCGCCGCGGGCAACCCCGGCGTAACCCGGAAATATCCCCACATCCCGGGGATCGACGCGGCCGGGGCCGTCGCGGAGTGCACGGCAGGGCCGTTCAAACCCGGCGATCCGGTCATCGTGACAGGCTATGACCTCGGGATGGATACGGACGGCGGGTATGCCGAATACTGCCGCGTCCCCGCGGGCTGGGTGGTGCCTCTGCCCCAGGGTTTGAGCCTCCGGGAGGCGATGATCCTCGGAACGGCCGGTTTCACCGCCGCCCTGGGCATTCGGCACATGCTGCACAACGGCCTTATGCCTGAGAAGGGGCCGGTCCTCGTCACCGGCGCCGCGGGCGGCGTGGGGAGCGTAGCGGTTTCGATCCTCGCGAGGCTCGGCTTCCAGGTTACAGCGGCGAGCGATCCTGCCCATGCGGACTACCTCCGGGAGATCGGCGCCGCCGAGGTGATCTCCTGGGAGACCCTTAACACGGAATCCCTCAAGGCGATGCTCAAGGAGCAGTGGGCGGGCGCCTACGACACGGTGGGCGGGAAGACGCTGGAGAACGTGATTAAATCCATGCGCTACCTGGGCGTCATCGCGAACTGCGGGATGGTCGGCGGCGGGACGGTTTCGACGACCGTCTTCCCCTTCATCCTCCGGGGGGTCAAGCTTCTGGGGACCGATTCAGTGCAGTGCCCGATGGACCTGAGGCTGAAGGTCTGGGAAAAGCTGGCCGGGGAGTGGAAGCCCGCCCGCCTGGAGCGGCTGGTCCGGACAATTACGCTCGACGACCTCGATGAGCAGATTCAGGCGATCCTGAAGGGGAAGATCGCCGGCCGGACGCTGGTTGTGCCGGAGACGCGCTTGAAAGGGTGAGCGTGCAGCTCCCCCATGGGATTGGCCGGTTTATCCCGCGATGGGGATCATCTCGGCGATTCCACGCCGGGCGACAATCCCACGGGTTCAAAACGCAGGAGCGAAATTTCTCCCGACGGCAGGGCGTGGAAACACCGGATTCGAACGGGGTCCGGCCGGGCGGAGGAGACCCCGACGGCTGCCACATATTGCGGCAGGGGCCTAAGCAGGGCGAAACGCCACCCCCCCCCCGGACCATCCGGGTTATCGCCGGAAAAGCCGATCCGGAAGGGGATTTCCCCCGCAAGGCGGAAGGAAAAGGAGTCGAGGGGCAGGGAAAGGCCGAGCCCCCGTGCCTTGATATAGGATTCCTTCAGGGTCCAGTAGAGGAAAAAACGCTCCCGCAACCGGTCGGGGGAAAGTTCTTGCAGCGCAGTGGTCTCCTCCGGCGAGAAGAAGCGGCTGCTCAATCTTGCCGCGTTCACAAAACGGTCTGCCCTTTCCACGTCCACCCCGACGTCCGCCCCCCCCGTCACTGCGACAACCGCCAGCCCTTTCGTATGGGCAAGGCTGAACCTCAGCGGGGAGGAATCGAGGTCCGGATCGATACGGGGTTTCCCATGCGCATTCTCCACGAACCGCCATTCCCGTGGGGGGATTTCCGAATACCGTGAGAGCGCCGTCCGGACCAGGGTGTGGCTTACCCCGAAAAGGCGGCGGCCCTCCGGAAAATGGAGCCGCTTCATCCGGGCCTCTTCCCCGTCATCGAGGACCGGACCGGCGGAGGCGGGTTTTTGCGGATCCCCCGTTTCGCCGGGAAACGCAAACCAGAGATGGATTTCACTTTCAGACAGGTCCAGCAATCTGTTCCTCCCCGGACAACGGGATTCCTTCCGGCCACGGCTGACCGTAAATCCGGTCAGCGCTTGCTTTTCGTTTCGTGAAATATAGGGAATCCGGTCTTGGGTGTCAATGTGAATCACCGCATATAGGGTCGTATCGGGGCGGGACAGGGACACAAAAAAAGCGTTCCGCCGTTGTCGGCGGAACGCTTTTTCCATTGCTGAAACAGCGGCGTTGACAATCTTACTTCTTTGCCTTCTTTTTCCCCTCGGCCTTGGCAGCAGGGGCGGCGGCCAATTCCTTGAAGGCGGCTTCCCATTTGTCGATGACGGCCTTGAGCTCGCCCGCTTTTGCCTTCGCAGCGGCCGGTTCGGCGGCGATCATCTCTTTGGCGGCCTTCAGGTTTTCCCCGAACGCCTTCGCATCCGCGGCCCAGGCGTCTTTCTTGTCCTTCATCTTCTTCTCGACCTTCTTGGCGGCGGCCTCGACGCCCTTCCAGGTTTCTTCCACGGCGGTTACGGCGGCGGTCGCTTCGTCGGTGATGGCCTTCTTGCCCGCTTCCACGGCACCGGCGGCCTTCTCGAAGGCGGCCTTGGCATCAACGTAGCCCTGCTTGGCTTCCTTGTACTTCTTGTCCTTTACCTGGGCATCAGCCGCATCCATTACCTTCTTGGCGGCATCCAGATCGGCGGCGGCGTACTTGTCGGCGCCCGCGGTGACGGCGGCGTCCATGGCTGCCTTGGCGGCCTTCTGCTCCGCCTCGGGGGGTTTTGCACAGCCGATGAAAACCAGGACCAGCGCAAGAATCATCATCAATGATACTGAATACTTGAAATGCTTCATACTTACCTCCTTGTTGAATGATTATAATGGCTTCCGGTGCGAAACTGCTATTTATATATACCTTTTTTCGGAATTGTCAAGATGGATGTTGTGAAAAATCTGCAATGCCGCGTGATGAGGACCCATTTAATCTCATCCGGGTTAATTCCCCGCAGCTTGCTGCGAAAGGCCTATTCCTTATAGGTGCTTTTGATACCCCGTAGCTTGCTGNNCTTGCTGCGGGGTAGTTCATTGCCCAACCGGTTATTTCGGCGCCTTTGATCTCTTGTCGAGGCGACGGCGGATCGAACCGATGGCGGTGGTGATCTCCGGGCTTTTGAGAAGGAGGGCCGCGCCGAAGAAGGCGACGGCGCCGCCGGCGACGCAGAGGACCAGGTGGATGAGCCTTGCGTCGAAGGGGCCGGTTATGTTCCAGGGGTAGATCATGCCGATGAGGAGGATGATCCCCCACATGACAAGCGAGGCCAGGGAAGTCCGGCCGAGGGAATGGTAGAATTCCCGGTTCAGGAGTTTCCCGATCCGCCTTCTCAGGATGACCCAGAGCATCCCGACGTTCACGGCGGTGGCGATGGAGGTGGCGAGCGCCAGTCCTCCGTGCTGCAGCGGAAACATCAGCGCGACGCTGAGGACGGCGTTGACGATCAGCGCGACGATCGCGGCCTTCATGGGGGCCTTCGTGTCTTGGAGGGAATAGAAGGCGGAGACGATGATCCGGATGACGGAGAAGGCCCAGAGGCCGACGGCGTAGCAGAGGAGGGCCTGCGCCGTGAGCAGGGCGGATTGAATGCCGAATTCGCCCCGCTGGAAGAGAACGGAGATGATCGGAACCCGAAGCGCGATCAGGGCGACCGTCGCCGGGATCGTGATGAAGAGGATGATCCGGAGCGAGAAGGCGATCGTCCGTTTCAATTCGTCGAACCGCCCCTGCGCGACCTGCTCGGAGAAGCTGGGGAGCGTCGCCGTCCCAACGGCGATGGCGAACACCCCGAGGGGGAGCTCGACGATCCGGTCGGCGTAGTAGAGGTAGGAGACGCTCCCGGTCGGCAGCAGCGAGGCCAGGATCGTTCCGATGAAGATGTTGATCTGGTAGATCGCCGCCCCGAACGCTGCGGGGAGCATCAGGAAGCCGATCCGCCTCACCCCGGGATGGCGGAAACGGAAGTTCGGTTTCAGACGCACCCCCATTCGGATGAGAAAGGGCCGCTGCATGGCGAGTTGGAGCACGCCGCCCGCCATGACGCCGATGGCGAGCGCGGTGATCGGCTCCCGGAAAAAGCCGCGAAGGGTCAGCGCGCTTAGGATCATTGCGAGATTCAGGACGATGGGCGAGAGGGCCGGCGCCGCGAAGTGCCGCAGCGAATTGAGGATTCCCATACAGAGGGCGACGAGCGAGATGAGCAGGATGTAGGGGAACATCAGCCGGGTCAGGAAGACGGCGAGATCGTACTGGGCTGGCGACTTGACGAAGCCGGGCGCCATGATCGTCACGATGACTGGCGACAAGAGAACGCCGAGAAGCGAAACGGCGACGAGAAGGATCGACAGGGCCGTGAAGGCGATGTTGGCGAGTTCCAGCGCCTCTTCCCGGGTCCGGTTCTTCAGGTATTCCGTGAATACGGGGACGAAGGAGACGGTCAGCGACCCCTCGGCGAGGAGCCGCCGGAGGAGGTTCGGAATCCGGAAGGCGACGAAGAAGGCGTCCGTCGTGAGACCCGCGCCGAAAAGGCCGGCCACGATCATATCCCGAAGGAAGCCGAAGACGCGGGAGAGCATCGTGGCCATCCCCACCACGCCCGCCGCCCGGACGACCCGCGAATTTTCGGAACCGTGCTTATCCGCCATGTCGTAACTTCCTTGAAAAGTTTACCTTACAGCGCCGCAATAAGGGCCGCGATCTCCTTTGCCTTCACCCCTTCAACGGCGACGGTTTTCGTCCGGGATGCATGACCTGCGATGATCGCCACCCGCGCCTTCTTCACGCCGAGAAGTTCCGCCAGCAGTGTGATGCACGCTTCGTTGGCCTTCCCCTCCACGGGGGGCGCCGTGATCCGGAGCTTCAGGGCGTCGTCCCGGATGCCGGCGGGTTCGCACCGGGACGCCCGCGGCACGACCCGGATGCGGAAGACGACGCCGGTTTCGGTTTCGTGGATGGGGATCATGACGGTCACCGGAAATGATATGAAAGCTCGATCAGGCTCTTCACCAGGAAGCTCTGGAGGAAGACGATCACGAGCAGGATGATGATGGGTGAAAAGTCGATGCCCATCCCCCGGATGGGGATCCGACGCCGAATCGGGGCCATAACTGGTTCGGTGACCTGGTGGATGAACCGGACGATCGGGTTGTAGGGATCGGGATTGACCCAGGAGAGGACCGCCCGGATAACGATGATCCACATATAGACGGTCAGGGCGATATCGATAATATGGGCGGCGGCGGCGATTAAATTTCCGAGGACGAACATGTTTTTTTACGGTCTCCCCTCATCCCTCCCGCGGGGGGGGTGTTGATGATGCGATTTTCCCCGCAGCGAAAGGCGCTTGGTTGACGGCCTAATCGGCAACCGGCGGGCGTATGCCGCGGACGCCGCGCAGTTCAAGCCGGCAGTGAATTCACGAAATCCGTCAGGGCCGTGTTGAAGGCCTCCGGGTTTTCCAGCATAACGCAATGTCCCGCCCCCGCGATCAGGGCAAACTCGGCCCCGGGGATATGCCTCCCGAGGTATTCGGACAGGGCGGGCGGCGTCATCTTGTCTTCGGCGCCGCAGACGACGAGCGCGGGGATGACGACCCCCGCGACCGCCTCCGTGATGTCCAGTTTGTCGCAGGCGGTAAAATCGCCGTAGATGATCTCGGGGTTCACCCGGGAGAGATTTTCCGTGATGAGACCGGAGAGCCGCTCCCGGTTCCCCTTTGCGACCGAGATTTTTGCGGCCAGGCCGATGATTGCGGCCGGGTCCTGTTTCAGGCCCTCCAGAATGGCCGGGTTGACGGGCATACGGACCCCCCCGCCCACGGGGACCACCGCGGCGGCCGCATCGCCGTGGCAGATGGCGAAACTGAGGCAGATGGCCGCGCCGAGGGAGTGGCCGATCAGGACCGGCTTGGCAATCCCGAGCCCCTTCAGGAGCTTCTTCACCCAGGCCACGTAGGCGGGAACGTCCTGTTCCCCCGGCCCGTCGGACTGTCCATGGCCGGGCAGATCGAGCGCCGCGACATTGAAGACATTTTTCAGGCGTGTGTACTGCAGGATCCAATCCGTGTGATTCCCGCCGGAGCCGTGGATGAAGACCAGTGTCTTCCGGTCGGGCAGAAAACTTCCGTTGTTGACCCAGCAGGCCAGCTTGCGCCCGCCGATTTCCTGGACGTGGATCATGGCAGTTACCCTCCTTTTGAGAAATGCAGGTCATGCCTATCACAACCCGGCCTGGTTGTGCAACGAAAGATTGAACAAAAACCGCGGCATGAGGTAAATCATGCCAGAGCGCAGGTCTTCGACAAGCGGGCAGAGGGGCCGGGACTGTTTTTGAAACGGAGAGGATGACCATGTCGGTCTCCGGCACCGCCTCCTGGTTGTCAGCCACTGCTTTTGTTACGAACTTGTCAATTGTCTTGACATACAAGTGCCATCTTCATATACTTGCCCTGCCAAAAAGCAAGTTCTTATCAAAAATATAAGGGAAATATTGACATGCTTGCGGCAAAGGTTGGACTGATTTTTTGCGTGGATTTCGTACGCCGAAAGATGATGGTATTCATTCAAGTGGAGTGGTGACATATGACCGAAAACAGACTGGGCTCAATAGCGTTTATTGGCGGTGGCGTGATGGGAGAGGCCATGATTCAGGGATTGCTCAATCACAAGACCGTAGCGCCTGATGGAATTATCGTGAGCGAACCGAGCGACAAACGCCGCAAGGGCATTGAGACACGCTATCACATTCGCACGACAGCCGACAATCGCAAAGCGGTGCAGGAGGGTGAAGTTGTCGTCTTTTCGATCAAGCCGCAAATCCTTGCACGCGTATTGCCCGAACTCAAAGGGATGTTGCGCGCCGATCAACTTGTCATATCGATCATCGCAGGCGGGCGAATTGCAACCTTGGCGGAAGGACTTACACACAATGCAATTGTGCGTGCAATGCCGAACACGCCCGCACAAATCGGTGAAGGATTGACTGTATGGACGGCGACATCGGACGTGAGTGATGCGCAACGTGAGCGGGCGCGCCTGGTCTTTCAGTCGCTTGGCAAAGAAATTCTGGTCGACGATGAAAAGTATCTCGACATGGCCACCGCCGTCAGCGGAACCGGACCGACGTACACTTTCCTTGTCCTCGAAGCATTGATCGACGCGGCGGTTCATCTGGGATTTGCGCGCGATGTCGCGCACGACATTGTCATCGAAACGATGCTCGGTTCGGTGCTGTACGCGCAGAAATCGGGCAAACATCCGGCCGAGTTGCGCAACATGGTCACATCGCCGGGCGGCACATCGGCCGAAGCGATCTATCAGATGGAAAAGGGTTCACTTCGCACCGTGCTTTCCAAAGCGGTGTGGGCGGCATATAAGAAATCGTGTCTGCTCGGCGAGACGGTCGGCAAGACAGCGGCGCGCAAGCCCGCGGTTGAGTAAATCGGTCAAGATCATTTATGGTTCCTCGACACGTCGGATTGCTCTTGACGTTCGCATTCTCCTCGCCGTTCGCCGCATGGTGGCACCGGTGCTTCGAATGCTTCACCAACTGTTCACTGGTGGTTGATTTTTAGAAATGAAGATTACGGGTTGAAAGAGGTGGTAGGCAGAGATGTCAATCAACGATAAAGAGTTTAGCACCGACAGAGCTAAACGAGCGATGTAATTCGGCGTTGTCGGAAACATGATAACTCATGCCAGGTTTGAGGACAACCTTGCGCCCATCCTTAAGTTCGGTGAGTAGTTCACCCTCCAAGCAAAGCAGAATATGGCCCTTTGAGCACCAGTGATCAGCCAAGTAGCCAGGTGTGTACTCAACCATGCGAACGCGGATATTCCCAAAGTTGCAGGTACTCCAATAGGCCAATCCTGTTTCGCCCTCGTGTTGCGTAAGTTCAACAGATGACCAATCTATCGTTCCGAAGGGGATATCACTTATCTTCATTTGAGGTCCTATGATGGCCTAACTTTCTTATTGCCATACGATCTGCTCCTTTCGCGATAATTTAACAGTCTTGTTTACAGTCATCCACCCGAGTAAATGGGCGAGATGACAACACGGTCGCCATCAGTGAGTGCGTCGCTCAAGGTGACCGCCTTCCCATTGCGGAGAATAATCTTGCTCCGGTCTTTATCGATGTTTACCCGTGAAATGAGGTCTTCCGTAGTCGCTGGCTCGACAAGCTCCACCTCACTCTCACTGAAACCCGCCGCATAAATGAACGGGCCTATTATTTTAACCGTGACCTTCATAACAGGTTGCCATATTTTGCCGCTTCGACCGCTTCTTTGACCAGATCCAGTCTTTCCAGTGTGGCTCTGGTCGGAATGCCCCTGTGATCGTAACCTCGCTGGTCATAGTAATGTTGGAGAAGTCTGTCATACTTATCGATTTCCAGAACCTTGCCGGCAATTGGGCCCTCTGTGTCGGCGTTGGATGGATCGAACCAGATTGCCGGGGGGTAGTCACCTTGGCGCGTCGCGTTCGGGAACTCTCGGAGGTAGTGAAGCTTGATCATGGCATAGATCCGGTCGGCCGTTTCCCACATATCATCCGAGGACCAGTTTAGCCCGGTAATAGTGTTGAAATACTTCGGATAGTTGTCCAAATCCCAGCCAAGTTCAACCCAGGGAAAACGGCAGGCAACGATGAACTCGAACATGCCGCCGCGGATGCGTTGAAGCTCTATGACCTTGGCCGCCTTCTCGGGACCGTAGGATTCCCGTGTCGTGTTCTTGAGTTCATAGGTGATGATCCAGGCCTCTTTATGGTGGGCGCCCATGGGGGCGACTCCGAAAGCCAGCGCCTGGCCGGGGATGAATTTGCAGTTGTAGGCGGCCACTTCAAGCCCCTTGACCTGCATGGCGTAGTTTATCGAACTCTTGCCGAACTGCATGGCCATTCGCAGTGAGCCGTCGGCAAGCATATGTCCCACCTTACCTTCGCGGCGCGCCGCAAGCCCCAACAACAGCTTGGCGCGCTCGGCGTCGCCGAACATGAAATCTCCTGATACAGCTCCATGCTCTATGGCGTCGGCGTAAAAGCTGAGGACACAGCCTGCCGACATCGTGTCCAAACCGTAGTCGTCGCAGAGATAATTCAGCGAGGCAACCTGGCAGAGGTCGAAGATCTCGAGGTTGGAACCAAGAAGACCGATGTTCTCATAATCGAGCTCGGACTCGCGTCCCTCAGAATCATGAATGGTAATCCCACAACGCATGGTGCAATTGGGGCAGCCGTAGGTGGCGATGCGGGCGACGTTGAGGCGTTCGCCGTCGATCTTCCAGGCATCCGGATGATGGGTTCTGCGAAAGTTGCGGACGGGAAGGGCGGCAACTTCGTTGCACCAGGATAGGACTCCGGTCGTGCCCTGGGTAGACCAGCCCGTTTGCTTGTCGATCCTGCCCACCTTCCTCAGGTCGCCTGACCCCAGGGCACGCATGGCATCATTAGCAGCCTGGGGGATGTCGTTCGTTCCTTTGACGACGATGGCCTTGAGAAGCTTGGAACCCATGACCGCGCCCATGCCCGTTCTGCCGCCTGCCCGCCCTTCCATGCTGCGGACAACGGCATACCGGACGAGATTCTCTCCGCCTTGGCCGATATTCAGAACACCAACCCTCTTGCTGTATTTCCCATAGATCCAGTCGTTCGTGGCGTAGGTCCCCTTGCCCCAGATCTCGTCAGCGGGGATGAACTCAACCTTGTCATTCTCGATATAGAGCAGTGTGGGCCGATCCGCTTTTCCCTCGACAAGCAGGGCATCGTAGCCGGCCTTCCGGAGGTGTTCCGAGACACGGGTACCCAAGTTTCCGTCTCCGTAAAATCCTGTCAGGGGCGATTTGGCGGCGACAACTGCCTTCCCCGTATTCGGGGCTGGTATTCCGGAAATCGGTCCCAAGGCGACGATGAACTTGTTGTCGGGGCCGAGAGGATCGATGCCGGGTTTCAGCTCATCGAAAAGGATCTTCACAGCGAAGCCCCTGCCTCCGACCCATTTTTTAGCGAATTCCTCGCTGAATGTTTCTTTTTTATAAGTTTTTTTCGTCAGATCAATTCTCAGGATGTTCCCTGTCCATCCAAACATTCAATACCCCCGTATGCGGTGGAGTCATCTTCAAAATGGGATTTGTACAAGCTCTACACAATTACATGTCATCGGAAAACCCGTACATTGCCCTGACTTTTGGGTAAACAGCCGCTTCCTTTTCCTGCGGTTTCACATAATTTCTCTTTCTACTGACGGTTAGACCGTCTTTGCTATGAAGATCTACAAGCATCTCCAACGTCTTGAGCGAAGCAACATTTGAGTCGATAAACGGGATTTCAGACAAGCTCTCGGGGACGCGGCTCTTGTCAAACGATGCCGCTACAATGGTACAGCCGTTGATGATCACATCGGTGCCATCGGCAACCATTTTTTCAGCCAGTGCGATAACCCGCTGCTGGTTCGTTTTTGGATCGCGCCTTATTTGTTCAACTTTCATCTCAATGGACTTGATCCCCACGCACTCGACATCCAATTTGCACTGCTTAAACAGGTCGTATGTAATCACATTGGCCCGCTCTGTCGGTAATGAAGCCGAAACGCTGGCCCAATTGTCTTGCCATAAATACCGACGGCGAAGAACCACCGACCACTGGAATGTCAACCACTTCCCTGGCCTCTTTGACTCCTGGTTCAAAACAACACGAGACAAAAACTCCGTCATATTTTTCACGCTCAGCCCGAATGATCCGATCGACAATATCGGGAAACATCAGCGACTGGAAGTAGGCATAACGTATAAATTCAGGTCCTCGCGAGAGGTTCTCAACCAACAATTTCCGTGTCGTTGCGTCGGACACGGTTCAAAACGTCTTTAACGGTTTGATTATAGTTGTCTGTACCAAACGGCATGATCACCAGAATCTTCATAGATCTCGCCCCCCGCAGTTTGATTTGAGTTCAATTTACATTGATCTCCATTTCAACGCCCAAGCAGCTGTTTCTCAACCTGATGGTTGTGGTCTTCAAAAGCTTTAATCAATGCCTGTTTATCGCTTTGCGCAAGGCACTCATAGATACGACGATGCACGGCCAGCGCCGATACGATGTATGAAGGATCGGTCAGATATCGCCTTCTCATCTCAGCACCGTAATCACTTTCCGTAAACAAATGTATCAGGGAATTTACTGTATTGATTAAAAGACTGTTCTGAGTTGAAAGGGCAATCGTCAGATGAAAGCGATTGTTGATCTCGTGAAATTCGGCGTAGTCGTGGTCCTTCGCAGCTTTTTCCAGGCGCAGCAGCAGCGATTCTAATAGGGTAAGATTCTCTGTGGTCATGGTTTCAACAGCATAGAGCGCCACTGCCGGTTCCAAAACCTTTCGGGCCTCCAAGGCTTCGAAAGTGTTCGCTTCGAAACTCAAGATATTTGAAAGTTTGGCAGTGCCTCTCTCCGTAAAGAAGTCAACATTACTCGATTTGACGACTGTGCCCACACCGTTTACCGTTTCGATGATTCCTATGATCCGCAAGGCACCGAGGGCCTCCCGGACAGATGGGCGACTGACACCGGTACTTTCGGCCAAGCTTTGCTCTGAGGGCAATCTGTCTCCGATTTTGAAATCGCCATTCCGGATTGCTTCCAGAATCTGGGATATCACGTAATCGCGTTTCGATTTAAAATCCATTTTTTTAAAAACACTCACGACAAGACCTCCGAATTCACCATGCGGCCATGCCGCCTTTATATAGCTCCAAGGGAGAGTAAATCCTATAGACTTGGTTGGGCGTCATAAAAAACGCGGGAGCTGCTGAATCCCGGTTCTTCCTTCGCGTCTGTATGATGAATATTAGACAAAAAAGTGCCAAAGGCGGTACATATAACCAATATGCGCTGATCCTGTCAGCCTGCAGTTCAGCCTTCAATATCTCCCAATAACTACTTTTCAACAGCGTTCACTACAAAAATTAAAGTTAAATGCTACATTGTATTTTTGGGTTTGGTACTTGACTTCCTTTCTTTTATAATTTGAACCCCCACTTGAAAGGATCATTTTCGGTGGCGATAAGTTGCTGTATGCCTGTAATATGTGCACTACCAGTAACTTCTGGTATTATAGCTTCTTTGTACCCTTTAATTACGGTCTTCTCAATTATTCTCCCTTGAAATTCTGTTCCAAGTATACCCCTATATCTGTATTCCTCTTGAATACCAAGCATACCTTTCGCATTTAATAAAGCCATTTTTGCACAAGTTCCAGTGCCACAAGGAGAACGATCAACTTTCACAGGACCAAGGGTTACATTTCTAGGTGGATAGGTTGCTTCATTATATATTTGAATTAAATCAATCTTCCTATTTTCTTTAGTATTGGGGTCAATGACTTTGATCTGGTTGTTCGCTTCTTTAAGAATAGACCTACCGAGTCTCTTTATTTTGACTATTTCTTCGGGGATTATCTCTATGTTTAAGTCCTGAGACTTCACCAATGCAAAGTAATTGCCGCCATAGGCAATATCAAGCGGAATATCACCAATCTCTTTAACTGTAATCTTCTCGGAAGAATAGAAGAAAGATGGGATATTCTTAAATGTAACACTCTTAACCTCGCCATTCTCAACATGTGATCTTGTAAAAACTTTACCAGCTGGTGTTTCCAAAGTAAGTTTATAATCGGGAGGTTCAACTTTTACCAACCCTAATTGTATCACGGTGGTTACAACACCAATAGTGCCATGCCCACACATATCTGCATAGCGATGGGAGTCGATAAAAAAAACTCCAATATCCGCATCATTCATCGTTGGAGGTATAATGATAGCTCCATACATATCTTGATGGCCTCTTGGTTCGTTCATTAAAAAAGTCCTAAAAAAATCTTGGTTTTGAATAAACCATGCCCTTTTTTGATGGATGTTCTCACCTGGAATATTTAAAAAACCTCCCCCGATTAAGATACGGGTAGGTTCACCCCCAGTATGTGAATCTACAACAACGGCTAATTTTGATATTTTCATATTAACCTCGTTACAAAAATTCGATAAATTAGATATGCACCAAAATTCTATCAACAAATTCTACAGCTCGATTACTCTTTGGACATTTAAAAAAAGTAACGGCATCGTCATGTTCTATAATATTTCCCTCCTCCATAAAAACTATCTCGTCAGCAACCGCATTTGCAAAACCCATTTCATGAGTGACCACCAACATGGTCATACCTTCTTTTGCCAAGTCTGCCATTACTTTCAATACATCTCTGATCATTTCTGGGTCAAGAGCTGAGGTCGGTTCATCAAATAATAAAATATCCGGATTCATAGCCAACGCTCTAGCTATGGCTACTCTTTGTTGCTGTCCTCCTGAAAGGTTTGCAGGGTACTTATATGCCTGCTCTAGTATTCCAACCTTTTCTAAAAGTGCCATGGCACTTTTTTCGGCTTCATTCTTAGAAAGGCAAAGGACCCTTCTCGGAGCCAAAGTTATATTGTCCAAAACCCTCATATGAGGGTACAATTCAAAATGTTGAAAGACCATGCCAAATTTGGATCGAAGTTTATATAGTTCTTTATGATTATGGAAACATTGGCTAACTGATTTCCCGTTTATTATTACATCCCCTTCTTTAAAAACTTCCAGACCATTTATACATCTAAGTAGAGTACTCTTCCCTGATCCACTTGGTCCACAGATAACCACACAACTTGATCTTCTTGTCTCTAAATTAATTTCCTTAAGGACATGAAAATTCCCATACCAATGATTAAGACCCTTGATCTCAATTATTGTATTGTTTTTGCTCATTCTTATCCTCCATATCGCTTTTCCATACGCCGAGCAAGTAGTGATCCAAAAGAACAGATGCAGAAATAAACCAATGCCGCAAAAAGATATAGTTCAATAGACCTAACCTCGCGAACGTTTACAAGAGTTGTAATTCTAAGAAATTCCTTTACTCCTATCACGTAAGCAAGGGCAGTGTCTTGGAAAACCACAACGGACTGCGTAACTATAGAAGGGATCATATTCTTAATAGCTTGAGGAAGGATAATAAAGGTCATTACTTGAAAGTAACTTAGCCCCGTTGAGTATCCAGCGTCGATAAGGTTCTTCCGTACAGATTGAATTCCACCCCTTACAATTTCAGCGAAGTACACGGCTTCGAAAACAATAAAAGAAATAACTGCTGATACTAAACTTGGCATTGATTTTCCGGTAATAATAGGAAGCAAAAGATAAAACCCAAAAATTACTAAGATTAAGGGAATGGATCTCATTGTTTGGATGTAAATAGTTACTGGCCAATATATCGCTTTTCTAGAGGATAGACGAAGAACACCTAGTCCTATACCTAGCAAAAAACTTCCAATCCAGGCTAATATAAAGATTTGAAAGGTTACACCTAAACCTGATAAAAGAAGATGTATATTTCGGAAAATAACATCAAAAATCATTTTTTTCCTTTTAGGGTTAATACCCCGCAGCTTGCTGCGGGGATTATTTATTCTTTAACTATAAAATTATGATTCATGCCAACCCATGTAATTATCTCTTACGTATCAAACCAGGAATATAAAGAAATCTTTCTACAAATCCCATCAATCCAGAAACAGAGAGACTAATAAGTAAATATATAACCATAGCACCTATGGTTGCCTCTAAGCCATGAAATGTATAGGAATCTATGCGTTGCGACATAAATGTAGTTTCTGTGACACCAAGAGTCATTGCTAGGGCAGAGTTTTTGAAAATAGTCACGAACTCTGTTGTAAGGGGGGGAATGAAAACTCTAATAGTGTATGGAATAATAACATATCGATATACTTGTAATGTGTTTAGCCCTGTCGAAAAGGCTGCCAGATATTGCCCTTTGGGAATGCTTGAAAAGCCTGACCTTGCATGTTCAGCTATGCGCGAAGAAGTAAACAATGAAAGGCTAATAATAGCTGTATAGTAAGACAGAGTGGTCGGTTCTATGTTCTGATAGAGCCATTGCCTTGCAGAATATGGTAGCAGCTCTGGAGCTGCAAAATACCAAAAGAAAAGCTGTACTAGTAAGGGAATATTACGGAATGTCTCGACATATGCAGCTGCTACCGCTTTCACCCATTTTTGCGGCAAGTTTCTCAAGCTTGCTATTATGACTCCTAAGAAAAGAGCAATCCCCCAAGCTAAAATGGATAATTGAATGGTAATCAATATCCCTTCTAAGAGCCAACCACCGTAAGGGTGCCGCCAAATAACGCTCCAATCAAAGGTATAATTAAGCATATTTTTCTGAGAAGACTAAGGTTTTAATCAAATTCTGCCTCACTACCCGACTATAATCAAATAACTGAAAAGCAATCGGGTAGTGAGGTCTATTACATTTTTACTTCATCACTGCACTGTTCTGCAGAAAAATTTTACCTTCCTGTGCCATTTCGTAAGGAATTACCCCTTTCTGGCCAAACCATTGATTATATATTTCCCAATATTTTCCGCTATCAAGTAACTCCATAATTGAAAAGCTAATGAAATCTCGAAATTTTGAGTCGTTCTCTTGTACTACTGGACAAAGTAAAAGAGTAACAAGAGGTTTTCCAACAATCTTCCAGTCGCTAGGATTTTTAGCAGTAGCTTTCAATACTGCTAGAACAGAATCATCTGTAACGTGGGCATTGATTTTTCCTTGTTGCAACGCAAGAAAACCGTCTGTATGCTTTTCGAAAGTTATTAGTTTTATAGGTTTGGGTAGCTTTTCACTTAGCTCCTTGAGCTTCATCTCATCTGTTGTACCCACAGAGCACCCAACCCTATAACCACCTAGGTCTTTGAATTCCTTAATAGGACTATCTTTTCGTACAAGTAGCTTGGTTGCCGTAAAGAAATAGGGTATAGTAAAATCAACAACTTCATCGCGTCCACGTGTCCATGCGGTTATTCCTATTTCTGCATCGATATTACCAGCAGCCACCATGGGAATACGTGTTTTAGCTGAAACAGGCACAAATTGTAACTTTATAGCCTTTCCCAACTTTGCCTCCAATTTCTTGTGTATCTCTTTCGCTATGTCTAAAGAAAATCCTACCCAATTACCGTTTTTATCGTAATAACTGAACCCTAAAGCATCTTCCCTAGCACCAACTTTAAAAACTTCTGTTTCTTTTATTCTTTCAAGTGTACCTGCAATAGAAGAACCACTTCCGAATACTGTGAATATCAGTAACCACAGTATTATAAAGCTAAAAAAGATCTTTCTCATAATAGTTTACCTCCTTTTATCTAATCTGGGTTTCTTAATCTCCTGATGCCCCTCGTCCGAGAAAGCTTTCTCTATGAAATCCTTTCAAAAGTAAAAGTAATGTTCACCTCCTTATTTAGAACGCCGCAGATATAACCCCCGGTCGGGTAGTAGCAGCCGCCGATTCCTGCCGTACCGATATTGACAAAGTCCTTCTTCTCTGCGGCTAATGACACGCCTGCGACCGCTGCCAATACAACGAACATCACAACAACGCTCACCAAAACTACAACTTTTTCATAATATCTCCCTTTCTCGCTCGGTTTCAGTTCAGCAACTATTTAAACACGATGACACAAATATGTGTGAAATTATAATCCAGCAAACTGTGAAATATCATGGATTTGTGGCATCGTCTGTTTATCAAAATGCGCAATAATTTATGACGTTGTGTTTAATTGATCCTTAATATCGCAAAATCGTCTTGACCCAATTTTTCTGCCTTGGTCTGTTTGCCTGAAGCAACTTTCATTAGGCATTTAAATATTTGTATCCCATCGTTATTACGTGGCTCCTTTAAAAAATACCTAACTGGAGATACAAAGTAATCGATATTATCTTCCATACGATTGTAGGTTTCGTCATTTGCCGTTACCTTGAATACAGGAATAAGGGCATGCCCAACGATAGACCCGCTGCCTGTTGTAAAAACACTCATTTGTGCCCCAGCAGCCGCCATGGCAGTAAGTGATCCAACATCACTGCCATATCCATCTTGGTTTTGCAAATACAAACCTGGTTTTATCGGTTTCTCAATCCTATTCACAGAATACTCCAAAACATCTTGTATTTTTTTTGAACCACTTTTGAGGACGGCTCCACATGACTTTTCTTCAATTGTCGACAACCCTCCCCTTACGTTTCCATGATCCTCGTGACTGTTGAAAGATCTATGAAGGATTCTCCACCTTTCCCGTTCATCTTCTATTGCCGATTTGATCTTTTTAGCAACATAATGCATTGCTGCTCTTTTTTCAAGTACATCTTCTACTCCAATTAATTCAGCAACTTCGCTAAAAATAACCGTTGCTCCAGCTTCGATTAGATAATCAACAGCCTTCCCTACTGCAGGATTTGAAAATAGGCCATTTGAATAATCCGAAGCTCCGCATTGTATCGCCGCCTTTAAGTGGTTTAATTTGACCTTTCTTCTTTTTTCAACTAATGTTTTTTTAAACAAATTAGCCAAAAGTTTCCGCCCTTTTTCAATTGCCTGAGCGGAGCCTAAATCTTGACACACAATTTTTTCATAAGGTTTACCACAACCGGAAATCCTCTTGGACAACAAATCTACAGAAATCTCCTCACATCCAAGACCAACCAGAAGGACTGCCCCGATGTTCGGGTGCTTGCACAATTCTACCAAGCAATTTACTACCATCTCTTGTCCTTCACCAGTGCTTCGACAGTTCCAATAATGGGTTAAAACGATGGCATTCGGCACAATTTTAGCTATCTCTCTTGCAGGAACAAAGGAGCAATGAACCGTTGCGAGTACCAAAATATTGTTCCTTATTCCAACTGACCCATCTACTCTGGGGTAACCTAAGAAATCCTTCACCATGATAGTTCAAGAACCTCCTTCCCTCACAAAACTGACAAGATTGTTTATATGTACTAACTGCCCTCTCTTGATTTGTTTTGTGACAATGCCTATGGGAACACCATATTTCACCACTTTTTCCTTTCGAGCAATCAATCGAATAGCTACTTTGTGCCCTTTAACTATCGAGTCTTTAGCTACCAAAAGGCGAGGTTCTCCTTTATCCCAATATCTGACTTTCTCACCTTTTGTTACGTCCTCAAGCACAACAACAATATTGTCATCAGGATGTATTAAAATTGCTCTTTTCTCCTTCTTCATTGATTATCTTCCTCGCAGTTAACAGCGTGCTCTTAAACTTTTCTGCCAAAAACTGAGGTAATGTGCAGAAAATATAGCCTGGCTTAGAATTCAACCTTTTACACAAATGATAGCAGGATCATGCTTAAGATTTGGATCATAGATGCCCTTTCAAATCGTACTTTTATTCTTAAAATAGGGATAGCATTGTTCCTTTTCCCTGTGCTTTTGCTAACTCGTAGACCTTCATTGCCACGGCGATATCCTCTGTACCAACACCGATCGGAACGTAAAGAATGATCTCCTTTTCATTTTCCCTTCCTTTTTTTTCACCGACCACGATCTGACCAAGTTCGGAGTAAATATCTTTTTCTTTTAGCAGACCGCTTTTAAAATAGGGAACCAGTGCTCCTTGATGCATGCAACCACTGATTGTATCTACTACAATTTTGTCAGCTCTATCCAAGACCTCTGGCTTTAGCTCCGACTTGGCTGCGATGGAAACGAGCAACATCCCCTTCTCACACCATTGTCCTTCAAAAAATGGGAAGGGAGAAGTCGTAGCTGTCACAACAATATCAGATCCCGAAACCACCTCCTCACAAGATCTACAGATTTTAATCTCTGTACAGGAGAGTTGTTCCAGCATTTCTGATCTGTATGTCTCAGCAGCATTTTTGTTTATATCAAATACCTTGCATTCATTAAGATTGAATATTTCAGCCAGCGCCAACAACTGATAACGTCCTTGAAACGAAGCCCCAATGATTCCGATCGTATGACTATCCTTCTTAGCAAGAAACGAGGCCCCCACGGCAGTTGATGCACCCGTTCTATAAGCTGTAAGCAACGATGCCTCCATAAAGCAAACAGGAACACCAGTCCTAGTATCATTGATAATAAGTATCGCGGAGGAGGTAGGTAATCCATGTTGTTTGGGGTTGTCAGGGAAAGTGCCGATCCATTTGACACCAGCAACAGATTTCTCCTTGAGATCTATAAAGGCTGGCATACCGACGAAATGACCATTGATGGAGGGTTCAAGAGGTAACACTATTTTAACTGGATCTGATAGTATAACGGAAGCCCTTCCATGATTTTCAAAGACCTTTTTTATTTTCGGAATGACTTGCTGCATATCCAAGAAATTTTTAACATCCTTTTGCCCTAGAAACAGAATTTCTAATTTATGCATTAAGATACTATCCTTTTCTCCACCTATTTCAATTACTGACCGTTGGAATCAAACCATGGATTCCGTTTTCGATTGAAAATAGATCCCTTTTCTCTCTTTTTATTTCAGGTACTTATCGGTGACCTTCTTATAGCAGGCCATGAGTTCTCTGGCCCGAGCCTCGCTTTCGGCCGGGGTGAATGACTTGCAATCGAAGCCGAGCATCTCCTTCATGATCTCGTAGGTATAGTCTGCGAAAACGACCGTACCGTCTTCTTTAATCTCCGCGACACCATCAAGGGCACCAGCCTTCTCATTGATGCGGATCGCCTCTTCCAGAGAAAGCTCCGGCGGCAATACGACTTCCGCTCCCTTCGCGCTCAGACGTACGGGGTAGCCGCCGGGCAGCCCATTGGGACCAGGCGAATGAGTACGTGTATTGAGATCGAAGATCAATGCATACAGGTTCTTGATTGTCGACGAAGCCGAGACGGTTGTGAAATCGATTCCCGGTGGATAGAGCTTAACGGCATCGTACATTACTTTGTCCGTATCAAAACGCTTTGTTACGTCTTGCCCATCGATAACGATCTTCATCCAGTAGGGTGCACCGGGTTTGTAGCCGGCTTCTCTGGGATATACCCAGTGCTGATGGTGGCATACCAGGTAGAGGTCAATGCTCTGTCTGGGCACATTGGCCTGCCGAGAGATATAGGTGGTGACCGCCGGAGCGATGAGGTCCACATTGCCGATGCCGATGGTGGGTGCCAGACCGATTTTCCCGAGGACAGGGTTTGTCAGACAGGACAGGGCTGTGTTGATGAAATAGGGTTTGACCCCCGAATCCTTAATGGCCCGAGCAAGATTCATGGGAAGCGTCAACTGGCATGGCAACCATGCACCCAATGCCGCCGAGCTGATACGGGCGTAGATATCCTTGGGAAGTTTTCGGATCAGGTGCCAAGTGTGCATCACTGAACAGTTGATGACTGCGGCTGGCTGCAGCTTACGGATGATTTCAGTTGTTCCCGCTACATCCAAAAGGTTGATCTTCATAGAATGAAAATCAGGATGTTTACCATGGTGTGCCGCACCGATTACCGCGTTATTGCATGTCAGGCGGGCCCGTTCTTCATTGACGTCACCGACGAATACCTGCAGGGGATAATCTCCCCTGGCTAAAAATTCCAAAATGTGTCCGCCCAAATCACCAACTCCAACTATCAGTACTTTTTCCATCACACCCCTCCATGTTAGATATTTTGCTGCATGCAGTCATACAGCAATTCCTTTGCGTAGACATATAACCGCGGTATTTACTATTGTCAAGAAAAATATTATTCTAGTGTAAACTATATAATATATTTAAATAAATTATATATATCATCGTAACCAGCCTAAGATTACGAGCGAATAATATTATTTTTTATCATATTTATCATAGTTTTTAGCATTATGCTATAGCCTGTAATATAGCATATTATTAACTGCGTCCATGATTTGGGCAAAGCACGATAGGATAGTCGGTAGGACAAAAGCTCCCTAAGGAGCGGAGAAAGGATTTTGCCATGAATCAGCACAAAAGATTCGCTGTCGAGGTCAAATGACAGCGGAATAGGCGCCTTCACATATCACATGAATTGTATAGGTCAGCCGGTATCGATACAAAAGACCCGTTGACATAACTTCCCTCCCATAATAGAAAGCCCACAATCTCCCTTTGGGATCATATGCCCATTCTTTTCAATTGAAAAGGGCGCATGAACCGGAAGAGCCGGGAATGCGTTCGGGGCGCTTTCTCCGAAGTGGATCAACGTTTCCGGCAATATCGCCGGAGTGGGAATGTCGATGGAAGAACCGAGAATCACCGTCGGGATCTGCGACCGCTATCCGGAAATCCGGGGGCGGATGAACGGGTTGTACCGGACGAACGGGACGCCGCTCACGGGAGGCTTCACCGCCCGTCCGGAAGGGGGCGCCGTGGTCCTTGGCGACCACTTCTGCCGGGAGATCCTCCGGGCGCCGGAGATCCGTCTTGCCGCGGCGCGGGAGGCGACCTTCACCCTGCACGATGTGACGATCGGCGTCCGGTTCCACTGGGAGCGGAAGGAGGAGCAGACCTTCTCCGGAAACCTGATTCTCCTGGCGGCGGGGGAAGGGAAGCTGACCGCCGTCAACGAACTTCCCGTGGAGGAGTACCTTGCGAGCGTCGTCTCGTCGGAGATGAGCGACGAGGCGCCGTCCGAGTTTCTCAAGGCCCACGCCGTCGCTTCGCGGAGCTGGCTCGTTGCCATGCTCCGGCGCGGAGCGCAAAAGGCGAAAGAAGGCCGCAAATCGGAGCACGTGATCAGGCGCGAGGGGGAGATTGTCCGCTGGTATGACCGCGAGGATCATGACCTTTTCGACGTCTGCGCCGACGACCATTGCCAGCGGTATCAGGGGGTGACCCGGCTCGCGGCGGGCAGGGTGGAGGAGGCCGTCCGGGTGACGCGGGGCGTCTTTCTGATCCGGGACGGTGAGATCTGCGACGCCCGCTACCACAAGGCGTGCGGCGGGATGACCGAGGATTATGCCACCTGCTGGGAGGAGAAGGTGGTGTCCTACCTCTCCCACGGCTCCGATGCCGCTGCGCCCATCGCCCCGGTCCGGACGGAGGCGGATGCGGAGCGGTGGATCCTCTCCTGTCCCGATGTCTACTGTCACACGAAGCATCCGGATCTCCTGAAAAAAATCCTTCCCGCCTTCGACCGGGAAACGGCCGATTTCTTCCGCTGGCAGGTGAGCTATGCGAGGGAGGAATTAGAGGGGATTCTGCGCGCAAAGTCGGGGCTCGACTTCGGCGTCCTCCAGAACCTCGCGCCGCTCGAACGCGGACCCTCCGGCCGGATCCGCCGTCTCCGGGTTGAGGGGACAAAGGCCAGGGTCGTCGTGGGGAAGGAACTGGAGATCCGACGCTGGCTCTCGCCGAGCCACCTCATGAGCAGCGCCTTCATCATCTCTGTGACGCGGGAGTCCTCCGGCGTTCCGTCCCGCTTTACTCTCCATGGCGCGGGCTGGGGGCACGGCGTCGGCCTCTGCCAGATCGGCGCCGCCGTCATGGCGGAAAAGGGGTTCAAGGCGGAGGAGATCCTCCGCCACTATTTTCGCGGTGCGGCGCTGGTGAAGCGGTATTGACGGAAAAGTGGTCATTTCCGCGAATCCCGGATCTGGGTCCGGGACAGGCGCGGAAATCCAGAACAGGGCTGGATGCCGGATCGGGCCTGCCCCGTACCTGATACGGGGTCCGGCATGACATTTTATAGGTTTGATCACCGGAGTAGCAAGGAAGGATCTGCGGACCGAATGAAACTCGCAAAACCGGCCGTCCGGAACCCCTGGCTCTGGGTCCCGACCCTTTATTTGGCGGAGGGCGCCCCCTACGTGATGGCGATGACCGTCTCGGTGATCCTCTACAAGCGGCTCGGGATCTCCAACACCGACATCGCCCTCTATACCTCCTGGCTCTATCTCCCTTGGGTAATCAAACCGCTCTGGAGTCCATTCGTTGAAATGTTCCGGACGAAGCGGTTCTGGATCGTCGCGATGCAGCTTGTCCTCGGGGCGTCGTTTGCCTGCGTGGCGCTGACGATTCCGGTGCCGGGCTTTTTTCGCTATACGCTCGCCTTCTTCTGGATCATGGCCTTCAGCTCGGCGACCCACGACATCGCCGCCGACGGCTTCTACATGTTGGGTCTCCAGGAGTACCAGCAGGCGGCCTTCGTCGGCGTGCGGACGATCTTCTACCGGATCGCGATGATCGCCGCCAAGGGGATACTCGTCGTCCTGGCCGGGACCCTGGAGACGAGCGGCTTCAGCGTGGCCTCCGCCTGGTCGGTGACCTTTTTCCTGCTCGCCGCGATCATGATGGCGCTCTTTCTCTACCACCTGTTCATTCTGCCCTGTCCGGCGACGGACCGGCCGGTAACGCGCGACCCGTCGCGGAGCGCCTCCGCGGCATTCCTCAGGGGGTTCGTCATTTTCTTCCGGAGGAAGGACATCGTCGCGATGATCGCCTTCTTCCTCCTCTACCGCTTCGCCGAGGCGCAGCTCGTCAAGATGGTCGCCCCGTTTCTGCTCGACCCGCGGACGAAGGGGGGATTGGGGTTATCGACTGCGGAGGTGGGGATCGTTTACGGGACGGTCGGGGCGATCGCGCTGATGCTCGGGGGGCTTCTCGGCGGCTGGGTCATCTCCCGGAAGGGGCTCAAGTACTGGCTCTGGATCATGGTCTTCGCGATGCACCTGCCGGACGCGATCTTCATCTATCTCTCCCGGGCGATGCCGGAGAGTCTCTGGGTGATCAACGCCGCCATCGCGGTAGAGCAGTTCGGCTACGGCTTCGGCTTCACGGCCTATTCGCTTGTGATGATCATGGTCTGCGAGGGAGAGTACAAAACGGTCCGTTATGCAATCGCGACGGGGATCATGGCCCTCGGGATGATGATCCCGGCGATGTCGAGCGGCTGGATCCAGGAACAGTTGGGCTATTCCGGTTTCTTCCTATGGATTCTCGTCTCGACGATCCCCGGTTTCATCGTGGCGGCGCTGATCAAGATCGATCCCGCGTTCGGAAAGAAGGAGCAGTAATTGGACCCCATTGGAATCCAGCGATGAACGATTCAAAGATCCGGACGGCCTTCATTCTCGGGGCGGGGCTGGGGACGCGCCTCCGCCCCCTGACGGAGAACTGCCCCAAGCCGCTCCTCGCGGTCGGCGGCCGCCCGCTCATCACCTTTGCGATGGACCACTGCCTTTCGATCGGCGTCGAGCGGTTTATTGTGAATACCCACCACTGCGCAGGGGCCTACGACGGGGCCTTTCCGGAACGGCGCCGGCGCGGGGTCCCGATCCTCTTCCGCCACGAACCGGTTCTCCTCGACACGGCCGGGGGAATCAAGAACATTGAGGATCTTCTCGCGGAAGACGACGGGAGGATCCTTGTTTACAATGGCGACATCCTCAGCGACCTTCCGCTGGAGCGGCTCCTTGCGGCCCATGCGGCAGGCGGCCGGGAGGTCACCCTCGCCCTCCGAAGCGACGGTCCGCTCCGGAACGTTTGCCTCGATGCGAAAGGCGAGATCTGCGATTTTCGCGACCTCCTCGGGAACTCCGGCGTCCGGCGCTGCCTCTTCACGGGGATCTACATGGTGGAGAAACGGTTCCTCCGGCGTCTTACGCCGGGGAAGATCGAATCGGTCATTCCCGTCTTCGTAGAGATGATCCGGGAAGCGCCCGGCTCGGTCGCCTCCGTCGTGATCGACGAGGGAACCTGGGAGGACGTGGGCGGCATCCCGGCGTATGAGCGGATCAAGGCCGAAGGGCCGATGCTCCGCTACGAAGGCGCCGCCGGGGCGTCCGGGAAGTACGTCTCCCCCGATTTCCTTTCCCGAGCGGCGGGATCCGAAACCTCTTTCTTCCCCCCGATCTCCGGATCGCCGTTGGAGACGGCGGATTCCTCCGCCTGTCCGAGAACGGTTGCGCCGGAAGATGCCGGGGGCGCAACGACCGTTCCGAACGGCGAATGGGAAGAGGCGGCACCGGAGGAATCCGCCTTCATCCACCGAACGCTCTGCCTCGCCGCCGGGACACGGGTGGAGCTGGCCCCAGTCGGGAATGGCGGTTCGGACCGGAACTACTTCCGCGTTTCGGCGGCCGGCGGGAGGCCCGTAATCCTGATGCGTTACGGCCGGATGTACGAGGAAAACGATCTCTATGCGGCCGTCGCCTCCTTTCTACGGGGAATCGGCGTGACCGTTCCCGCGATTTACGGCCATGATCCGGAGCGGAGGCTGATCCTGATGGAGGACCTGGGGGACCGGGACCTCTACGCACTCCGCGACGCCCCGTGGCCGACCCGCCGCGGCCTCTACGAGAAGACCCTCGCGCTCGCCGCGAAAATGCATGCATTTCCGCCGGATCGCCTTCCTGCTGGGCTCCGTCTGATGCCCGGCTTCGATGCGAACCTCTACCGGTGGGAGCGGGACTACTTCCGGGAGCACTGCGTCCGGAACGTCTGCCGGATCGACATCGGCGACGCGGGAAACGATGCCTTGGAGACGGAGCTTTCTGCCCTGGCCGGGCGGCTGCTTTCGACGCCGTCCGTTCTTGTCCACCGCGACCTCCAGTCGCAGAACGTGATGATCCATGATGGGGAACCGATCCTCATCGATTTCCAGGGGATGCGTCCCGGGAGCCCCTTCTACGACCTCGGATCGCTCCTCTGCGATCCCTACGTGGCATTTCCGGAGGGGGAGCGGGAGGGCCTCCTTCTCTATTATCAGGGGATTTCCGGTTTCCCATACACATGGAAAGCGTTTCGGGAACTTTTCCTGCTCGCCTCCGCCCAGCGGTTGATGCAGGCCCTCGGGGCCTACGGGTTTCTCGGCCTGAAGCGGGCGAAACCCCACTTCCTCGCCTACATCCCCCGAGCGCTCGACAACCTCGTTGCGGTGACCGCGGAGGCGGAAAGCCTCCCGCGCCTGCACGCCCTCGCCTGCCGCTGCCGCGAGGCCTTGACGACCTTGTGATTCTGTCGCGGTCAAGATCGAAGAATCACTATGCGGTCTGAAGTGTTACGCGGATATCCGATCCACGGGAAAGTAGAGGCGGCGCCCTTTTCCCCATCCTTAAGAACCCCCTTCTTGACGAAATGAAACGTTCATCGATGATATTCCCGTTTCGCGCCGATTTCAGCGGGGAACGATGGTAAGCGCACTTACGGAGAGCGACCATGATTCGGAAAGACCGAGACATGAAAAAACAGATTCATCCGGTTGATGCCTACTTCTCTCTCTTTCACCTACCTACATGCAGCCGCCCCAGTAAGAATTAACGATTACCATTTATATTCTTGATAATGCTCTCGCTCTGTGGGACCGCCTCGTGGAGAAAGACCTTCAGGAATTCCCAGGCGTAGCGGCTGAGATCGGCAAGAAGCTTCCGATCGTAGAGAAAGTAACGGCGGAGGATTTTCGGCATGCTGAATACGAAATGCCGGTGATCAATTTTCAAACCACTTCCTAATCTTATCGTGAAATACTTCTCCCTGCTTCTTGATTTTTTCAACATAAGCGACTTTCTTAGGATCAGATGCTATTCTTGCTACATGCCAATTTGAAGTTCCCCAGTTCTCTTCTCCTTTTGTATCAAATCCTTCCGTTTCGGGGTTGTAATAATATTCTACACGCAAGTAACGACTTTTAAATATCTTACCTGTAATCACATGATACGATCGAATTGACAGTTTCCGAAGGTCGATCTTGTTGTCAGTCAAATATTGGAGATATTCTTTTGATGCCTCACGCTGACCTGGGGAAAACGAGTGAACGTAATGACTGACCAACCAAAAATCATGTCCTTCAGTTTGTGTATTACTCGTAACTACTCAGGTAGCCCCACCATGGATCCACAATTGACTGGCGATTAGTATATCCCCCCCCTTCGAATGCAAGCGAAAAAATAAAACCGTAATCCACCACCTAATTTTGCACGGACTTAGTTTCCCCGTTTTTCAGCGTTGTTTTTTGGGGACGGCTACCAAATTATTTACGTCGAGCAACTTCTTGACAAACGAAGATACCCATTATACTCTCTTTTCGGGAAGAGAAAGCTCGTATTTGTAGATACCCACGGGCTTACCCCCGTAATACTTGCTAAGGAGAGATCAATGGAGCAGAGTCCCTTGCTGGAAGGTACGAGTATCGGAAGTTTCAAACGAATCATCATGGCGCGAATTCCCATCGGCGTTGATTTGCTGGATGCCATCTATGAAGTGGTGAAAAGAGAGAACATTCAGAAAGGCCTGATTCTCATGGGCATTGGAGCCTTGAGTAAGGCGATTTTTAGAAACTTAAAGGTTTTCCCCGAAGAATATCCAATCACCCCGAAAGATCGGATTTACTTCGAGGTTGAGAAGCCTTTGGAGTTGGTTTCATTAACCGGTTACATCGTTCCCTTGCTGAACGGGCAACCTCATGTCCACGCCCATTTTGCCGCTTCTACGGTGATTGGCGAAGCTATTGCCACCTATGGAGGCCACCTCGAAAAGGGAGCGATCACTCATGTCAAGGCGGCTGTAACCATCGGCGAGTTGGAAGGCATAGAGATGGGGAAAAGATGGGTGGAGGAACGGAAAACCGAAGATCTATGGTTGGGGAGTGAGATGTAGCTTCTGAGTAACTTAACTCCAAGTATCTTTAATTGTTAGTTTCATGCTGGGATTGTTGCCCCTTGTATTGCGACCAACTCAAACCCCAGTTCCTGGGCTTTTCGTTTCATATTTTGTATGACCCGCGATCGATAGCGTTTTTCGTAATATTCCTGACCGGCATCGACATAGGCGGTCCCTTGTTTGATCATGGCATAGACCAGACGGGCCAGCTTGTGAGCGGTGGCGGTGATGGCTTTGGGCGCCCCCAGTCGGGCCCTTTGCCGTCGAAGATAAGCCCCCAGGGCGCTATTGGAATTGAAAAGCGTGAAGGCCGCCATGCGAAAGGCTGAAGCGGCCTTGTTGGCAACCGGTTTGGTGGCGCTGCTCAATACCTTGCCGCCACTGACCTTGGTGCCGGGAGACAGACCGAGCCAAGAGGCAAAGTGTTTGGCCGTCTTCCAACGGGTCATATCCGTGCCGATCTCGGCAAGAATCTTGAGGGCCGTGTTGGTGTCGATGCCGTTAATACTGGTCAGGTCAACCCCCGACATACGCTGTAGCGCTTCATCCACGCTGCTGGGCGGTGCGTCATTCGGAGCGTTCTGGGCATCGAAGCTTTTCAACTGCTCCAGGATCTGCCGGTCACAGTCGGCGATCTTCTCCTGATGAAACTCGTAGAGTTCGACCGCCTGCCGCAGGCTGAACAGATGCTCCGGACGATAGCTGCCCTGCAGGGAACGGGCAATGGTGGTTGCACTGTTCTTGCATCGTCGGTCACGCATGGCCGCCAGAACATCGGGGGTCCGTTCGCCACCAAGAATAGCCTTGATGATTCGCATGCCGGTCATACCAGTAATGTCCGTAACCACATTGTGGAGTTGCAGGTTCATTTGGGCAAGCGCCTTCTGCATACGCTGAATGTAGGAAGCGGCGCTCCGCACCAGCATGGCCCTCTGACGCACATAGGCGCGAAGCGTACAAACCTGTTCAACCGGCAGAAAAGCACCGCGAAGCAGTCCGTAGGTATGCAACTGCTGCAGCCACTGGCAGTCCAGGACATCGCTCTTTCTGCCGGGAACATTCTTGACGTGACGAGCATTAACCAGCTTGACCTCAAGCCCGCGGCTCTCAAGGATTTCAAAGACCGGAATCCAGTAAATGCCGGTCGACTCCATCGCGACCGTTGTGACGCCACAGGAAATCAACCACTCGACCATCCGCTCCAGGTCGCCGGTAAAACCGGAAAACTCGCGCACCGGCTTCTCATCAGCCCCCTCAGGAACCGCCACGAAGTGGCTCCTTGACCCGATGTCGATGCCCGCTGCATGAACGTTGATGTGCTGTAGATGCTTGGGAAGCGTCATGCCCACCTTCTTCAACGACTTTTTCTGCTTCATCACCCCGACCTCCGAAAGATGTAATCGGCAGGGCCGGAAAGAGAAGCTGTCGAATACGGCTCTCTTCTGAACGGGATAGCAAATGTTTCACCAATGATAAATTCGCCAGCTCCCGGACCACGCTATTTACCGGGCATAAAGCACCAGTGGCGATGCGGCCTCCTCCTCCCGGCTGCCGCTGTGACTGTAGCCGATTATCAAACAAACAACAAGTTACTCCCTGATAAACCGCCCCGCGGGGCGTGAGTCGCTATTTAAACAATTTCTTACAACCGAGGAAACGAGGGTTGAGGAGGAGGAATGTCTTGAAGGAGAAACAAGAACAGACGGCTAAGCGGCTCGCCAAGACGCGCGGCTTTTTTTATATTTTTATCCATTATACTTCCTTTCTTTGAGGATTATTTCTTCAGTATCGTCACGGAACTATTAGGTCCCGCACCCATGCTGTGGGCCAGGCCGATCTTGGCACCCTCTACTTGACGAGCCCCGGCTTCACCCCAGAGCTGCGTTATGATTTCGCAAAGCTGCCCTCCGCTTGTGGCGCCGAGGGGATGGCCCCGGGACATGAGGCCGCCGTCGGTGTTGACGGGAAGCCTTCCACGGAGATCAAAGTGACCCTTGCGGAGGAGCGGGGGGGCTTCGCCATGAGCGCAGAAACCGAGCTCTTCAAGGTCCCAGAGCTCGCTCGGCGACACGGTGTCATAGGCCTGAACAATATCTATATCGGAGGGACCGCAGCCTGCTTCCTCATAAGCTTGGCGAGCCGAGAGAGATACGAAACCTTCGTCGGGAGGATATTTAAGGCTGTCCACCAAGTCGAGATACCCTTCGCCGTAGCAGGCGGACGTTAGGGTTGATGCCGCCACCTGCATCGCTCGCCGCCGGTATTTAACGTTGCGGCGGCCGCAGAGGATCAGGGCGGCGGCGCCGTCGGCCAGGGGGCAGCAGTGAAGGAGTCGAAGAGGCGTGGCAATGATTCTCGATTGCATGACCTCTTCGAGTGTTATCGGTTTTTGAAAGCGGGCCTTGGGGTTGAGGGCGCCGTTTTTCCGGTTTTTTACCGTCACCAGGGCCAAATCCTCCAGCGTGGCTCCCGATGATTTCATATAACGGACAGTAAGATTGGCGTAATTGGCCGGTTGAACATTAAACCCGGAAGCCAGTTCCCAGGGACGAAAGGCAGTGCTGGGAATGGGACCCCGGGGCATGACTTCCACTCCCAGGACGAGAACCTTGTCATAGATCTCGGCAGCTATCGACTGGTATGCCAGGCGGAAGGCCGATCCTGAACTGGAGCAGGCGTTTTCCACATTCACTATGGGTATTCCCGTGAAGCCCACTTCCTTGATTACCTGATGGCCCGATGCCGTTCCCTGGTAGACGCTACCGCAGAAAACCGCCTGGATCTCGCGCCACTCCATTGCGGCATCCTTCAGGGCGGCCATTATTGCTTCGCTTCCGATATCGTACTGGAAGACCTTTTCGTAGTAACCCCAGGTCGTCAAACCGATCCCTGTTACAAAAACATCGCGCATGCGGCTCAGCGGTTTCATTGCTCGTCCTTTCGGTTTTCTTTTAGAGGCTTGAAGACGAAGGCTTCCACGGGGATTTCCTCATCGGATACATACAGCACCTCTGTAGACAACCTCACCTCCATTGCGACCGCAAGGATATCAAGATAATCCCTTGCCAGGAGGCCCTTTATTCTGATTCCCTCGGGAAGATCAACGCAGCCGTAGGCGTAAGGAACGGGACCGCGGTAAAAGTCTCCTGCCGGGGCAATCATGACGACGCTGAAACTGGCAATTTTCCCCTTCGGTCCCAGATATATTTCCTCAAGCGTCCGGCGGAAGCAGTGTGCACAATGACTGCATTTTCTGCGCGGAAAAAAGACTTCGCCGCAGGATGCGCAGCGATGACCCAGGAGCGAAAGACCGCCGTCGGCAACTGTCCACAGTCCCTCTTCCAAGGGCCGCGCGTTTCTTATGTTGTCCATAGCGACCTCTCTGCGCCTCAAATTCCCAGCTTTTGCTTATAGTTGGCCATGTCGTGGGATCGGGCGATCAGGTTTTTTTCGGCCTTCAGCAAAAATTTGGCCGTACGCTTTGTCGAGGTTTTCGGCAGGGATTCACGAAACAGAACATACCGGGGAACCTTAAAGGAAGCGAGCCTCTCTCGGCACTGATCAACCACCTCCTCAGGCGTCATCTTCGCGTCTGCCTTCAGGACCACGCAGGCCAGGATTTCGTCTTCACCCAGTTCCGAAGGAACGGCGATGACCGTCGCTTCAAAAACTTGGTCGCTACCATTGATCACCGATTCAATTTCCATGGCCGAGATGTTTTCGCCCTTGCGTCGTATGATATCCTTCTTTCTGTCTACAAAAAAGAGGTAGCCGTCCTTATCTCTGTAGGCGTAATCGCCGCTGTAGAACCAGCCATCGCGAATAGCTTCCTTGGTCTTGGCCTCATCCTTGTAATAGCCCTTCATCATGACGGGGCTTCGGATGATCAGTTCACCCTTCTCCCCCGGAGGAAACTCCCGGCCATCTTCATCGACGATCTTCACCTCGGCGAACTTCGCCGAGGGGTCGGGATGCCGGGCCGGCAGCCCCATGCTCCGCATTTTGATCGTCCCGCCGAGGGGGTTCTGGGAAACCCGGGGAACCTCCGTCAAACCGTAGCCGTCGATCACGTTGACAATCCCGAAACGCTCCGTAAAATGTTCGTATACATCGGGCGTCACCAGCGCCCCGTAGGCCGTCCTGATCCGGTGGTCGCTCCGAAATTCCTCGAGGGGACGGTGGCAGAGAATGCGACCCACGGTGCCGACAAAATTGAATTCCGTAACGCCGTATCGCACGGCCTGTCCCCAGAAAGCGCCTGCGCTGAACCGGCGGATCAAGACCAGCGAGGCCTCGGCCGCCAGGGCGCCCATGGTGCTGTAGTACTGGGCGTTCGCGTGAAACAATGGCAATATGACCATCACCCGGTCGTCGGAACCCAGCCCGGCGCAGAGCGTAAAGGCCTCCCCCGTCATCGTCATGTCGCGGTGCACGTGCATTACGCCCTTCGGAAAACCCGTCGTTCCCGAGGTGTAAATGATTTGGACCAGGTCGTCCTCAGCCACGTCCACCGCCGGCGCTCCCTCGGGCATCCCCTGGCACAGCCGGCCGTAGTCTATCGCTCCGTCGCCGCCGTCCGTGCAAACCACCCACCGCACGGCCGGGCACTCCTCCCGAATGCTCTGAGCCGCCGGCAGATGCTCGCCGCTCACCACCATCCCCACCGAATCGGAATGTCCTACCACATACGAGGCCTCGGACGGCTTGAATCCCGTATTCACCGGAACCATAACAACCCCGATCTTCGCCAATCCAAACCACGCATACAAAAACTCCGGCACGTTCGGCAACATGAGGGACACCTTGTCTCCCTTCCGCACGCCCAACTCCCAGAAACCGCGAGCCGCCCGATTTACCCGCCGGTCAAATTCTTCGTAGGAAACCGCCTCCCCCTCGTAATGCAACAAGGGCTTCGTCAGTTTCCTCTCCACTCTATCCTCTAAAAATGAACGCATCGTCATGTGCTGTTCTCCTGCGAAATCCAATACATGAATATGCTGCTTTGAACGATGACCGTCAGCCTTTCGGAGTCTCCACAAGCTCCAGATAAATACCGGGAAGCACCGGATCTTTCAGAAAACACACCCTGTCACCGTGGACTCCCTGCTTGATTTCCTGGTGTTCAAAGCCACGTTTTCTGAAGCGGTCGAGAGCCTCCGCCAGATCGGGCACGGCAAGCGCAATGTGGTATACGCCGGGACCGAAAACCCTAAGATGTTCCTCGGCCATGCCGGCCTGCGCGAGCGGTTCGATCAACTCCAGTTCCAGTCCTCCCAGATGGAGAAGGCCGATCCGGTAATGAAGGGCCTTTGTTCGGTATTCCGTGAGAGGAATGTTTTCGATGCCGAGGAGTTTGGCAAGATTGAGGGCCGCCTGGCGTGCATCGTGGACGGCTATGCCTATATGAGTCACTTTTTCTTCCATGAAGTCGCCTCACAGCATCAACGCCCCGCCATTCACATCAAGGGAGGCGCCGGTTACGTAGCCCGACAGATCGGAGGCGAGGAAAAGGCAGCAGCCTGCCACCTCGTCGACGTCGCCGATTCTTCCCAGGGGAATGGAACTGTCAACGGACTTTCGCGTTCCCCGTTCTTCCATTCGCCTGACGAGCCGTTCGGAGTTGACCACGCCGGGGCAAACGGCATTTACCCTGATATTGAAAGCTGCCAGTTGCCGTGCCATATGCCTGGTAAGTCCGAGAACGCCAGCCTTGGCGGAGGTGTAATGACAACCGGCGGTGGGGCTGGTGGAACGGCCCGCTATGGAGGAAAGGTTAACAATGGCTCCTCCAGCCTGTTCCCTGAAGTGCCGGGCCGCCTTTTGGGAGAGAAGGAAAACCGAGGTGAGATTCAAACTAATGACTCTGTTCCACTCGTCGGCTGTAATCTCGAAAATATCGGTGGGCAGACCTCCTCCGGCATTGTTGACGAGGATCTGGAATGGGCTGTTTGTTTCGGAAATTTTTTTGAAGAGACGATCGATATCGTCTTCTCTGGTTAAATCAGTCCCAATAGCGAGAACTTCTCTTCCCGTAGCAGCGGCTATATCGGATGCCAAGGCTTTCAACTCTTGCTCACGGCAGTCCACTAGGATCAGATCGGCGCCTTGCGCGGCAAAAAGGTGCGAACAGGCCTTGCCGATGCCTGCGGCTGCGCCGGTTATCATCGCCCTTTTTCCGCAGATTAAGGAGGCCCCTTCAAGACACTTCCAGATAGATGGTTGCATGTATACCTTCCTTCTTGCATTTCCTTGTTTGCCTGTATGAGTTAGGAGAACCGCCCGGGACTAAAAAACGCTCCTTATAAAGAAAAACAAAAATGAACGCATCGCCATAGTCGATGCCTCCCGTACCTTTTTCTCATCTCACGGCGGAACCGCCCTTCTCCGTTATTAGAAATGAGCCAGACCCACGGTTAGGCCTCCGCAGATGAAAATAGACTGGCCCGTTATGAACGAGGCTTCATCAGAGGAAAGAAATGAAACGAGATGAGCGACTTCTTCGGGTTTTCCCATTCGCCTCAGGGGAATGCCTTCAATAATGGCCTTTGTCTGTTTGCTCTCCGCTGGATTAGCCTTGCTGAAAAGTTCCGTTTCGATAGGTCCGGGCCCCACGTAGTTGACGGTTATGTTAAAGGGTGCGAGTTCAAGCGCCCAGGTTCTCGTCATCCCGAGCAAGCCGGCTTTCGAAGCCGAATAGGCCGTACGGTCAAGTTTGCCGAGGCTAGCTCTGGAACCGAGATTCACGATTTTTCCATACCGCTTCTCTTTCATGAAAGGCGCTATCGCGCGAGCGCAATAAAAAGCGCCTTTCACGTTAACCGAGAAGACTTTTTCCCAGTCTTCCTCCGATACGGCTTCAAGGGAAGCCGGACGGACGATCCCGGCATTGTTCACCAAGATGTCGATCGCGCCAAACCGCTTTGCCGCACGATCAACCAGGCGAGACACCTCCTCGGCTTTGCTCACATCGGCCGCATGACCGAGAACGTCACCACCGGCCGATTCGAACTCGGCGACGGCTTGGCTAAGTTCCCGATCAAGTATGTCTGTCGCGATGACAGAAGCGCCTTCTTCTATCATCTTCAGAACCACCGCTTTGCCGATGCCCCGAGCGCTTCCCGTTACAAGGGCGACCCGGCCCTTCAAACGTCCTTCTTTCATAGTTCTTCACCTGCAATCCTATTCAATCTGCCGCATCATTACTTGCCCGGCGGCAACCTTCTGGACCGGCGCTCTCACATCGGCCGGTCTCCCTTTGTCCTTTGAGTCTGGGTGCGGGCATCAACCGCCGGCAACATCCTCTCCGGGTCCCGAGTAACGATTACATCTATAACAGTGGGCAGGATCGCTCCGAGATGCCCTCGGCGATGGCGCCACCCAGCCGCGCGGGATCTTCCACCCGTATCCCCTGACATCCCATGGCCGTGGCGATCGCTGCGTAATTCATCTCTCGAATGTCCGACGATTGTTATCTGCCCTGGAAAATGGCGTGCTGAAGGCTTTTCACATAACCGAAAGAGGCATCGTTGAGGATGATGATCGTCAGGGGAATCGGCTCGCGGATTGCCGTTTCAAGATCACCCAAGGCAACGTTGAAGCCTCCGTATCCCATGAGAGCCCACCACGGGATTCTTTCCGGCGGCATAGCTGGGCGCCGATGCCGCCGGAAAGACCGTACCCTATGGAGGCGTTTCCCCGGTTTGCCACGAACACTCTTTCTGCAGACGGAGCGTCGTAAAGGAGACCCGACCAGTGGGCGGAAAAGCCTCCGTTCGCTACTAGTATTCCGTTATGAGGCATGATCATGCGGTATTCCTCCCGCTGCGGGACTCCATAGAGGGAATGGGTGTAACAAGTTCATCTCCCTCGTTGATGTTCCATATGTGGAGCGCCGTATTCTTTCCGGCTTCTTCAAGAACCATTTTCTCCGCCTGCACCGCTTGGCAGAAAAAAAAGAGAGGCGGCGAGGAAGAGGACATGAATAATTTTTCCAACAGCCATGAGCAGGACTCTCTTGATCTTGAGAGGTCGGCGGTTGCTATTTACTGTCACATCAAAAAAGAAAGGAGACGAGCAGGCTGATTCCCGCGCCAGCCCGTCTCCCGTCGGAGATTGTCATGATAACAAAACCAAGAACAACCTACTTTACTGCCCAGATTTCCTTCACGTATTTCGAGGTGCCGGTGTGAAATGGCACCACTGGTTTGGCATGATCCGACAGGCTGAATAGTTACCCCCCCCGTTTCCGTTTTGGGAACATTTGGGGGCGCTGCCCCCGGGAAGCGGGACCCCGGTTCGGCCCGACGTCAAAGGCCGAGATAATACCTCTTGATCTCCGGATTGTCTCGCAGGACCTTCGCCTCGTTCTCCAGCGTGATCCGTCCGTTGACCAAGACGTAGGCCCGGTTGGCAAGCATCAACGAATAGGCGATGTTCTGCTCCACAAGAAGCACGGTGGTCCCCCGCCGGTTGATCTCTTCCAGGATCTCGAAGACGGTCACCACAAGGGCGGGGGAAAGCCCCGAAGACGGCTCGTCGAGCAGGATCAGCTCCGGGCGCGACATCAACGCCCTTCCGATGGCGAGCATCTGCTGCTCGCCGCCGCTGAGCGTGCCGCCGAGCTGTTTCCTTCGCTCCTTCAGGACGGGAAACAGCCCAAAGACCTGCTCGAGGGACTCCTCCTGGCTCAGTCCTTTTCCCGCCCGGAGCGCCCCCAACGCGAGGTTCTCACTCACAGTGAGCAGGGGGAACACCCTCCCCCCTTCCGGGACCATCGAAATCTTTTTCGAGACGATCTTGTGGCTCGGGCACCCGCACATCTCCTCGCCGCGGAAGAGACAGCTACCGGACGTCGACCGCAGGATGCCGGCGATCGTGTTCAGCAAAGTGGTCTTACCGGCGCCGTTTGGCCCCAGCACCGTCACGACCTCGCCCTGGCTCACGCGGAGGGAGACGTCCCACAGGACCTGGACCCCTTCGTACCCGGTATTCAGGTTACTGATTCTTAACATACGGTTTCCCCAGGTAGGCTTCGATCACGTTCGGGTCTTCGATGACCTCCCTCGGCGCCCCCTTGCAGATCAGCTCGCCCTTGTTCAGTACGATGACCACGTCGGACACGGACATGATGAAATCCATCACGTGCTCAACGGCGACGAGCGTGATCCCCTGGGAGTTGATCGCCTTGAGCAGCTTGACGATCTCTTCCATGTCCTTGAGGTTGATGCCGGCGACCATCTCGTCGAGGAGGAGCACTTCCGGGTCGGTCGCAAGGCACCGGGCAAGCTCCATCTTTTTCCTTCCGCCCGTGTTCAGGTTGACCGCAAGGGTATGCCGGACGTCGTAAAGGGACGTGAAGCGCAGGATCCCTTTCGCCTTCTCCCTGGCGTCGCGGGCGTGGCGGGAGTTCCGGAACGCACCGACCATCACGTTCTCGAGCACCGTCATCCCGGGCAGCGGCCTGCCCTTCTGGAACGTGCGGGCGATGCCGAGGCCGCAGGTCTGGTGCGGGAGTAGCCCTTCGATGTTTTTCCCCTTGAACCGGATGCTCCCCTGGTCCGGGTTCAGGAACCCCGTGATGCAGTTGAGGAGGGTCGTCTTCCCCGCGCCGTTCGGGCCGATGATCCCGTAGATCTTCCCGGCCTCGATCCCGAAGGTGCAGTTGTCGATGGCGACCCTGCCCATAAAATACTTGCAGACCCCTTCGATCTCGATGAGCGCCATCAGTCGTTCTCTCCCTTGAATTTGGCGAAGAAGACCCGGGACAGCAGGGGAACCAGCCCCTTCCGGGACATGATGATCACCCCGATCAGGATCAGGCCGTAGACCACCATGCTCAACCCCGTATAGGCATGGCCCACGTACAGGCGGATCCCTTCCTTGATGCTGATCAGGACGACGGCCCCCAACAGCGGCCCGAATAGGGTGGCCCCCCCGCCGATGATCGCCGGGAGGATGATTTCGATGGAAAAGGGAACGGAGAGGATCTCCGGGTCGATGAAGCTCATGTACTGGGCGTAGAGTGTTCCCCCGAGCGCCGTCAGGAATGCGCTGATCAGCATCGCCACCATCTTGACCTTGCGGGTCTTCACGCCCAGGGATTCCGCGGCGTCCTCGTCTTCCCGGATCGCGCTCAGGTAGTAGCCGAAACGGGATTTCCGGATCCCGTTCACGAAAAAGAGCAGCAGGACCATGAACGCCAAAATCAGATAGTAGTAGTAGGTCTTCTGCCCGAACTGCATGTACCGGAAGGACTGCTCGTAATACGGGACCAGGAGCCCCTGCGCCCCACCCAGGAAGTCGACGTTGGACGCGGAGATCGTCAGGAGCGCCGAAAGGGCGAGGGTGCCCAGGGCGAAATACGATCCCCGCAACCCATACCGGAACGTGGGATAGGCGAAGAGCCAGGCGACGGCCACCGCCAGGAGCCCGCCCGCCACCATGCCCCCCCACGGCCAGACCTTGAAGTGCATGTTCAGCAGGATGGACACGTATGGGCCGATCCCGAAGAAGGCGGCGTGTCCAAACGACAGCTGCCCCGCGAATCCCCCCACGATGTCCCAGCACTGGGACAGGTAGGCGAAGAGGACGATCATCACGAGGATGTTGAGAAGGTACCCTTCCTTGACGACTAACGGTAGAAGGGCGAAGAGCAGCCCGACCCCGCAGATTGACAGAACGCTCGAATGTTTTCGCACGAAGGGGATCATAGGTTCCCTCCGAAGATCCCCTTGGGACGGATCCAGAGGGTGAGAAGGAAGATGGAGTAGTACGTGGCTTCCTTGAGCGAAGGGGGGATGAAGACGGCCGAAACCGACTCGACCACGCCGATAATCAGCCCCCCGACCAGGGCCCCTCGTATGCTTCCCATCCCCCCGAAGACGACGATCACGAAGGTCAGCATGATGAACATGCTTCCGATGCGGGGATAGATGTAGTAGTGCGTGGAGATCAGCGACCCCGCGACGCCGGCGCACATCGTTCCGATCCCAAAGACGACCGCATAGATGAGCTTCACGTTGATTCCCATCAGTCCCGCGGCGACCCGGTCCTGCGCGGTGGCCCGGATCATCGCCCCGGGCCGGGTGTGTTTTAGGAAGGCGTACACGGAGCCTATCATCACGAAGGAGCCAGCGAAGGCAAAAATCCTCGGGACGGAGACCTGGATGCCCGCCAGGGATGCCGTCACGTCCCGGTATCCGGCTGCGATGACGCGGTAGTTCGGAGACCACAGCAGCGTCGCCAGGTTCATGAGAACGATGCTCAAGCCCAGCGTGATCAGGATCTGCTGCTTGTGGTCATCCAGGGAGACCCGGTTGATCAGGCCGAGCTGAATCGCCATGCCGAGGAAAAACATGACGGGGGCGACCAGCAGCAGCGAAACGTAGGGATCGATCCCCAGGAGCCGGAACGCCCAGAAGCTTCCGAACATGCCGAGCATGACCAGCTCGCCGTGCGCGAAATTCACGATGCTCATGACGCCGAAAATGAGGCTCAACCCCGCGGCGAGGAGAGCGTAGACCCCGCCGTTCAGGATTCCGAAGACGATCGCCGAGACCAGCTCACCCATCCAGCATACCCCCACTCCCTGCGCGCATCCCGCGGGAAATAGTACCCCTTAAAGGGGCGGCGCCTCCGCGTCCCGCCGCCGGAAACGCCGCCCTTCCGTTCATCGCCGGAAGACTATTTGAACACCGGCTTGGCCGCCGCCACGCCCTCCGGAAACACGCTTCGGTAGGAGCCGCCCTGGAACTGGACGATGCCGGGGCTCCAGTTCGGGTTCTGGTTCGTCCAGTTCTCCCACGTCTTGAACTCCATCGTCGACTCGTAACCGAACACGGGAGGGCTGTTCGTGCTCTTGTAGCCCACCAAGGCCTTGCGGACGGCGTCCCTCTTCGCCTGCAGGGAAAGACGATTCCATGCGTCCCAGCCGCCCGCCGAGGCGCCGGCGATCTCAAGCGCATCCCGAAGAATGTAAACGTTCGACCCGCCCTGCGCGGAGTGGCTGGACAGTTTTTCCTTCCACCGCTTCTCGTACTCCGCGGGGAAGAACTCGTTGAACTGCGTCTTCACATCCGCGTTCCAGGTGCCGATCATGTTGAAGAGACCCTCGATCTTCTTGCCCACCGCCTGCTGGAACTCCCGGGTGGAGTGCCCGCCGCCGCTCGTCAGGATCACCCGCGGGCTGTACTTTATCTCCGCCATCGTGTTCGCGATGAGGATCGCGTCGGAAGCATAGGAAACCATGAGGACCACGTCGGGTTTGGCCCCTTTCAGACGGTTGATCTCCGAGGTCAGATCGGTGGATCCCGTGGAATATGGCAGATCGATGACGATCGTGAACCCCTTTTCCTTCGCGAACTTTTTCCAGTCCCCGGAGGTGGACTGCCCGTATGCGGTATTCTCGTAGAGCAGACCGAGGGTCTTGAGGGGTCCGCCCATCTTGTTCACGTATCCCTTGTTCAGCCAGTTCAGGAAATCGAACTGGCCCGATGCCCAGCCGATGGAGGGCGTGCAGGGACGGAAAACCCAGTCGAAGCCTCTCTGGGAGATCTCGTTCGAGATCGCGCTGTCCACCAGGTACGGAACCTGGTTCCGTTGCGCGATCGTGCACGAAGGCAGCGTCACCGCGCTCTGGTAGGCGCCGGAAATGGCCAGGACATCGTCCCGCGTGATCAGCTTCTCCGCCTCGGCCACGCCCTCGGTCTTGTCACTCTTGCTGTCACCGAGCACGAGTTCGATCTTCGCGCCCCCCAGGGACTTGATCCCCCCCTCCTTGANNGCCCCTCCTTGCCGTTGATCCTCTCGACGGCATACGTCGCGCCCCGCATATGCTCGCCCCCCAGGTCCGCCACGGATCCGGTCAAGGGCCAAAGGCCGCCGATCTTGACGACCTTCCCCGCTGGCGACGCGGCAAACGCCGTCCCCAGGGTACCCGCCAACGCACCCGTATTCTCCACCAAGGCCGTGCCGGTGAAATCGACAAGGCACATGCTCAGGACAACCATTGCAACCAATACTCTTTTCATGCCGTTTTCCCTCCTCTGATGAAAGTTCGTTGGTAACTATTCAGCCCCTCCATTAATNNCCTAAAAAAGTCAAGGGATTTTTCCGGAAATTATTACTCAGGTCATTAAATAGGTTACACGGTTTCGCAATTTGAAATAGCATGTCAACGAACGGCCTCTTTTGAAGGATGTAAACTATATGTCGCTCCCCTTAATATCTCTCTTTTCGTGGTAGATCAGCCTTATGGGTGCCTTTACTTCACCCGATTGATGCGACCCTAACAGGAGCGTGCCCAGCGTGCCCGTGGAAGATGCACACCACAATATCATGTGCCGCGGTTGCCACTGGCACACAATGCCAATTTCCATATACTTTGGTCCCGAAAATTGGAGTTCTTATCAACAACTCCTCGGCATTGGCGATCGTCTTCGGTGTGTAGCGGGTATACACGATCCGTTTCAACGTCTCTTCCCGCTCCGGCCCCTCCCGTGATCGCGATCACCTGCCCCGTGAAATCGATCTTCATCCCCTCTCTCCCCCCCGTCTACAGGTCCCGCAGGAGCTGGCGCTCCGAAAACTCCCGGTAGAGCGCCGGCTTTCGATCCTTGAGGTACGGCAGCATCTCCCGCCACGACCGGATCCCGTTCAGATCGATCGTGCAGAGCTCCACGGAATCGTCCCGGGTCGTGTGCGCAAGCACCTTTCCCTGGTAGTCGATCACCATCCCGTTGCCGTAGAACTGCTTCCCTCCCTGCGGCGCGCCGATCACGAAGAGTTGGTTTTCGATCGCACGCGCCCGCAATAGCGCCTCCCACCGCGGTCCTCCGGCCGTGGGCCACGCGGCGGGCAGGAGCAGGATTTCCGCCCCTGCCAGGGTCAGGATCCTGGGGTATTCCGGGCGGCAGATGTCGTAGCAGATCATCATGCCGAGCCGCCCGGCCTCCGTGTCGACGACCATCGCCTCGTTTCCCGGTTCGAAATAGGCCTTCTCGTCGAGCCCGGTCGCGGGGGCCGTGTACAGATGCACCTTCCGGTACACGGCCGTCCTGCCGTTCGGGCCGAAGAGCACGGAGGAATTGTAGAGGTGCCCGGCCTTCCCGGCGTCCGCTTCCGGCAGGCCGATCACGATGTGCATTCCGCATCTGGCGGCCGCCTTCCCAAGGCGATCGGTAAAGGGCCCGGGGATCGTCTCGCTCAAGCCGCGGTACTTCGCGAGGATCGACTTCGTGGCCTCGAAGGGGAACCCCAGGGAGGAGTCTTCGGGAAACACTAGGAGATCGGCGCGTTCCTTCGCCGCCGCTTCGATCAACCGGAGGATCTTCCGCTCGTTCCTTTCCTTTCCGTACAGTTCGGAGGCAAGCTGTACGACGCCGACCTTCACCTTCGGCCTTCCGGTGAGGAATTCCGGTCGCTGTGGTGCCATCCTTGTCACCCCCCCTGTTTCCATTTTGGGATAACTATTCGGCCCCATCTGTTACCTCAACTTTCGCAGGAGCGAAAAATGTGTAATATATTGTAATTATTGGCAGTATAGCGTCACAAGGTGTGATATATGGGTTTTGTTCCCAACAAAAGCCCATCAACACACGATGTGACGCTATGAGCCGGATTGTANNTGTTGAAGCGAAGCAACATCGACAAGGAGAAGGGCATTTCTCCGGTCGCCGTGTTCCGTGTTCTGGTCACCTTGGTCCTTACCGGAAAGAACCTGTATCGCAGCCTCGAATCGGGTGGAAGCTTCGGCATGGCCAAGGACACGGTGTATCGGTTTCTCAATTCGGTCCATACCAATTGGCGAAGATTCCTTCTGCTGTTGAGTTCTCGGGTGATCAGCCAGGAGCTTGAGCCGTTGACCGGCGCCGCCAATATGAAGGTGCTGATCGCCGAGGATACGCTTTACCGCCGTAATCGGAGCAAGTATGTCGAGCTGCTGTCGCGGGTCTTTGACCATACCGACCATCGGTATTATCGCGGGTTTAGGATGCTCATCATGTTGGCCCTCGCCAAGAGGACCAACAAAGACCTCCGAACCCTTGGGACCCTGTTTACGCCTGTTGCGAAGAACTCCAGCAGGCAACCTTCGCTGAAACACTGGCCCTCGTGCTGATGTTTCTGGAGCAGGCNNGACCGGTTTCTCAGGGATCTACCGCCAATTTACGGGGCAAAGTGGCTATTTGCATGGCAAAACAAACTCGCTTTTTGTTAAAGAACAGATAGACAGACTCACTTAAACGTGTACGAAAGTTGAGTTATAAGAGATCAGCGCCGCCATTCCCTGGCATTCATTGCCGTTCAACTATGGCGCAGATG
>PLLC01000026.1 GCA_003141195.1 Syntrophaceae bacterium
ATGGGTGCATAAATTCCGTGAAGCTTAAACATCGAAGGAGCCTCCTTCTCTCTACACTTTGTTTTGGTTCCAAAATTCCGGTTTGCATTTTCTACATTCCCCGGGTCGGGGCATGAATCCCCTCCCGTTCACTCATATCCGGGTTGTTGAAAAGATACTGCTTTTTAATCGGATTCAATTATGTGCGGCATGGCATCCCCCCCGGTTTCTTTCTCCGATCTCCGGGAGCCCTGAGATTCCCATTTTGACCCCCATTACAATTTACAGTGTTTTTACAAAATCCTGTATTTTAACTACTGCTTTTTTAATATTCTCCCGTGAGTTGGCAAAGCAAAACCTCACATAGCCCTCGCCGCTCGCGCCGAAGGAAGAACCGTTGATTGCGGAAACCCCCGCTTCTTTTATCATCTTCAGCACAAACTCCTCTGACTTCATATTAAGTTGAGAGATGTTCGCGAATACATAGAACGCGCCTTCCGGCACAATGCAGGAGATCTTCCCCGTTGCGTTGAGGCCGTCGGCAAGGATCTTGCCCCTGACCTTAAATTCCTCCACCATCTCTTTCACGCAGTCCTGCGGTCCGGTTATGGCCGCAACAGCCGCTTTCTGTACTATCGAGCTCACATGCGTGATCGAATAGAGGCTTACCTTCCTTATCGGTGCCATGATATCCTTCTGCGCCGCGCAGTAACCTAACCTCCAGCCGGTCATCGCGTAGGTCTTTGAGAGAGTGAACTGGTTGATGGTCAGATCCCTCATGCCGGGGAGTGAGCCGATGCTTACATGCTTCGTCCCACCGAGGATGAGCTTCTCGTAAGCTTCGTCCGAAAACACAAATATTTCATGTCTTTTGGCAATTTCCGATATACCACGGAGGTTCTCCTCGGACATAACGCCGCCGGTAGGGTTGCTTGGGGAATTGACAACGATGCATTTCGTCTTTGGTGTGATCTTTTTCTCTACTTCCGAAGGGAGCATATTGAATTTATCTTTTTCTTTTATAGTCACAAACACCGGTTTGGCTTCAAGTATCGCAAGGATTCCGAGGTAAACCGGCCAGGCCGGGTCGGGAATGATAACCTCGTCACCCGGGTTGACGATCGACTGCAGCCCGCAATAAAGGGCCCCCGCGCCTCCCGCTGTAACGCAGATCTCTGTCTCAGGATCATATTCCATGCTATTGTCATTTTTTAGTTTTTCTGCTATCGCCTTTCTTAATTCCACTATGCCTGGGGCGACCGTATAATGGCTGAATCCGTCATGAATGGCTTTTATGGCGGCTTCCCTGATATGCTTCGGTGTGTCAAAATCCGGTTCGCCAAGATCAAACCTGATTATGCCTTTCATCTGTGCTACCGAGTCGGCGATTTTTCTTATGCCGGACATCGGGGCGTTGACCACGTCCATGTTCAATTTCGATTTCATGTCCATATGCAAAGAAACTCCTTTTCCTTAAAGATTATTTGATTTTTCAATGGTGATACCTTCGTCAAAAGTCATAATCACTCACTTTGATATTTGTAACCACTTATCAATTCGGAAAAATGGGTCGCCTCCCCACACTAACCCATCTTCCGCAAACTCCTCCCATTTGGATCTTTAGCTAATCCCCTGACGTACCAGGGGTGGGGTGTGGGGGCGAAGGCCCCACACCTTAAGTGAACCAACATTGTTGGTGAACAAGATTTGAAAAGAGTCATTTCAATCCTGGTCAGGCAAAGCGAAGGACATTGTCCGAAGTCTTGCCGCTTTTCAAAGCCACCGACAGGTCGATGGTAGTTTATTAATAATTATATTACAATACATGACGAATCTCAAGAAAAAATGTGACGTTGTCAGGAGTAAGGAGTAAGTAGTCCGTCCTGAAAAATGCGGTTTGTATGCCGTATAAACATTGAGTCGGCTCTTTGAAAATTGAAGAAAGTTGTTGAAAATGGTTGTTATTACTCCGGAAAACCGATATAATATTTCGATATGACAATAGATTTTTCAGAGAGGCAAATTCTTATGTTCGGAACACTTTTCACGGATGTCCTGAATACTGAGCATGAACCTCTACGCGGAGCACGCCTGATCGACCGGGATGGTCTTCATGAAGCCCTTTCTGTTTATTACTGAGGCACGCTTTAGGGGAGGAGGACCATTGCGGCGATTCCGCCGTAGACAGAGCTCAGTATGGCGATGATGAGAAGGGAAGTTTATTTACCGCCACAGTTCCCCTTTCATGAAATTTCAATGAATTCTCCTTTGCGGAAACGATGTGGATATGCTACTAAAATTGGACTTTCTCAATGGACATCCGGCGTATCAGGGGAATGGGGATGAAGCTGACGATCTACCGCAAGCTGTTGTTGATCTATCTCGCAATGGTCTTCCTGACCGTGCTCGCCAGCGCCTACGCCATCTTCAGCCTCCAGCAACTCAACGAGCTCGCCTACCGGATCATCAACGAGGATTTCGCCGTCGTCGATCAGAGCAAGAGCCTGCTGGACACCCTGATTGCCCGGGAGAGCGCCGAGAAGCGCTACCTCATCCTTCGGGATCCCACTCTTGAAGAGATCTACTGGTCGCGGAGCCGGGAATTCAGCCGTATCTTCGCGCAGATGCAGAAGAGCCAGTTTTCCGGTATCGAAACGACGATTTCCCGGCTTGCCCTCCTCCACGGCCAGTACGAAACGCTCTTCTCCCAGGAGGTCGGTCTGGTCCAGGGGAATCAGACCGAAGACGCCCAGGTTCTTTCCGAAGGGCCGGGGAAAAAGGCGATCGACGAGATGGCCCTGCTCGTCCGCGCCGTCCAGAAGAAGGCGGAGGGGGATATCGATGCGCGGATGAACCGGATCAAGGTTCAGAGTCTCCGGGCTTCCCGCCTGACCGTCGTCTTGAGCCTGGTCAGCCTCGTGGTGGGGATTCTGCTCGTCCTGCTGGTGACCTACAACATCTCCCGCCCGCTCCGGAGGCTCGAAAAGGCGACCGCCGTGATCGCGGAGGGAAAGTTCGACTACGATGTGCGCCTGAACCGCGACGATGAAATCGGAAGCCTGGCCCGCGCCTTCAGCGTGATGGCCCGGCGTCTCAAGATTCTGGAGGAGCGGAACCTCGACGCGAGCCCGCTTACCGGGCTTCCCGGGAACCTGGCGATTGAGCGGGAGCTCGGAAAGCGCCTTCAGGCGAAAAAACCGGTCTCTCTCTGCCACGTGGACCTGGACGATTTCAAGCCGTTTGCCGATCAATACGGTTACGCCTGGGGCAGCGAGGTCATCAAGGAGGTCGCCCTGCTTCTGATCGCCGAGCTGAAGGAGGCGGGGGCAAAGGAGGATTTCGTCGGCCATATCGGCGGCGACGATTTCGTGATCATCTCCGTACCGCCGCGGGCGGAAGAGATCTGCCGCCGGATCGTGGCCGGCTTCGACGGGCGAATCCGGAAATTCTATACGGAAGAGGACCGAAAGCAGGGGTTCTTCATCGGAAAGGACCGGAAGGGGGTCCGGCAGAAATTCCCGCTGATCAGCGTGACGATCGCGATCGTCACCGATGACGGCGCCCGTTTCCAAAACCCGCTTGCGATGGCGGAGGCGGCGGCGCAGCTCAAGGAGTATGCGAAGACCCTTCCCGGCAGCAACTGTGTGACGGAAAAGGATGTGCGCAAGACATGAAATGGAGAATTTTCTTCTGGATTCCAGCGGCGCTCTTCCTGGCGGGGTGTGCCGCGGCACCGACGGCGATCGAGAAAAAGGATGTCGCGACGTCTGTCATAAAACTGGCGGAGGAATCGCCGGCAGCACCGCTGCGCCTGTTCGAGGATCGCGACCTGCTGCTGGAAGGGGTTGCTCTTCTCAACCGTCCGGACCGGCCGGAGCCGGCGACGGCCCGTTCGATCTTCGTCTCCCTGATCCAGCGTTATCCGCAGAGCCGGCGGCGTTCGGCCGCGGAGGCCTTCATCCGCCTGATTGACGAGCGGGATGTGTTCCGGGAGGAAAAACTCCAGGACCAGCAACTGATCGATAAGGCGCAGGCCGAGAAGGCGAAGGCGCTGCAGGAGAACGACGGCCTGAAGAAGACGGTCCGGGAGCTGACGGAAAAACTCCAGTCGGAGACGGCGGCGCTCACGCAGGAGAACGAGCAGCTTAAAAAGGACATCCAGCGGCTGAAGGCCCTCGAGATCGAACTCGAAAAGCGGGAGCGGACGCTCCGCTGACCCTTTTTTGATTTCAGCCGCCCTGTTGTCTCTCCCCTTCCAGATATTCCCGGGCCATCTGGATTCCCAGCGCCGTCTTGGCGTCGATGATCTGTTTCTCGTGGATCATCTCGCGGGCCTCCGCGAAGGAGGCCGTCATCACCCGGATGTACTCGTCCTCGTCGGCCGGAAGCGAAGCCGGTTGGAGATCGAGGGCAAGGTAAAAATACATGTATTCGTTGCAGTATCCCGGAACCAGATACCCCTCGAACAGCCTGATCAATCGTCCCGCCTGGAAACCGACCTCCTCGGCCAGCTCCCGCTGGACGCACGCCTCGACGGCTTCGCCTTCCCGGTCCATGTTCCCGGCGGGAATCTCCACGATGATCCCGCCCGTCGCCTGACGGTACTGGCGGATGAGGACAAGCCTGCCTTCCGGATTCACGGGGACAACGGCGATGCAGGGCCGGTGGTCGATCCAGCTCTGTTTGAAGATCCGACCGTCGGGGAGCCGCACGTCGCCCTCATAGACATCGAAGACGCGGCAGTGATAGATGAGTTTGCGGTTGAGTTCTCCTGCGTCAGACATGATGGTTTCCTTAAGCCACTCTCCCGGTCAGTTGGTCTTCATAATGGCGACGAGGTGCTGTTCGATGGTCTCCTTCGGCAGGGTGCCGACCAGGCTGTTGATCAGTTTCCCGTCCTTGAACAGGAGCATCGTCGGGATGTTGTGAACGTCGTAGCGCGACGCCGTCAGGGGATTTTCGTCCACGTTGAGCTTGGCGATCCGGACGCCGCCTGCGTACTTGGAAGCCAGTTCGTCGAGGACCGGCGCCACCATGCGGCAGGGGCCGCACCATGGCGCCCAGCAGTCGACGAGGACCGAGCCGGGGGCGGAGAGCACCTCCCGGTTGAAAGTGCTGTCCGTCACCTCGACGGGACGGCCCTGATCGCTCGTGACGACCAGAACGGCGCCGCACTTGCCGCAGAGGGGCTGTTCGTTGAGCCGGTTCTCCGGCATGCGGTTTTTAGTGCCGCAGCGCAGACAACGGATGATCATCTCGTCCAGCGTGCTGCTGCATTTGCCGCAGAGGGGCCGGTCGTGAAGCCTTTCCTTCGGGATGCGGTTTTTCGTGCCGCAGTTGAGGCAGCGGATCACCATCTGTTCATTTTTCATATGGCCACCCAATGTCGTTGATTTAAGGGTTAAAATCTCTCTCGCGATATTATCATGTTATGAGTACTTAGTCTCCTTCTGATGGGAGCGAATCCGATCTCAAAAGAAGGCAAAAGATGCCGGAATATCTCCCCGGTTCGATGCATCGAACGGCATTGTCGTAGATTGCCATCATCCGTCCGAAAGTACAAGGAGAAAGGTTCTGAACTGCCGAGCATACGCAGCATTTGAAATCGGATGACCTTGTCCTTCCGGACAGGGGGTATCCCGCCTTCCCGGGAGGACTCCCGAAGAAGGATAGGGTCGTATATCCTCTTCCCGCGATGGGTCTCGTTGATTACAATATGCATATCCATTATGTCTGCCGTGATCTTGCCTTAGGGTCAGAGGTTTATTGCTCCGTCTGCGGAATTCAGGAACTGGCCGATTCGTCCTCCCGTTTCGGCAATCCGCAGGGCGGGCGCGTCTTCCTGCTCCCTGCCTTTCAGAAAGAAGGGGATGACCGCTACCCCGGCCTGAAAGACCCCCCCAAGGACGGTGAAGGTCTTTTCCTGCCTGGCCTCGATTTTGGCCCATTCCCCATAGCTGTCCCCCTGTTCCTCGTTGAAGCCGAAATCGTCGATGATCAGGACCGACCGGACCGTTTCCAGCGAGAATCGCGACTTCAGAACCTCCCAGAAGCGGCGGTCCGCCTTCCAGAAACCGATATCGGCGGAGTTGGCGACAGAAAATAGGGACAGCCCCCTATTTCCCCCAACCCCTTCTTTCGCTTTCTGTGCCGGGATGTCCCAGGAGTGGAGATAACGGATAATGGTTTCGGTGGCTTCAGCGTAGTGATCGGTGGCGATGACGACGGCCGCACCTTGATAGCCGTTCAGTTTCTCGAGTAGAGGCCGCCAGTGCGGATCAATCCGCGAGTGGTCAAGATAGCGGTCGACGAAGCGGGAAGCGGCCGCCGTGATCTCAGCACCGGTTGCGCCGGGCGCTAGGCCGAGCGCCGCAATCCTCTTCGCCATTACCCGCTTGTAGCCGATCGCCGTTGTGCTTCCCTCAATCCAGGTCGGACCGACGATTTCTTCCCAGAAAATCTCCGGGGTCGTGACGCCGAGGGAGAAAAGGCCGCTTTCCGCAAGCGCCCGCACGAGGTTCGCCGGCTGGCCGAATCGCGGCGCCTCCAGGCTGAGCGTTCCCGAATAATCGAAGATCACAAGCATTTTTTCTGCAAATTGCGTCATGTTTTACATTCCAGATGTCCTTGCCGCGGTAGATCCTGTCATACATCAGCCCGCCGCCCTTTGGCAAACTCAGAATGACCATGAGAAGGCGGCTCAGGAAGAAGGGGGGACAGCCCTTTTTGCCAGGGTCGAGCGGATGATCTGGTCGAGCTCTCGCGCCGACCCGAAGGGATCGGGAGACGCGCAGATCGCGGAGACCACGGCGATGCTTTCGGCGCCGGCCATGACGACCGCCTCCGCGTTCCCCGCATGGAGCCCGCCGATGCCGACGAGAGGATGGCGTGAAAAGGCCCGGATCTTTGCAAGCCCTTCCAGCCCCCAGTGTCCCTTCGTGTCCTGCTTGGTCGGCGTCGCAAAGACGGGACTGACGCCCAGGTAATCGCAATCGAGCTCCTGCGCCCGCTCCACGTCCTCCCAGGTTTCTACGGAGAGGCCGATGATCGCCTTCGGTCCCATCAGCCGCCGGGCAATCTCGTAGGGCATGTCTTCCCGACCCACATGAACGCCGTCCGCCCCGACGGCGAGGGCGACATCCAGCCGGTCGTTGATGATCAGGGGAATATGGAACGGCGCCATAACGACTTTGATCCGCTGCGCCTCTTCGACAAAGAAGCGGGTTGTGACGTCCTTTTCCCTGAGCTGGACGCAGGCGGCCCCGCCCCGGATCGCCTGGAGGACGACCTCGGCGAGGGGGTTTTCCCCGCACAGGCCGCGGTCGGTGACGAAATACAATCCTTTCATCCATCCACCTCGATCTTCAGCAGACGCTCGATGTCCTCCGCGGAGAGGCGGTAGAGCGCGTCGAGGAAGTGGAGTTGGAGACTCCCCGGTCCCTCCGAACGGGCGAAGGCGATCTCCCCGGCGATCCCCATGACGGCCATCGCCTCTGCGGTGGCGACGGCGGGATCGGCGGTCACCGCGGCAAAGGCCCCGCAAAGGGCGCTCGCCGTGCAGCCGAGGCCCGTGACCCGGGTCATCAGGATGTGGCCGTTCCGAATCCGGATGATCCCTGCGGGGCCGACGGTGTAGTCCGTCTTGCCGCTGATGCAGACGATGGAACCGTATTTTGCATGCAGTTCCCGGCCGATCGCCACGGCGGCATCGGAGGAGGCGGCGCTGTCCACCCCCTTCGTCTTCGCGTTTGTCTCTAAAAGCGCCATGATCTCCGAGGCGTTTCCGCGTATGATTTCCGGGGGGACGGCCCGGATCAGCTCGCGCGCCGTCCGGGTCCGATAGGAGGTCGCGCCGGCCCCCACCGGGTCGATGACAATCGGGATCTTCCGTTTGCGCGCCGCCTCGGCCGCCCGGAACATGGAACGGACCCAGGCCGGGCTCAGGGTGCCGATGTTGATCACGAGGGCGGAGGCGATCCCGACCATCTCCTCCACCTCTTCTTCCGCGTGGGCCATGACTGGCGAGGCGCCGAGGGCGAGCAGGGCGTTCGCCGTGTTGTTCATGACGACGTAGTTGGTGATGTTGTGGATGACCGGCGCCTTTTCCCGGATCGCCCGGACCGCCGACCAGATCTCTTCTGCTGTGATGTTCATCGGATGTTTCTCCTCGGAAAAGGGATTTCAATCTTACATACGGGCGACAGGGCCCGATTTATACCCGGGACACGATCAGATCTTATCGCTATTCCGGGAGAGTTGCAAGATGGTGTGAAGGAAGGGCAAGGAGGGGAAGGGACGGACCCCGCCTTTTTCATTGACCCCCCTTCCGGATGGTGTTATAAAAAAAAATTAAAATGCCCATGTGTTGCGGAGGGCTGCGGGGTGCGGAAATATTTCAGTAATCCACAACAGAGGTGCGCAATCATGTCCGAAACCATGAAAATCCTTCTTATGGTCCTGCTCGCCATCGGGGCCCTCATTCTCACCCTTCGCATCGCCGGCTGGAAGATGAAAAAGGCCGGCGATTTCATCCTCCGGGATCTGAAGGAGAAGAAGGCGTTCGATCCGGTCTCTGCGGTGGAGCTTCCTTACTGCAAGACGTCCCTGTTCCACGTCGGCCTGCGGGACTACCGGCCCAAAGCGCTGAACGCACTCTTGGAGAACGGAGACGTCCGGGTGCTGGAGGGGAGCCGATATTACCTGCGCGAAGGCCACAAGCTGACCGGAACGGGCGGCGGGGCGGCGGCATAGCGAAAGGCGATCCGAAACCCTGCAACACCGTCCGGACGTCGCATCCCGGCATCGCGGGCCGTTCGTTTCCCCGCGGTTTTCCCCTGAATCCGGATACTTGATTTTCCTCTAATTTTACGATAGGGTTCCACCCCATTCCGGTCATGAGGACGGACGAAAGAGTTTGGAGTTCAGGACGTGGATTTTAATCCCTGCATGAAGCACAAGGTGGTCCGCAAAGCGGTGCGCATGTTCGCCGAGGCGGAACTCGCTCCCATCGCCCACGACATCGACCGGGACGCCCGTTTTCCCTGGGAGGTCATGGAGAAGATGAGGCCCCTGCACTTCTTCGGCCTCCAGGCGCCGAAGGCTTATGGCGGCGCGGAGATGGACACGATCAGCTACGCAATCGTGATCGAGGAAATCTCGCGCGTCAGCGCCGCGGTCGGCCTCTGCCTCACCGTCCACAACAGCGTCGGGATCTACCCCATCGTCCGTTTCGGGACGGAGGAGCAGAAGAACCGCTTCCTGCCGGCGATGACGCAGGGGGAGCGGATCGGCGCCTTCTGTCTGACCGAGGCCAACGCCGGTTCCGATGCGGGCGGCGTGGAGACGATCGCGGTCCGCGACGGCAGGGATTACGTGATCAACGGCACGAAGATCTTCGTGACCAACGGCGGCGTCTGCGGTACGGCGCTCATCTTTGCGATCACGGACACGCAGAACCCCCAGCGGAGCGCCGCGGTATTCATCGTGGAGAAGGACAACCCCGGCTTTGCTGTGGGCGAAATCGAAGATCTCTGCGGGATGCGGGCGAACCCCGTCTCCTCCCTTTTTTTGGAGGATTGCCGCGTCCCGGAGACGAACCTGCTCGGCCGTCCCGGCAACGGGATCAAGATCGCTCTTGAAACCCTCGACACGGGCCGCCTCGGCATCGCCGCCCAGGCCCTGGGACTTGCCCAGGCCGCCTTCGAGGACTCGGTCCGCTACTCCAAGGAGCGGCAGCAGTTCCGGAAGCCCATTTCCTCGTTCCAGACCATCCAGAACTACCTCGCCGACATGGCGACGGAGATCGATGCGGCGCGGCTTCTTCTCTACCGGGCCTGTGCGGTGAGGGATGCGGGGCGGCCCTTCGGAGCGGAGGCCGCGATGGCCAAGCTCTACTGCAGCGCGCTCGCGACGCGTGTGACGAACACGGCCGTCCAGATCCACGGGGGGTACGGCTACAGCAAGGAGTACGACGTGGAACGCTATTTCCGGGACGCGAAGGTCACGGAGATCTATGAGGGAACGAGCGAGGTCCAGCGGATGGTCATCTCCCGCGCGGTGCTCGCCCGGAGGACGTAGAACATGCTGAAGCTGGTCGTTTGCATCAAACAGGTGCCGATGGTCTCCGAGCTCCCCTGGGACCCGGCGACGGGAACCATCCAGCGGGATCTGGCGGAGGGGATGATGAACCCCGCCTGCCGCTCGGCCCTCGATGCGGCCCTCCGGATCAAAGAGGCGGCGGGAGGCGAAATCACCGCGATCACGATGGGGCCGCCGATGGCCGAGGAGATCCTCCGCGAGGCGATCGCCCTCGGTGCGGATCGGGGCGTCCTCCTCACCGACCGGAAAATGGCCGGCGCAGACACCTCCGTAACCTCCCATACGCTCGCGCGGGCGATCGAGAAGGCCTGTCCGGGATTTGACCTCATCCTGTGCGGCTTTTCCACGATCGACAGCGAGACCGCCCAGGTCGGCCCACAGCTTGCCGAGGAGCTGGATATCCCCGGCGTGGCCTATGTAAACGAGCTGGAGATCTCGGGCCGCACGGTCCGGATGCAGAGATTCACCGATAATTTTCTCGAAACATTAGAGATGGACCTCCCCGGTCTGGTCACTGTGACGACCGGGCGGTACGCCCCCCGGCATGTGCCGCTGGGCGGCCTCCAGGCGGCGTTCGCCGGGGCGGACATTGTTTCCCTCGACGCGGCGGCCGTCGGCCTCGATCCGGAAAGGATCGGCGCGAAGGGTTCCGCTACGAAAATCCGTAACGTCTATTCGCCGACGGCGGGAAAGAAGAACATCGTGCTGACCGGGGCGCCCAAAAGGATCGTGGAGCAGCTCTTCGAGCGGTTCGACGACAAGATCGGCGGCGCGATCGGACGGGACTTGAAAACGGAGAGAAAATGACCGCGAAAAAACGGGGCATCTGGGTCTTCGGAGACTACCGGAATTATTTTCAGAATCGCGTGACCCTCCAGCTTCTCTCCCGGGCGAAGGAGCTGGCAGTCAAGATCAACGCCGAGGTTTGCGCGGTCGTCTTCGGCTACAAGACGGACGAGTGGAAGGGTGATGTACTCTCCTACAACCCTACCTTTTGCGGGGTCGTGGGAGAGTACATCGCCCACGGCGCCGATAAGGTTTACCTGGCTGACCATCCGCGGCTGGCCGCCTACAGCATGGAGACTTACACGCTGCTGATGGAGCGCCTGGTCAAGCGGGAGAAGCCGGAGATCATCCTCATCGGAGCCACCGCTTTCGGGCGGGAGTTTGCCCCTCGCGTGGCCAAGCGCCTGGGGACGGGTCTCACCGCCGACTGCATCGGCCTCGACATTAACGAAGAGGGCCTGCTCGTCCAGATGGCCCCCTCCTTCGGCGGCAACCTCGTGGCGGAGATCGTCACCCTCGAACGACGGCCGCAGATGGCCACTGTCCGCCCGGGAACCTTCCAGGAAATCCCTCACGATTACGTCCGGACCGGCGAGGTGGTGAAGGTCCCTCTGCCGAAGACTCTTCCCGCCGACCGGGTCCGTCTGGTGCGCTCGGAGCACCACCCCCAGCGGGAGCAGAAGCTGGAAGACGCGAAGGTCGTCGTATGCGGCGGCCGCGGTCTGGGGAGCAAGAAGAAATTCGCGAAGCTCTTCGAACTGGCCGAACTTCTGGGCGGCGAGGTGGGCGCAACGCGTCCCGTCGTTTATGCAGACTGGGCGGATCATGACGCCCTGGTCGGCCAGGCGGGCAAGCACGTCCGGCCGCAGATCCTCTTTTCCTTCGGGATCAGCGGAGCCATCCAGCATACCGCCGCCTGCAACGACGCGAAATTCATCATCGCGGTGAACAAGAACCCAAACGCGGCGATGATGAAGCGGGCTGACGTCGCGATCGTGGCCGACGCAAGCCAGATCTGCACAACCCTCATCCAGGAGCTGAAGCGCCGGATCCGCTAATTATAATCCGAAGCGGTCGGCGATTCCCCGCATGGCTGCAAGGCTGATCTCCACGAACTCGTCGAGCGGCAGGCCGATCTTCTCGCACTCCCGGATCGTGTCGCGGTTCACCGAGGCCGCGAAGGCCCTCTCCTTCATCCGCTTCGTGATCGATTTCACCTTGACGCTCGCGAGCTTCCTGTCGGGATAGACGAAGGCCGTCGCCACGATCAGGCCGGTGATCGTCTCGCCGGCGGCGAGGGCGTGCTGGAACTCCGTGCTCCGCGCGACCCCGCAGACCGCCTCGTTGTGCATCTTCACCGCGTCGATAATCTCCGGGTCGATCCCCGCCTCCGTCAGGATCCGCACCGCTTCCAGGCCGTGGCGGGCCAGATCGCCCCCGACGACCTCGATGTCGATGTCGTGGAGGAGCCCCGCGAGCCCCCATTTCTCCTCGTCCCGGCCGAGCCGCCGGGCGAGAGCCCGGAGGATCGCCTCGGAGGCGATGCTGTGGTCCAGCATCCGTTCGTTTTTAACGTACCTTTTAAGCAATTCTTCCGCTTCGTCCCGAGTCATTTCTTTTCCTCCTTGCATGGGATTGCCGGCCCGCCTCTCCTCAGTCTCAAGATGCACTTGCCCGATGTCGCGTTATTCGAATGGATTATATCCCGGTTTCTTGTACAGCTTTTCAGGGTTATCAAGGATATCCGGTCGATAGACCTCTTCCGCCCAGGCCTCCGGTTTGATCTCCTCGATAGCGACCGAAACCGATTTTTCTTCACACTTTGCGATGGCGACAACGTCTTTAACGATTTCTTCGGCGAGTCGAGTCTTCTGCTGTTCCGATCTTCCCGGATAGAGCTTTACGATAACATGCGGCATCATTCTCTCCTTCAATTCATCACCTGACGGCGCTGAGGATCAGCGGCAACGGCGGGATCGGCGAGACTCCTTCTCAATTATCGCGCCACTTCCGGCAAAACGCACCGATTCCCGAGCAACGGAGCCGCCATCCGCTGGAGCCGGCGTTGGGCGCCGTTTGTCATTTGCCTTCTGGGTGTTCTTCTTTCCATAAGGACACACATATAAACATAGACCGCATACTTCCAATCCAGGTTTCTTCTCTCTCATCTTCTCGAAATAGCGATCACACTTGCTCGCAGCATAACGCACCTCCCGTGGTTCTCCCTCCCGAAAAGGCTGCCCGGTAAAAGCTTGTACGGGACATATCTTCACACACTCCTGGCATGTACCACACCTTTCTTCCGTCGGCGCCCCGGTTACCGCTAATGGCGCATCCGTCAGCACACTCACCCAACGCACCCTTGGCCCGACTTCAGGCGTAATCAACAGGCAGCTTTTTCCTATCCAACCCAATCCTGCCAGATGGGCCGCTAATTTATGAGAGAAAACAGCGCAAATCCGTTGATCATCGATGCGCTTTGATGCAGGTACCGGAAATGCCTGAGAACCATGTCGCTGCAAGAGACTGCTGACGTGAGACGCAATCAGGTCAAGACGCTGGTTGACCACATCATATTCATGCCGATAACTCACAGCAACGGCTCGCTCACTTCCATGCGGCAATTGATCGACGATTGAGCGGGACAAAGCAATGCCGATAGAGATAGCCAATGGATATTCAGCGACGGAATCGCCGCCCTGATCGATAATGGCTTTCTTGGCCGGAGATAGATCGGCCACTCCCCAGAAATCTGCTCCCCACATCTGCACAGTGCTTCGTATTGTGTCATTGAGTTTCAAGAATTCCTACCTCATCCGGATCACTTTCACTGTCTTGATGTCGTCGAGAACTTGATAGATCAGGCGGTGTTGTATGTTGATTCTTCGGGAATAGGCGCCGGAGAGATCTCCCACGAGCTTCTCATATGGCGGGGTGCGGTAAGGATCTTCCTGCAGCAATTCCAATAGGCGACTTGCCTGCGGTTTAAAACCGGATTGTGCTATCTTCTTCGCATCTCTTTTGGCTTGATGGGTAAAAATTAGACGCCAACTCACCATCCGGGCGCCTCATCGCACTTTTCTACAGGGGTTTTGAGGCCCTTCTGGATAGATTCCCGCATCCCTGGTATCGACAGAAGATATAAAGTCTCTTCTATTGCCCTCCAGTCCTCCTCGGAAACAAGAACTGCTGAACTTCTCTTTCCTACGATCTGGACCGGCACATGTGTCTCCCTTACCTCGTCAACCAGATTGTACAGCCGTTTTCTTGCTTCTGATGCTGATAACGTTGTCATTCTTTTCAATCTCCTTATCGTACGCCATATGGTACGCCACCGTTATTGTGATGTCAAGCCATTTCGCGGCGAACGATAACGCTCAGTGGCGGCTCTTAGGCGTCCGCCGGAGTCACAGATTGGGCAAAAATGCAAGTAAATAACAGAATCGTGCTGCCTCTGTTTACTGTTTCCCGATTACGAGCTTCTGCGCCTCCGCACAGGCTGTCCCGGGGTTTCTTCCAAACAACTTCGATACTGTCGCAACGTTTTCCTCTTTTGTTTTTTCATTCGCCCTCAGGGCCTTGAGCCAATTCGCCTCAAGTTCTTGCATACCGATCCCGAACACGTCCTGCCATGGCCGGGCCTTCTCTTGGGAAAGTCGTTGGAACTTCTTTATCTTGTTGATTCCATAGGTCTGAAACAGATAGTTGCCGAAGGACCCGGTTTCGGCATAGGCCTTGTGTTGTCTGGCTTTATCAAGAATCGAGAGCTTGCCGCCGCCGGCGTCCTTCATACCCCATGACTCATGATCCGGACCCAATTCGTTGAGAGGGATGTATGATTTCGCTTTCAAGAGAGCCAATACCCATTCGTCACTGCCGAATCCGCACATGGGGAATGTTAATGGATTGCCGGCTTGCGCCTCTGTAAGAATACCCATCATGTTGCGAATCAATTTGTCCTTTTGGGGGAATACAGCGCTCGTAAGCTTGTGTGCCATCATTTGCGATGCTCCATCAGTGCCGAAAACCCGAACGACGCGTATGCTCTGATCTCCCTTCTTGTCCCAATAAAAAACACTCGAGTAGACATCCCTGCGCGGTACGTCAAAAAGCACCCTTATCTTTCCAAAGCGCGCTATTCCGGAATCAGCAGACCAGAATGCGAGGATTCTATTCATTGTTTCCTGTGCATGGTCGGCTAATCGTTTTAGTTGCTCATTTGAAAGATTGCCTGTGGTGTCACTCACTATAAGGTGAGAGGTTTCTAAAGTCGCATCAGATGCGTGAGACAAGGCAGGTATAAATAGTCCGGCCACAAACATCGATAAAACTATCGCTATCCGTATCATCGCTCTCTCCCTGTATTCAATTTTCCAGAGTCTCTAATTTTAAATGTCTTACGCCGAACGACAAGGGTCAGTGGCGCGGCACCGCCGCGTCCGCTGGAACCTTTGGTTATGCTTTTTTTATAAGCCCATATAAATACTTGCTTAAATTAATCATTTTTTGCTTTATTATTTGGGAAAGAGATATAACTTTTACAGTAGCTCTTTTAGTAACTTCGATAGGAACTAATACGACTAATAGATAAGCATTTTTCATCCAAATCCGATGTTTTTGGATTGAGTCAATAACTTTTCGTTCCTTTGAAAATATTCTCATCATTTCATTGGTAACACTTGAGCCTATACTTTCTAAATCCCATATGCTCTTTGAAATTGAGGTTTGGGAGGATTGTACCATTGCTTTTTCAAGGTTTTCCATTACATCACGAATTGGATATATTAGTAGACGAACGTTAAAGAGCAATTCTTTTGTCTTAGGAATAGAAACGTACATTGAGATTAAACGATCCAATTCATCCAGACTTTCTTGTATAGTTATTTTGAAATATTTAATACTATCTAAATCTTTTTTTTGCAGTTCTTGCCCGAATGAACCTTCTGTAAATACTTTCGAGCTAAGAACAAATAAGATGTTCTCTAGATTGCCATAAATATAATTACTATAAATTTTAAAATTATCATTATTTATCATCTCTTTTAACAGAATAGGAAGAGGGTCTTCTATCGAAGCCATTGATAAGAAATTCCTAGCAATCTTATGGAAAACTTGAAATAAATAGAAGTTAGCTATCATTCGAGATTGTCTAGATTTTCGTAATTTGTAAAGATAAATTATTAAAGGCAATAAAATCGATAAAAGTAATAGCTCAATTGCAGTTCCTGTAATCTGAACAAAAATACCGTTAACATAATCAGGTGTTTTTGCATAAGCTGCCAATTGCTGAAATATTTTATTTATTAACATTATATTGCTCTATGATCATAGAATATAGTTGTTGCCAGTAATGCATAACGTCGCCATTGAGCCGCGCCGATAGGCGTCCGCTCAAATGGCTTGTTATACGGCCAACTCATTCTCTTGATAGACGCGACCATACCTGCCGATTAGGCCCTTTGGCCCCAACATTGTACGTTTGACAATAGGTGTAGGGCTCCAGCCCGCATTCTCGGCCAATGCCTGCTCCTGCTGCGCTTTCGAGAGTATGCCAACGCGAACTGGCTTGTAGTGTTGGCCAAGCTCGATAAGGACGAATTGATTCCATGGTTCTGTGAGTCGGACATTCCGGCCTTTTTGATTTTCTTCTGTGATGACCTTGACCTGCGTTTTTCTATGCTTCTCTACTAGATCGTATCCTTGATTTGAGCTGCCGAGAACTTTAGTAGGCTGCTGGCCCAGTCCTTCAAGGAAGCGGAGCGCAATGAACTCGCCAATGCGACCAATGATGTTGTCGTTCCCCCCAATTCGGCCCGGATGGACTCGTCCCAACTGTAGAAGGTCGTGACGAGCCAGCAGATACCTTTCAATTGCGGTTTGAATCTTTGCATCGGACATAAAGCTCACCTGGCCGTATAACCATTGTTTATCTGGATCGGTATATAACCCCCCAACACCGCACTATTTGCCATATAAGACGCCGATGGAAATTATGATTCATCGACAATAAACATCATTGTATCTAACACTTACGTATGAACAGTGTTTTTATCATGGCGTCTTATACGGATCGGCATAAAATTCTCCGGCGCCTGTCAAAGGGCGTCGACGGGACTGCGTACCCCGGTCGGCCCGCGGTTGAGGACATGGGTGTAAATCATATAGATCTGCTCGGCCCGGCGGCTGTAATGGCGCGCGCGCAGGGCTTCCCGCGGTTGATCGAGGAGTTTCGGTTTGGGGGGAGCTGGGGAATCGGCAGGGGCGACGCAACCCGCCTTCCCGGAAGGGGTATTGTCCCGATGGGTGGAGACGATTTTCAGTGACGCCTTCGTCCCGGTCATTCCTTTGCCCCAAAACCAGTTTGAAACATTCGGGAAAAACCTGAGAAGCCATGCAGCGGATCAGAAAATCAGAAGGAAAACTGAAGGCAGTCAATCACCTTCATGCGCATTTGTCAATCATTTTGAGGTTTCGTGTTAGCCGCCATTGACTTGCGGGGCGTTGTTCCCTATACTGGCGGCGAGTGTTGCGGACCATGCCCGGCGCCTTCTCGATTGTCTTTCATGCCCGCGGCGATGGGCTCAACGGTTTCAAAAAATATGGTGCAACCCTTTCCCCTGTCGGAGGTTCAGACGACGAAGATCCCTGCGTCGTCTGTAATAAGCCCGGCGGAGGGGAGAGAAGCCGCGTGACCGGCAACGGGAGTGGAAAGAAACATCACCCGGCGGTGAAATCGCGGATCGGCATTCGGGAGGAAGCCATGAAAAGCGCAGCAGCATCCAAAGGGAAGCCGAAGGCAACCTGCATCCGGACGGGCGGCAGCGTCGAGGAGATGAAGCAGGCCATTCTCGACAACCTGGTCTGCGTTCAGGGCCGCTTTGCCCCGGTTGCGACTCGGAACGACTACTACCTCGCGGTTGCCTACACGGTGCGCGACCGGATTCTCGCGCAATGGGCGAAAACGGCGCACACCTACTATGCAAAGGCGAGCCGGACCGTCTGCTACCTCTCGGCGGAATTTCTCCTCGGCCCCCATCTGGAAAACCACTTGATCAATCTTGGCCTCTACGAGGCCGTCCGGCAGGCGGTGGGGGAGCTCGGCCTCGACTTTCAGGCGCTGATCGACCAGGAAGAGGAGCCGGGGCTGGGAAACGGCGGCCTCGGCCGCCTCGCTGCCTGCTACCTCGATTCGCTGGCCACCCTCAACATCCCGGCCATCGGCTACGGCATCCGTTATGAATTCGGCATCTTCACGCAGGAAATCCGCGACGGGTGGCAGGAGGAGGTGGCGGATCAGTGGCTGCGCAAGGGGAATCCCTGGGAGGTGGCGCGTCCGGAGATCGCCTACGACATCCCGTTCGGCGGCCATACCGAAAGCGGCCTCGACGACGCCGGCCGTTATCGCATCCTCTGGATTCCGGAACGCCGGATCCGCGGCGTCGCCTACGACACGATGATCACCGGCTTCGCCTCCCCTTCGGTCATCATGCTCCGCCTCTTCCGGGCGGAAGCGACGACTGCCTTCGATCTTCGCTCGTTCAACGTCGGCGATTACTACGGCGCCGTCCACGACAAGATCGGCTCGGAGAACCTGACCAAAATCCTCTATCCCAACGACGAGCCGTTCGCCGGCCGTCAGCTCCGGCTGATGCAGCAGTTCCTCTTCGTCTCCTGCGCCCTGCAGGACATGATCCGCATCTATTGCCAGCGGAACCCGGACCTGCACGGGTTCCACGAGAAATACGCCATCCAGCTCAACGACACCCACCCGGCGATCGGCGTCGCCGAGCTGATGCGCCTGCTCATGGATGTCCATGACATGGGCTGGGACGAGGCCTGGGAGATCACGCGGAAGACCTTCGGCTATACGAACCACACCCTCCTGTCGGAGGCCCTGGAAAAATGGCCCGTTCCGCTCTTCCGGGGCATTCTGCCCCGCCATCTGGAGATCATCTGCGAGATCAACCGCCGTTTCCTAAGCGACGTCCGCAGGGACCATCCGGGGGACGAGGACCTGATCCGGCGACTTTCCCTCATCGACGAGGGCGGCGAACGCTACGTCCGGATGGCGAATCTTGCCTGCGTCGGCAGCCGCCGGATCAACGGCGTGGCCCGCCTGCATACCGATCTGCTGCGCGAACAGGTCTTGAACGACTTCAACCGGATCTCCCCGGAGAAATTTCTGAACGTGACCAACGGCGTGACGCCCAGGCGCTTCATGGTCCTTTCCAATCCGGCGCTCGCCGCGCTCATCTCCGAATGCATAGGCCCGGCGTGGATCAAGGATCTGTCCCGGCTCAGGGAACTGGAGGCCTTTTCGCGGGACGCCGGTTTCCTCGACCGCTGGCGGGCGATCAAACGCCGCAACAAGGAGCTCCTGACGGAGATCATCCGGACGCGCACCGGGATTGCGACCGATCCCGATTCGCTCTTCGACGTCCAGGTGAAGCGAATTCACGAATACAAACGCCAGCACCTGAACGTCCTGCACGTGATTGCGCTCTACAGCCGGATCCGCCGGGGGGAGACCAGCGATCTGCCGCCCCGAACGGTGATCTTCGGCGGCAAGGCGGCCCCCGGCTACTTCATGGCGAAGCTGATCATCAAGCTGATCCACTCCGTCGCCGAGACGATCCACACCGACCCGAGGGCGGCCGGTCTGTTGAAGGTCGTCTTCTTTCCAAACTTCAACGTCAAGACCGCGCAACGTATCTATCCGGCGGCGGATCTCTCCGAGCAGATCTCGACGGCCGGCAAGGAGGCGTCCGGTACCGGGAACATGAAGTTCTCCATGAACGGGGCGCTGACGATCGGGACGCTGGACGGCGCGAACGTGGAGATCCGGGAAGAGGTCGGCGCGGAGAATTTTTTCCTCTTCGGCCTCGCCGCGAAGGAGGTGGAACAAAAAAAACGTGAAGGCTGGCGCCCGGGGGAGGCCATCGCGGCCGACGAGGGGCTGCGCGAGGCAATCGAACTCTTAGAGGGCGGTTTCTTCTCCCGCGGCGATCGGGGACTGTTCTTGCCGCTCACACGGACGCTCCGGGAACGCGACGATTACATGCTCTGCGCCGATTACCCGTCCTACATTGCCTCCCAGGATCGGGTCGGCCGGACCTATCTCCGGCCGAAAGAGTGGCTGCGGATGAGCGTCCTCAATGTTGCGAGGGTGGGGAAATTTTCTTCGGACCGCGCGATCCGGGAATACTGCGAAAAGATCTGGCAGGTGAACCCGGTCGATATCGATTGACGGAAAAGCCTTATCCCGTTTCAGGCCGGTTATCCGATTTTGTCCTTTGCCTTCTCCCGTCGCGTTTCCATTGATGCAAAATTCCCGTTGCCTCAATTCTCCAATCGTTGGCCGGTGTAAAGGGAGGTGATGCCGAGGGTCAGGGAATACCGCGCCAGATCCCGGAAACCGGCCTCCTCCATCATGGCGAGGAAGGCCGGCGGTGCGGGAAAATGGGTGATCGAGTCGACCAGGTAGAGGTAGGCGGCGGGGTTCTGCGAAAAGAGGCGCGCGATGACGGGAAGGACGCAGTGCAGGTAGGGGGCGAATAACCCCCGCCAGAGCCGGTTCCGGGGAGCGTTCATCTCCAGGATACAGACCCTTCCGCCGGGGACGAGGACCCGCCGCATCTCCCGGAGGGCGGTGAGGCGGTCCGGGATGTTCCGGATGCCGAAGGCGATCCCCACGGTGTCGAAACTGCCGTCCGGGAAGGGAAGCTCAAGGGCGTCCGCCTGGAGGAGGTGGATCCGTCCGGCAAGGCCGCGGTCTGTTATCTTTTGCCGTCCCGGGGCGAGCATTTCTCGGACGAAGTCGATCCCTGTAACCTGGATTTCCGGATGCCGCCGGGCGGCCTCGATCGCCAGATCTGCCGTTCCCGTCGCCACGTCGAGAAGGTGGAAGGTGTCGAAGAAGCGCATCTTCCGGACGGCGAAGCGGCGCCAGGCGACGTCGCGGCGGAGGCTCAGGACGCGGTTCAGGAAGTCGTACCGCCCGGGGATCGTCGTGAAGATCTCCCGGACCATGCCGACGTGCTCGTTGCGGCCGATCCCGTTTACCGGCGGGTAGTTATTGCGGTCTGTTTCTTTGCGAGAGGATGTGTCCATAACAGGCGATCAACCTTCCCCGGCGAGGAAACTTCATCTTCATCCACCCCTGTCGTTTGATCGGAAGGGCCATCACGATACCATCGCCCGTGGCCGGTGGCAAGAAAATCCTGCCCGCCGCCCGCGCCGATCAGTGGTGTCGGGGACTGTGGCACCCTCATAAAACACTTGAATATTGTTTTTTTATAGGTAGAATCCGTATGGGGGGTGTATGCTGAAAGTGAAGCAGTTTCGTTACGGCGCCGACAACCTCGGGTATCTGATTTACGGAACGGAAAGCGGTATGGCCGTTGATGGCGGCGCTGTGGACGGGATACTTGCCTTTCTCGTGGGGCATCGGCTCACCCTGAAGTATGTCGCCAACACTCATGACCACCAGGATCATACGATCGGCAACGAGGCCCTGCTTGCGGCCACGCACGCCCATCTCCTGAGTGGGGCGGTCCTGACGGACGGCGGGCAGATTGCCCTGGACGGGGGAAAGATCCGGATCATCCATACCCCCGGCCATACGGAGGAATCGCGGTCCTTCTATACCGGCACGTCCCTGCTCGCGGGGGACACCCTCTTCAACGGGACGATCGGGAACTGCTTTTCGGGGGATCTCGAGGGCTTCTACCGTTCCCTCCGGAAACTGATGGAGCTTCCCGATGAAACCGTCGTTTATGCCGGGCACGATTATGTAAAGAGCTCTCTTGCCTTCGCAAGGCGACTCGAACCGGGAAACCGGGCGATCGGCGCCTTCCTCCGACGTTACGACCCGAAGCACGTCTTCTCCACGCTGGCCGAGGAGAGAAAGATCAACCCCTACCTCCGTTTCAACGAGCCGGCCATCGTGAATCTGCTGGCGAAGCTGCGTCTCCCCCGGGAAACGGAATGGGACCGCTGGCAGTCGCTCATGAGCATCGAATAGAACATAGGGAACATGGGGGGACGGAGCCCCATTATTCAGGGAGAAAATGGGGGGTCCCCCCATTGCAAACGTCGAATCGGGAATAAGGAGAAAAATCATGAAATTCCACTTTGTCCACAACAATTTCAATGTTCTCGACCTGGAGAAGAGCGTCCGCTTCTACAAGGAGGCGCTCGGACTGATCGAGGTGAGGAAGAGGGAGGCCGCCGACGGCAGCTTCATCCTCGTCTTCCTCGGTGACGGCGAAACCGGCCATCAACTGGAGCTGACCTGGCTTCGGGACCGGAAGGAACCCTACAACCTCGGCGACAACGAATTCCACCTGGCGCTCGTCGTGGACGATTTCGCCGCCGCCCATGCCCTGCACGAGAAGATGGGCTGCATCTGTTACGAAAACAAGGCGATGGGAATATACTTCATCCACGATCCGGACGATTACTGGATCGAAATCATCCCCGTCCGGCTGTAGCGCGCCTCATGAAGCTCATCTACGCGGCCGACATCCACGGCGCCATCGAGAAGGTCAAGACCCTCCTGTACGAGACGGTCGCCGACGCCTATATTGTTTCCGGCGACCTGATCGACATCCCCTTCTACAGCATGGAGACGGCCATCCGCTACCACGACATCCAGACCTTTTTTCACGGGTTGCGCGGGCGGATGGGGAAGACGGACATGGTCATCGAGGATTTTGTCGACGAGCTTCTCGACGTCCCGGACATCCCGGAGGAGATGCAGCGGAAAGGCACGACCTACCAGGAGTACACGATCCGCGCGCGGCGGGTCATGCAGCAGAAGTACAAGGTCCTCGAAAACATCATCTCCCTGAAGCCGAAATCCCGGGTCTTCTGCCTGCCGGGCAACTACGACATGGACCTTCGCTACACCTCCCTCCACGAGCAGGACCTCCACCTCCACTGGTACCAGCTCAAAGAGCTCCGGATCGCGGGTTACGGCGGGGCGGACGTCTGGACGGGCGGGATCCCCGAACGCTACATCGTCAAGTACCGGGCAGGGATCGGGGTGGACGACAAGCACAACGAGATGTACCGCTTCTTCAAGGCGGTCAAGCCGGACATCATCGTGACCCACCAGCCCCCCTACGGCATCCACGACGGCGTCCCCTCAACCGGACCCTCCGGCTCCCCGGGGCTCCGCACATTCTGCGACAACAACCCCTTTCTGCTCGCGCTCTCGGGCCACATCCATGCGTCCTGGGGCTTTCAGTCTGTGGGAAACGCAATTTTTCTGAATCCGTCCAATTTCGGCGAGATCACGGATATCACCGCGGAGGTCTTCGAGGGCGGGTTCTTCTACGCGATTGAAATCGAGGGACGGCAGGTCGTCAAGGTGATCTTCAAGAAATTGGTCGAGCACCGGATCTATGACATCGCCGACTACTTCGTGCGGGACGGCCGGTGGGTGGAGCAGATCATCGATCACGAACGCTATCAGGCCCTCCGGCGGCGGGAGAACTACGACACGAAGACCCTGAAGTACTCCCACATCCCCGAGATTCAGCTCTACAACGAGATCAAGGAGTTCTACCGGATGTTCCAGACCCAGGAGACGGAGGAACGCCTCGACAAGCTCGAACAGGCGGCGCTTCTGATGGAGGACAAGATTCTGGACGATATCGCGATGGATGTGGTGGGTTCGGTGAATGTGGGCATGTCCGAAGAGAGCTCCGACATCGATCTGATCCTCTATCTCCGCTGCGATTCCAGTTGTACCGAGGGCTTTGCCCAGTGTGAACGCTATCGGCAAGCGGAGACGATGATCCGGGAGATCCTCGGGAACCGGTTCAAGGCGGAGATTCTGGATTGCATCGACCTCAACCGGGTGGAGAAGAGCATCCGGGAGAAGAATTACGAGTGCGAGGTGACCCAGCGGTTCGTCGCCTACCGGTCGCTCTGCCGGCCGATCCACTACCGGGTCATTTCACCCCTGGAGGACCTTCTCAATCAGGACATGGCGTACCGCGAGGAGTTGGAGGGGAGTATCCGTTCCTATTTCAAGATTTTCGTGACCACCTCCCAGCACGTCCGCTCCTTCCGCAAATATGAGGCGCGGCTGAGCGCCGTCGGGATCAAACTCCCGGAGTCGATCCGGGGGAAGATCCAGCGCTATCTTCAGGGAGGCGAGAAGGAGCCGCCCCCCGTCCCCATCGCATAAGAATTCCCAAAGCGGAAATGGCCGAGGACCCTCTCCCCGGTCAGACTCGACGGCTCAATTTTTCTCTTTCCAGCATGAGAATATTTCTGGTTCATCCGGTTGATACGTACTTTGATTCGATAATATGCTGAATACCTTGACTGACTTTCATCTACTATTCAACGATTTTCAGTTCAGAATTGCGGTGAGGATTACCAGATGAAATTCATTAGCTGACGTAGCGATATAAATCACAGCAGTATTTCCATAATACGCATTCTGAGAAGTATTGCTACAAATAATGAGGACAAGACGCATTGCCCTTGTCCTCTTCCTCATAAATCAAAATCCCCAGGTTCGATATGGGGGGCGCGGTGGGCGGCAAAAGGAGGAAGCCCAAAAACCGCCCACCGCTAAAGAAACGTGATTTTCTTCCCGCTCTATTCCGTTCTTTTTCTACCCTGTTATCGACTGCCGTTCTGTTGAATTTATCCCTGCCCGGGATCCCAATATCCCTCTGTCCACACATATCCGGCAGGGCGTATCCTTTAACGCTTGATACTATAGACGCTCGTCGGAACGTATACTTGCCCGTCCATGATTTTCCGGGCCGTTCTCCCCACCGTGCAACTGACGATATGGGGTTGCCCTTTTTCGATCCGCATCTCCACTTTTACATCCATCATTCCCGACGGATGGCCGATAACGATTTCCTTATCGGTGGGAACCGGCTTGCCGCCGGCTACGACTTGGTTCACCACGGAATTCGGGATCACCGCCCCGATCGCCGCAGGAATCCCCGCCGTGATGGCAAAGGTTTTGTGCATCTTGCCCATTGCCATGACGCGCGCCAGCATGCTGACGGAATCCTTCCCGACCACTTTTCCCGTTACCGTCTTGAAATCCTGTGCCGGCGCGATGAAAGAAATTTTCGGTATCGACTGGCTCACCGGGATCCCCATCATCTCGCCTACCTTCTTTCGGATGGCCTCCAATTTTGCCCGCGTCGCCATATCCTGATCGAACTCCGCGGGGAGCTCGTTCCCGCGCAGTTTCAACTCCTCCGCCCGGACGAAAGCCGTCGGGTTGCCCGCATCCACGATCGTGACACGATAACTTTCTCCCGTATCCAGCTTCAGCTCGTCCACCACATTCCCTGTAGGCAGCAGCTTCCCCGTCGTGGCGCCACCCGGATCCATAAAACTCAACTCGATCTTGGCGGCTGTTCCGGGACAGCCGTCGATCGCATAATCGCCTTCCCAGACCACCTTCCCTTTCTTCACGGGAACCCTCGAATAGATCATCTTCTTCGTGTTGGCATTGTAGATCCGAACGATCGTGAAGGGCTCCACGGCTTTCACAAGTCCCTTATCCACGGCATAGGGACCGACGGCGGAACTGATGTTGCCGCAGTTGGCCGAGTAATCCACGAAGGCCTTATCGATCCCCACCGCTCCGAAGTTGTAGTCGATGTCATAATCCGACTTTTTTGCCGGTCCGATGATCGCAAGCTTGCTCGTCAGTGAATCGGCGCCGCCGAGGCCGTCGATCTGGCGGATGTCCGGACTCCCGAAAACTGCCAGAATGATGCGGTCCCGCAGTCCGGGATCCTCCGGAAGGTCCTTCTCCATCAGGAAGATCCCCTTGCTCGTTCCTCCCCGCATGATCGTGCAGGGAAATGTGGTTTTTTTCACCATAACTTCCTCCATCTGCCATCGTTGCCTATATGATACTCTTGAATCTTGCCGCCACGGCGTCGATGAACCCTTCCGTGGTCTGGAAGTTTGCCGGCTTCGGATCCATGAGCGGCACAAGGTCTTTCGTGACGATTCCCGCCTCGATGCAGCCGATGACGGCCTTCTCAATGTTCTCGCCGAAACGGGTCACATCGGGAGTCCCGTCCAGCTCGCCCCGCTTTTTGATTCCGCCCGTCCACGCAAAAATCGACGCCACAGAGTTCGTGCTCGTCGGATTTCCTTTCAGGTGCTCGTAGTAGTGGCGACGAACCGTGCCGTGGGCGGCCTCGTACTCGTATTTTCCGTCCGGCGACACCAGCACGGACGTCATCATGCCCAGGCTGCCGAATCCCGCCGCAACTACGTCGGAGAACACGTCGCCGTCATAGTTGCTGAGCGCCCAGAGGATGTTCCCCTCATGCTTCATCACCTGCGCGGCGGCGTCGTCGATCAGAAGATAACGGTACTTGATGCCGGCCTTGTCGAAATCGGCCTGACGGGCTGCTACTTCCTTGGCGAAGATGTCCTTAAAGTAGGCGTGGTACTTCTTGCTGATCGTGTCTTTCATCGAAAACCAGACGTCTACATTCTCTCCGAGCGCGTAGTTGATGCAGGATTTGGCGAAGGAACGGATCGATTTTTCCAGATTGTGGATTCCCATCACCACGCCCGGCCCTTTGAACTGGTGCACCAACAGCCTGCTCTCCGGACCGCCCTCCGGCGTGTAAACGAATTCCACTTTCCCCGGCTTGTCCACGACCATCTCCACACTCCGGTAGAGGTCTCCGTAGGCATGCCGGCCGATCATGATGGGCTTCTTCCAGTTACGCACCGCGGGAGAGATGTTCTTCACCAGGATAGGCTTCCTGAACACGGTGCCGTCAAGGACGGACCTGATCGTTCCATTCGGCGAAGGCCAGGCCTTCTTGAGCTTGTACTCCGCGATGCGCTCCGCATCCGGCGTGATGGTGGCGCACTTTACGCCCACGCCGTATTGTTTAATGGCGTTCGCCGATTCGAAGGTAATCTTATCGTCCGTCTCATCGCGCTTCTGCACGCTGAGATCGTAGTATTTGAGGTCTACCTCCAGAAAGGGCAGGATCAACTTCTCCTTGATCATTGCCCAGATGATCCGCGTCATTTCATCGCCGTCCATCTCTACGATGGGTGTCTTGACTTGAATCTTGGCCATAAAAATCGTCTCCTTCAATCTTGTTGGTTTCTCATTTCGACGTAATTTTATTCAACAGGCCGCCCGCCAGGATCATCTCCCGCAGAGCCTCGGAAAGCGCATACGTGCACTCGATTGACTCGCCCGTTCGTTCATTTTTGAGAAAAACCGGTTTCCCCGCTGCCACGGCATCGCGCCAGTTGTCGGACGAAAGCCGGTCCCCCTTCTCGATCTTGTCGTAGTCGGCGGGATTCTTGAAGACGAGCGGCATAATGCCGAAATTGACGAGGTTCGCCGTGTGGATCCGCTCGAAGGACTTGGCGACTGCCGCCTTGACGCCCAGGTACATAGGGCACATGGAGGCATGCTCGCGGCTGGAACCCTGTCCGTAAGATTCCGCCGCTACAATGAGGTTGTGCATGCCTTGTTTCTTGTTCTTCAGACAGCGCTTCGAAAAAGAGGCATCCACGTTCTCGAAGACGAACTCGGAATATTTGGGAACATTGGAGCGGTACTTCAGCCTCGACCCCGCGGGCGTGATGTGGTCCGTGGTAATATTGTTTCCGAGCTTGATCATGACCTCGCCCCGGAGGCTCTGCACCATTTTTTCGCTGCGCGGGGGCTCGCCGATGTTGGGACCGCGGAAGATCGACGTGTCTTTCATCTCCGGTTTGGGAAACAGAAACATGCTGTCGTCGATCAGGTAAGCCTCCGGTTCCTCGATCTTCGGATAGGCCATGCCGAATTTACGCGGATCGGCCAGTTTGCCCGTCATGGCCGCAACGGCGGCCACTTCGGGGCTGGCAAGATACACCTGCGCGTCCTTCGTTCCGGATCGCCCTTCGAAATTGCGGTTCGACGTCCGGATTGAGACTCCGGCGCTCTTCGGGGAAAATTCGTTGCCGATGCAGAAGGTGCAGGCGCTCTCCATGATACGGCCGCCCGCCCCGAGGAGATCCGATAACGCCCCGCTTTTGGCCAACATCAGGAGGATCTGCCGCGATCCGGGGGCGATGCCGAGACTTACGTTCGGATGAACCGTACGACCTTTCAGAATCGCCGCCGCCGTCATCATGTCCTTGTAGGAAGAGTTGGTGCATGAACCGATGCAAACCTGATCGACCTTCATGCCTTCCAGCTCGGAGAGTTTTTTGACGTTGCCGGGACTGTGTGGTGTTGCGACCATTGGTTCGATTTTGGAAAGATCCAAATCGATCACGCGATCGTATTTGGCATCCGGATCCGCCGACAGTTCGATCCAATCCTTCTCGCGGCCCTGGGCCTTGAGGAAACGGCGTGTGATGTCGTCCGACGGGAAAATGGACGTCGTCACACCCATCTCGGCGCCCATGTTGGTGATCGTCGCCCGCTGGGGCACGCTCAACGTCTTCACGCCCTCGCTGCCGTATTCCAGCATGACGCCGACATTGCCCTTGGTGGAAAGGGTGGAGAGCATTTTCAGGACTACGTCCTTGGCCGTCGCCCAGTCGGGCAGACGTCCCGAGAGCTTCACCAGGTAAACGCGGGGACAGGCAAGGGGAAAGGCACCGCCGCCCATCGCCACCGCGACGTCCAATCCGCCCGCGCCGATCGCGATCTGGCCGATGCCGCCGCCGGTCGTCGTGTGGCTGTCGGCACCCAAAAGCGTCGTTCCCGGCTTGCCGAAACGCTCCAGATGAACCTGGTGGCAGATCCCGTTCCCCGCTCGCGAATATACGACGCCGAAGCGGGCCGCCGCGCTCTGCAGATACAGGTGATCGTCGCTGTTCTCGAAACCGATCTGCTGCGTGTTGTGGTCAATGTATACAACGGACAGATCCGTCTTTACCTCGCATAGACCCAATGCTTCAAACTGCAAGAAAGCCATTGTCCCCGTAGCATCTTGCACAAGCGTCTGGTCGATCCCTATCCCGATTTCCTTTCCGGGAACATACTCGCCTTCCTTGAGGTGCGCCTGAAGTACCTTCTCAACAATATTTTTGCCCATCGCTCCACTCCATCATAGAAAATTAGGCCGGGATTTGTCTCCACGGCAGTTGATCCATAGGTCCACTTATACCGTCTCAGTTGAATAACAGCCGCTTCAGCGCATGGATGTTAATTGCGCGGTTGATCTCGGCAATGGATTTCACAAGCGGCAATTTCTTGGGACAAACCTTTTCGCAGTTCTGCGCGTTGGAGCAGCCGGCGACGCCGCCGGGACCCATCAGGGCATCCAAACGCTCTTCCTTGTTCATCTCCCCCGTGGGATGGGTATTGAACAACCGCACCTGTGCGATAATCGCCGCGCCCATAAAGGAAGAACATTCGTTGTACTTCGGACACGCCTCCATGCAGCAGCCGCAGCTCATGCAGCGGGAGATGTCGTAGGCCCAGGACCGGTCGCGCTCGGCCATCCTGGGGCCGGGGCCCGCCGGGTAGGTGCCGTCGATGGGGATCCACGCCTTGACCTTTTTCAGATTTTCGAACAGGGCGATTCGGTCCACCATCAAGTCCTTGATCACCGGAAATTTGGAGAGGGGTTCGAGCGTGATGGGGTGCTTCAAGGCATCCACAAGCGCACTGCACGCCTGCCGGGCATCGCCGTTGATGATCATGCTGCAGGCGCCACAAACCTCCTCCAGGCAGGAACAATCCCAAACCACCGTCGTCGTCGGCTTCCCGTCGCTCGTAACGGGATTTCTTCGGATCTCCATCAAGAGGGCGATCACGTTCCCGCCGTCCTTGTAAGGGAGTTGGAACGTCTCCCAGCGAGGCGAGTCTTTCGTCGATGCCTGTCTTTTGATTTTCACTTCTACCGTCTTTGCCATCTCGCCACCTCTATCGGATAAAAGAAATCAGCGTCATCATAAACCCAAGAAATCCGACGCCGAAAATCAATCCGCAAACCCAACCCAAAACCTGCTGGGCCTTCTTCCCCGTCAAGATGCCTGCATTGATCAGAAAACCCCACAGGCCGTTGGCGCCGTGAAAACTCGCCGCCAAAACCCCTAACACGGTAACGATCAAAAACAGGGGATTGCCGAAATGCTGCGTCATCCATTGGAAATCCACCTTGGCGCCCGCGATCGCCCCGGCGATTCTCGTTCCCCAGACATGCATGACCAAGAACACCAGCAGGACCGCCCCCGAGATCTCCTGGAAAAAGTACATCCAATTCCGGAAGTACCCGTATCTGCCGAGATTACCCTTTCCACGATACCAGATGACGAGACCGTAGATGCCGTGGAAAGCGATCGGAACGCCCAAAAGCAGAATCTCCACGAACGTCAGATGCGGAAGACTCTGCATGAATGAAGCCGCCGTATTGAAGGCGCCGCTGCCGACCGTGGCGTAGGAATTCAGAAAAAAGTGAACGCACAGAAACAGCAGCAGGAAGAACCCACTCAGGGCATGGAGCCTCTTGAGATAAAATTCACCGTGGTTCATAGGGTTTATTTCTCCTCCTTGAACTCTTTATCGTAGCGTCTTTCCCTCGGCTTGAACAAAGAAACATCGACGTCTTCGTAACTGAAGATAGGCCCTCCCGGGGACCACTGCGCCTTGGTGGTTTTCAGCCAGTTTTCGTCATCCCGCTTGGGGAACTCCGGTTTGTAATGGACGCCGCGGCTCTCGTTCCGGTTGAGCGCACCCAGCGTGATCACCCGGGAAAGAACAATCATGTTGTACAACTGTCTCGCAAGCGACAACGACTGGTTGGCCCAGACCGACTCGTCCGCGATGTCCATTCGGTCGAATCGATCCAGCAGCTCCAGGAGCTTCTCGTCCGTCTTCTTCAATTTGTCGTTGTGGCGGACGACCGTCACGTTCTCCCACATCCAGTCGGACAGTTCGCTCTGGATCTGGAAGGGATTTTCCTTCCCGCGGGGCGACATGATCTTCTGATTGATCTCCTGCCGCCTCTTCGCCTCGGATGCAAAAATACCCGGATTCAGTTCGTTGCTTTTTTTCTCCAGACCGTTCGCATACCGAATGGCCACGGGTCCGCTGATAAAGCCCGCGTAAAGGCAAGACAAAAGGGCATTCGCCCCCAGCCGGTTGGCTCCATGATATTGGTAGTCGCATTCGCCGATCGCCATGAGGCCCGGAATGTTGGTTCTCTGCTCGTAATCCACCCAGAGGCCGCCCATGGAGTAGTGGACTGCCGGGAAGACTTTCATCGGAACCTTCCGCGGATCCTCCCCGGCGAACTTCTCGTAGATCTCCAGAGCTCCGCCGAAGAGCCGATCCAGATCCGCCGCCGGAATATGCGTGACGTCCAAGTACACCATGTCGGAACCGTCGATCCCCAGTCCCATCTCCCGGCAGACCTTGTGGATCGCGCGGCTCGCCACATCTCTCGGAACGAGATTCTTGTAAGCCGGATACCATTCTTCGAGAAAATACCATTTCTTCCCTTCCTTATAAGTCCATACCCTTCCGCCGCCCCCGCGCAGAGATTCGGAAATCAGACGGCACTTGTCGTCGCCCGGAATAGCCGTGGGGTGGACCTGGATGAATTCCCCATTGGCGTAGATCGCTCCCTGCTGGTACACGGCGCTCGCCGCCGATCCGTTGCAGATATGCGAGGCCGTCGCCTTGCCGAAAAGCGATCCGCAGCCGCCCGTCGCCAGGATCACGACGTCGGCAGGGAAAGACTGGGCCGTAGCGTCGCCGCGCAGATTCATGGCCGTGATGCCCCGGCAGACTCCCTGATCGTCTTTCACGATTGAGATGAATTCCCAGCCCTCATACCGGTTGACAAGACCTGAAGCCTCGAAACGCCGCACCTGCTCATCCAAGGCGTAGAGCATCTGCTGGCCCGTTGTGGCGCCGGCGAAAAGACCACGAGAGTATTTCGTTCCCCCGCCACGCATCTCCACCTGAAGAAATCCCTCCGGCGTCCGGTTGAACATGACACCCATCCGGTCGAGGAGGTAAATCAGGTTCGGCCCCTCTTCGCACATCCCTTTCACCGGAGGCTGGTTGGCGAGAAAATCGCCGCCGTAGATCGTTTCCTGAAAATGGATCCACGGCGAGTCGCCCTCGCCTTTTGTATTGACGGCCGCATTGACGCCGCCCTGCGCGCAGACGGAGTGGGAGCGCTTCGCATCCACGAGGGAAAACAGCGACACGTTCGCCCCTGCTTCGGCAATCTTGATCGCCGCCATCAACCCGGCCAGACCGCCGCCGACAATGATCGCGTGAAATTTCGACTTGGCCAAAAAACATACCTCCTTTCATCTACTTCAAATCGTCATAGGTAGATTGGAATGGGCAAACCCGCCCATAGACAACGGCACGGACCTTTCGATCCGGTGTCCGACGGTCGAGTCTCGGTTTCTCCCTCTCCCAGAATCAGTCCCGATTTCCTCATATTCTTTTCTTTATGGCATCGATGACACGCCACAAGTCAAGGGGATAGTTGAAGTTTTAAATCGCGTCGCTTAACAACGATACTTCACTGTAAGCCGCCGACAAACTCGGTGGCAATTTACTATTCTTGCTCAGCGTAGAGATTTTAAGGGACCCATAATCAAGTCAGGTAAATATAATGAAATCTGCGGGAAAATAACGAATAAAATCAGTACAAGAATCATAATCACGATAAAAGGTGCTACGCCCCGCACCACGTCTCCTAGGGAGGCCCTGGCAATAGTACTGATTACAAAGAGGTTTAACCCGACCGGGGGTGTAATCATAGCCAGCTCCATATTTACTACCATTACTACTGCGAAATGATAAAGATTGATGTCAAGCTTCACAGCCAAAGGTGCCAGAATCGGCAATGTAATCAAAACAATCGCCACAGCCTCCAAAAACGTTCCTAGCACGAGGAACAACAATTGGGTGAAAATCCAGAAGCTTACCGATGTCACTGCTTCCCCTGACTTCAATGCCCAACTGATTATCGCCTTAGGAATCTGATGATCAGTCAGAAAGAGTGCAAAGACGCTAGCGGCAGCAATGATCAAAAAAATCATTGCCGTAATACCAACCCCTTCTCGAACGGACCTCTGGAACTGTTTCCAAGTCAGCTCCCTATATATGAATACCGAAACTAAAATCGCATAAAAAACCGATAATATTGATGATTCTGTCGGTGTGGCAATTCCTCCATAGATAGTTCCCAAAATAATGACAGGTAAAAACAATCCTGGTAAGGCCTTAAATGTGATTTTCCAGCGTTTCGACCAAGATACTTTTTCTTCGCCGCCATAGCCCTTAATTTTTGCCACCACATAAGCCATGATCATTAATACTATGCTGAGAACTATCCCCGGCAGGATACCGGCTGTAAAGAGTCTACCGATCGATGTATCCGTCGCGATCGCAAACAAAACGAACGTTATACTGGGGGGAATGAGAATACCCAATGTACCTGACGCAGCCACCAAACCCATGGCATACCTTTTATCATAGCCCGCTTGGATCATGCCCGGAACCATGATGCTTCCGATCGCCGCCGCAGTGGCTGGGCTCGAACCGGAAATCGCCGCAAAGAACGAGCAGCTGGAAACTGTTACGATTGACATACCACCTTGAAAGTGACCAACCCAAGCACGCATTGCTGCAATCAAGTACTTGGAAATTCCTCCCTCTGCCATAATCGCGCCCGCCATAATAAATCCGGGAATGGACATCAACGGTTCCGCGTCCAGGGCAACGAACATCTTGTTGGCAAGCATGTAAAGAGTAAAATCAGTGGTCACCATCATCGTGATAATGCAGGAAGTAGCGAGGGAAACACCAATAGGTACACGTACTAAAAAAAGGAAAATGAAAAGACCAAACAAAACAAATGTTGATTCATACATGAATGTTCTCCTTCCATTATATTGTCAGTCACGATGTCCATCAGCATGCATCGGTTCTATATATCTGTATGGATTTTTCGTGGGTCTGGGGTATAGCCCTTTCCGAACAGTTGATCGCTTTGAATCTTCCGCAGCAAATTGACTACATAAACCAACCCAAGTAATATACCGGTCAACGGAAGGATCAACATGACGGGCCAGAGCAAAAAACCGCTATTGGTAGATCTTATACTGGCATGGAAATAACCTGCGACATTTTGATAGCCCGCATAGATCAAAAAAGCACAAAAACAGATGGTGATGATGTCGGCAAAGACATCCATCCCCCACTTTATCGGCATCGGCATAAAGTCCCAAAGGAGATCAACTCGGATATGACGATCATCTTTCGCCGCAATGCTCCAGCCTATGAGAGATCCCCAGATCAACAAAAAAATGCCGACTTCATTGCCCCAGATAAGCGCATTGTTGAATATGTACCGCATGATCACATTCACGAGAAAAATGGTCATGCCAGCCATGAAAAATATCCCGCCCAATGCATCGCGAACCTTTTCGAATCTCTGATTCATTAGATGATCCTCCTATTAGAAATTCTCAGCTAAACTACAACCGATCCTGCCGATGGCATTCAATTGAAAGATTTGTGCTTCATCCGGATTATGCGTTCTTTTAGCTTGAAAAGAATGGACAGACAACCCCAAAATGAAATCAACTGACCTCCGACTCTGCCGGAGGTCAGTTGATTGATGAACCACAAATCTTAATTACCAGTTATTCCGGACAGTAATGCTATTTTGTACCTTTTTCCACCCTGATTGCAGCTTCAATGAGATCCTTGCCGACGATTGGGATGAATTTGTCAAAAACAGGTTTAAGGACCTCTTGAAAAACAAGTCGCTCTTGAGGGGTTAGTGTATAAATGTGCATGCCCGCTGCCTTCAATTCTTCTAATCCCTTATGATCTAGTTCTTCAGATAATTTCCATTCCAGGTCCGTTGCCTCATTCATGCCTTCAAGGATATTCTTCTTGATGTCGGCCGGAATGCCGTCCCACCATTTCTTGTTGACAACTATCGGGTAATTGACGCTATTCACATAGGAAAGTGTAAGATACTTAGTTACTTCTTGCTGTTTTTGGTCTAGAATATTATCGATACTGGAGAATGTGCCGTTAATCATACCTTGTTGCAGTGCCGTATAAAGTTCCCCGTAGGGAACCACAACCGCCGAAGCGCCGAAGGCCTGGTAAATTTCCGTTGCAACGCCCCCTGAAGAAATGCGATATTTTTTACCTTTCATATCGGCAGGCTTTTTAATCTGGACTTTTATATCGGTAAAATGGCGAAAACTATTATTCCACCAATTAATGATGGTCATCCCATGTTTATCCAATCGATTATTCAGCTTTTTCCCTCCCTCGCCATCAAAAAACAAGCGCACGGTTTTAAGAGAGCTGAAAATGAACGGCATATCAGTCACCTGAAACGCATTGTCTATCCCGATCAATTTTCCCGCGGAAGGAGCTATGATTTGCACATTGCCCGACCTCACCGCATCAATTTCATCTTTGTCGCCATAAAGCTGAGAAACAGGATAAACCTTGACCTCAACCTGACCTTTCGTTTTTTTGTTCACTACTTCCGCGAAAAAATCTGCCGCACGCCCTTTGGGACTGCTATCGGCTACAACGTGACTGAATTTGGCAACAATCTTTTGTTCGGCCGCCTTGGCATCATGAACAAACAAGCCTGTTATCAGGAACACCCCCGTCGCAAATATTAAAACAATCATCCGGATATTTTTCATTTTTTCCCTCCTTATTCATATACTGAGACCTTTGCATAACCCCGGTTTGCCATCCCGGATCATTCATCGATGAGCTCCCTCGTGACATTGCCGAGGAGGAAGCCACCCCTGATTTTCCCAGATGGTAAATCTTGTCCAAATTGCGTGAGAAATTTCACGATAAATCATAATAATTATTTGATATCACTGACATATAACTGTATTTATGCCATATTTCCACCATCAAATTTCTCTCTGGAGGGGATATGGGATACAAACAAATCGGGCCGATCATGACCTTCGCCGAAGTATCGCTTCTGAGATCCATGGAACATAACCGCAACCTAAAAAGATTGGAAAAAATCAACCAGGTCATCAACTGGTCAAAGGTGGATGACATTCTTATGTCTCATTAATATTAAGGTGGACCCGGTTGTCAAGAAAATTATTAGGAATATTTTGCATCGAAAAGCAGGGGCGGGCGATGCGGTTGGGAAAGGGAGGCAGAGCAGTGTACGCCTTTTTGAGAAATCAGCTCACTTTTTGATCGAGTCACCCGTCAAGAAGGCATTTTTGAGCACAATTCAGGCAGACCTCTCCATACACGCCTCAAATTAGCTTCGCTGAGAAAACAACATCATTTATTTCTGGTTGAAATCAAGCATTATCATCGATGTTGACGTTTTACTGACTTCATGGTAGAAGGAAGTATGCTTCAACCGGTTTAACCATATTTCTGCTCAAAACGGTCTGAAGATCATTCCGCACTTCAACAAAAACGACCACAACAGACCTTAATGCCAAGGTTTGCGATACCCTGATGACCCTTGCCTCGATCGGGTAATGCTGCCCGTCGATGTTCAACGGCATTCCAGCAGATCAGCCGGTCTGAAGGGAGAATGGGAGAGGTTCTGGACAAAACCAACCCCCGTCAGGGATATATCCAGGAGCTCGTGCTTTCTGCCGCTGATGACCAGGGAAATCCCGCTGCCGCTCAATGGACGGATGCGGAAGCCCTTCCTGAGGCTGATCACTTTCGGTTCACTTTTCATCTCCACAAAGAGCGCCGGCACGCAAACCCCCAAAGAAAGCATGTAATCCCTGGAAAATCCCGTGAGCGTGGCCGAAAAACCCAGGCGCCGTGCGGGAATCCCATCTTTGGAGATATAGGAAATGTATAAGGTTCTTTCGACATGGGAAGGGCGAATCGGCGGTGACGTCTGCGAGAGGATAAAACGTTTCCCGACGACGTCGTAAACGCGGGCCTTCAGGGAAAACGCCCTCACCGACGATGCATCGAGGTTGATCTCAACAATGCTCCCGTGTCTAAGGGACATGAAAGTTATTTTCCGCTATGCCGGTCTCGCCGTGGTTGCCGATCAGGATATGCGTTTATGGATGGAGACGATACAAAAGAGGTCTTTTCTGTCAACCGGTATCTGCCGCACGGCAGTAAAAAAGCTTGACGGAAGAATACCCATGGTATATTTTTTACCCATAGTAGAAAATCTCGCACTTGTAATTCTACGGGTCACGTCGTGAGCAAGGCAGACGATCATCGCGAAGCCATTCAGGAACGTAAGCGTCAGGAGCGGGAACGACGGGTTCAAGACATCCTCGACGCCGCCAAAAAGCTGTTTTTCCTGAAGGGTTACCTGAAAATGACGATGGACGATATCGCGCTGGAAGTCCGCGTCAGCAAGCCCACCATCTATCAATACTTCAAATCGAAAGACGAACTTTTCTTCTCGCTGCTGACCCCCGCCTCGGAGAAAACCGAAAAAGCGTTGGGCGAAATCGAGCGGAATCTTTTAGACGGCCGCTATGGTTCCGGGTCGACGTTGCTCCACGATATCTTTCAGGCATTGTACCGCGTCTACCAGACCGACCCCGACGCCTTCCGGATACTCCAGCTCTTCCAGCAATCCGGGATGGTCTGGGCGCTCAACGAAGACGTCCGCCGGGATCTCGTGGTCAAGGCGCGCATCACCTTTGCGCAGGGGAGGAGCATCTTGCAGGCGGCCATGGAGCAGGGGCTCATTCACCGGCGGGACATCTATCCGCTGAACGACGTCGTCTGGGCGCTGTTTATCGGCATCGTCCAACTGGAAGACACGAAGAGCAAGGGGAAAAAGGGCAATCGCTTTCTCAAGCCGACCCTGGAGATGGCGGAACGCCTCATGATCGAGGCCATGGCCGCGGACGGGCGCGGAGGCGCGTGCCCGAACCTTGAACCATAAATCAGGCAACCCAAATGAATGGATGATCGGAGGGAGATGATGGCGTATGAGACCATTCAGTACGTGAAAGAGGGGCCTATTGGCATCCTGACCCTGAATCGACCAAAATGTCTGAACGCGATGAACTTTGTCATGCTCGACGAGTTCAGGAATTTCTTCAATGATCGCTTCCGCGATCACGACACGAGGGTGATCATTCTCACCGGGGCCGGGCGGGGATTCAACTCCGGCCTGGACTTGAATGATCCGGCGATCACTACCCCCGAGGACGGCTTCACCCCCAAGCAGGTCTATGAGCTCCAGAAGCTGTTTTCCGATTTCATCCTTTTCATGCGGCGTTGCCCCCAACCCATCATTGGTGCGATCAACGGTGCGGCGGTAGGCGCCGGTTTTTCCATCGCGATGGCCTGCGACGTCCGGCTGGCCGCCCCGGAAGCCAAGTTTTGCGCCGCCTATATCAATATCGGCGCCGGCGGGGCGGACATGGGTTCTTCCTGGCTGTTCCCCCGTTCCGTAGGCGCCGGTAACGCGGCCCGGTATCTGCTGACCGGCGACCTGTTCAATGCGGAAGAGGCTTACAGAATCGGTTTCGTTCAGGCAATCGTCGAGCGGGATCGCCTGATGCAGGAGGCCATGACCCTGGCGCAGAACATGGCGGGGAAATCACCGTTGGCCCTCAGGCTCACGAAGGAGGCGTTGAACCGGAACACCGGTGGGCTCAGCCTGGAGGATGCAATTCAGATTGAGGATAGGAACCAGGCCATGTGCATCGTGCAGATGGCGGCCCAGGCCGACTGGAAAAAAGGCAAGTAATCTTTGTCTATGATTGGCATTGCGCCAATCCATATTGATCGCGAAGGAGGGAAAAGAGACCATGGAGAAGAGAATCTGGCATCAGGCTTATGTCGCCGGCGTTTCACCGACGATGGATTTTGAGCGGATTACGCTGCACGAAATCCTGGCCAGGACGGCTGCGCTCTATCCGGATCACATCGCCCTGATCATGATGGGCAATGAAATCACCTATAGGCAGCTTGACGCAGATGTCCGCCGTTTCGCCGCCGCCCTTGCCGGTCTGGGCATCAGGAAGGGGGACAAGGTCGCGCTCATCCTGCCGAACATACCGCAGATGGTCATCGCCACCTATGCCCTCTTCCGTCTGGGAGCGGTGGCGGTGATGAACAATCCTCTCTATACGGAGACAGAACTGGAGCATAATCTGAACGATTCTGAAGCCCGTATGGCCATATGTCTCGATTTCCTGCTGCCGCGGGAAGTTGCCCTGAAACAGAAAACACGCCTTGAGATGATCATCGCCTGCCATATCCGGGAATATCTGCCTGCGCCCGGCGAGGATCCCTTTATCCAGCAGCTTTACGCCCTGCACATGGATATCGAGCCGCAGGAAGGGATCTATGAATTCGGGGCGCTGATGGCCGGCGCCGTCTCGGAACCTCCGCATGTCAAGGTGGACTTCGAAGACCCGGCAGCTTTAATCTCTACAGGAGGAACGACAGGCGTTTCCAAGGCGGTCATGCTCAGTCATGCCAACTCCAGCGTTGCCGTGCAGCAGTTCAAGTCCTGGCTTTTCGATACCGAAGACGGGACGGAAAAACTGCTGGCCGTTCTGCCTTTTTTCCATGTTGCCGGTTACACCGATATCATGAACAATGCCATCTATCGGGGCTGGACTGCAATCCTCATCCCCTGGCCTACGCCGGAGATCATCATCGAGATGACTTCAAGATACAAGCCCACCCTCTTCGGCGGCGTTCCCACGATGTTCGTGGGTCTGCTGAACAACCCGAGATTCGTTTCAGTAAAGTTCGATTCCATCAAGGGTTGCCTTTCCGGCGCCGCGCCATTGGCCCTGGAAACCATCAATGAATGGGAAAAGCTGACCGGTTCCACCATTGTGGAGCTCTATGGACTGACGGAAACCAGCGCCCTGGCCACATTCAATCCCTGGCGCGGAAAAACCAAGCTGGGCAGTGTTGGCGTTCCGGTGCCGGAAACCGACTGCCGCATCGTCGATATTGAAACCGGCGCCAAAACGTTGAATCCGGGAGAGGCCGGAGAAATCCTGATCAAGGGACCGCAGGTGACCCTGGGATACTATAACAATCCCGAGGCTACCGCCGATGCCATCAAGGATGGCTGGTTGTCCACGGGCGATATCGGCTATCTGGATGACGAGGGTTACCTCTTCATCGTGGATCGGAAGAAGGATGTGATCATCTCAGGCGGTTACAATATTTACCCCCGGGAGGTCGATGAAGTCCTCTATCAGCACCCCAAGGTCCAGGCCGCTTGTGTCATCGGCATTCCCGATGCCTATTGGGGTGAAACGGTCAAGGCCTTTATCGTGTTGAAGCAGGGGCAAACCGCAACGGAAGCGGAAATCGTCCACTTCTGCAAGGAGACACTTGCGGCCTATAAGGTGCCGAAGAGTATTGAATTCAGAACTGAACTGCCGCAGACGATCGTAGGGAAGATCTTGCGCCGGACCCTGCGTGATGAAGAAATCGCCAAGAAAAAAGGACCGTAACTGAAGCGGGTCCCTTCATCTGCATGCCGATATGCGCCGTCTTGAAATTGCAGCGGCAAAAGGGATATTCCGATAACGGAGGAATCTATGATGGACGAAAAAGAGAAGAAGCATTATCTTGCCCTGCGGAGCGGACAGCGGGGAGCGGAACGCTACCCGTCCATTTATCAACGCCGCGATCACAGCGCAACGGACAATTTAAAAAAGGGGGGAGCGTATGAAGAGAGAAAGGTTTTGGCAGAAGTACTGGGATGAAGGGTTGGAGGATATCGATCCGGCCTTGTTCGAAACCGCCTATACCGACCTGATTCGTCCCGTTTTCAAGAAATTCCCCGATAAAACGGCCTGCGCGTATTTCGGCCGGCACGTGAGCTATGCCGAACTCGACCGCGAGGCCAATCGCTTCGCCCACATGCTTCTCGCCCGGGGATTTCAAAAGGGTGATGTCCTGGGGATCAGTCTGCCCAACATGCCCGAATATCTCTTCGCCTGGCTGGGGACCCTGAGGGCGGGTTGCGCTGTATCCGGCGTCTCGCCGCTCCTCTCGACGCAACAGGTGGCCTATCAGCTTCGCGATGGCAACGCCAAGGGCTTCGTGACCCTGGACATCTTCTTTGCAGACAAGGTGCAGGAACTCGTGGCGCAGCTCGAAAACTTGCGTTTGATCGTCACGGCCAAAGCGGGGAGTTTCCTGCCGGGGTTTGAGGGCAAGGTGACACCGATCGAGGGAAGGACGGTTTATACCTTCGAGGAAATCCTCCAGGAGGGGAAATTTCCGACCGACGAACCGGGGGTCAAGATCACGCCGGACGACATCGCGTATCTGCAATATACCGGCGGTACAACCGGTGTGCCCAAGGGGGCGATGCTCAGCCATCGGAATTCCGTCGCCGATCTGCTCATCTATCAGAAATGGCTGGGCTGGAAGGAGGGCGAAGTGACGGCGCTTTGCGGGTTTCCCTTCTTCCACATCGCCGGGATTTTCGTGAACGCCAACGGCATCTATCTGGGGGGCCTGCAGATTCTCATTCCCAATCCCCGCGATACGGATCATATGTGCGCCGAGATGGAGAAATACAAACCCACCCTCCTCGTGAACGTGCCGGCGCTGTATCAGTTGCTGATGGCGAATCCGAAGTTCCGTGCAATGGATCATTCGCATGTGGAAACGTGCATTTCATCCGCCTCCCCCTTCCCCGAAGAGTCCCAGAAGGAATTTGAAAAGATCGTCGGCAAAGGGAAATTGCTGGAGAATTACGGCATGTCGGAAACATCGCCGCTCATCGTATCGAACCCGGTGAAGGGAAAGAAAAAACTGGGGACGATCGGCCTGCCGCTGTTGAACACGGACATCCGGCTGCTCGATCCGGGAACGGGCCGGGAGGTTGCCGTCGGAGAGCCGGGGGAAATGTGCGTGAAGGGCCCGCAGGTGATGGTCGGTTATTACGGCAAACCGGAGGAAACAAGACATGTGATCGACGGCGACGGCTACCTTCATACCGGCGATGTCGTCGTGCAGGATGAAGAAGGCTATCTGCGGATCGTCGACCGCACCAAGGACATGATCATCGTCAGCGGCTACAAGGTCTTTTCCGTCAAGGTCGAGGCGATTCTGGCGGAGCATCCGGCGATCCGGAGCGTAGCGCTGATCGGCGTTCCCAATCCGGAACGTCCCGGATCGGAGATTGTCAAGGCGTTCGTTCAGGTGGATCCGATGTATGTCTTTGAGGGTGATGAGCCGGCCTTGAAGGAAGACATCCTTATGTTTGCCAAAGCGAAGCTCGCCCCCTATGAAGTGCCGAAAATGATGGAATTCAGGAAGGAGCTGCCGCTGACCCCCGTCGGGAAACTGGACAAGAAACTGCTCCGCAGGGAGGCCCGGGAAGCAAAATCGTAAAACAAGGGGCCGTTGTCAATGATTAAAATGCCCCACTCTCCGGTAAGGTTTTGTCAGTCGCCCCCATGCCCAATATCTCGGTGCGGGTGATTGCCTATGACCGATCTTGTCAGGCGATTACTTTTCGTCAAACTGGCTGAGGATGGCGCCGATCCGGCTCGCCCCGGCCTCGATCATCGCCAGGGCATCGGCGAGCGTCCGGATGCCGCCCGCGGCCTTGACGCCGATCCCTTTTCCCACGGTTTTTCGCATAAGCTTTAGATCGGCGACCGTTGCACCGGCGCTACCGTAGCCGGTCGAGGTCTTCACGAAGGCCGCCCCGGCCTTGACGGCCAGCAGGCAGGCCCGGACCTTCTCCTCCTCCGTGAGGTAGCAGGTCTCGAGGATCACCTTGACGGGATGGCCCGCGTCGTCCCGGACGACCGCGGCGATATCCCCCGCCACCTCGTCGTCCCGACCCTCCTTCAGGGAGCCGACCCGCAGGACCATGTCCACCTCCCGTGCCTCCAGGCGGATCACCTCCGCCGTCTCGGAGGCCTTCGCCGCCGGGGTTATGGGTTCCGAAGGGGAAGCCCACGACGGAGCAGACGAGGGGGTTCTCGCCTTTGAGCAGGGCCGCGGCATCGGCCACATGGACGGGGTTCACGCAGACCGCCTTGAAGCCGAACGCAACGGCCTCCGCGCAAAGTTTTTTCAATTCCTTCCGCGTGGACTGGGGTTTCAGCCGGGAATGGTCAATCATTACCGGCAACTGTTCCTTTGTGATCTTCATGTCAACCTCCTTGATGTCTGACCGTCTCAACGCTTGCGCGAACGCAGGTGGCGGACGATGCGGGCCGTATCCTCATGGGAGGATTTGCCGAAGGGCATGATCAGGTAAACGCCCCGGGCCTCGGCGGCCATGACTTCCGCCAGCTTCAGCGCAAGCTCCAGGCCGACCTGTCTCTGGTCCTCTGCCGATTCGTACCTTGCAAAGGCGGCCACAACGGCCTCCGGCACACGGATGCCGGGGATGCGCCCGCTGGCGAAGAACTCGGCGTTGCGTCGGCTCGTCAGCGGCAGGAGCCCCGGGAAGAACCGCACGCCCAGGGGGCCGGCCTCGTCCTGGAGTTGCCGGAAGGCGTCCGCCGAAAAGACCGGCTGGGAAAAGATGTACTCGGCGCCGGCCTCGATCTTCTTTTTGAGCCAGGCGATCTGCGCCGGGGCGGGCCAGCCGATCGTGGCGCCCGCGCAGAAATCGGGCGGATCGGCGATCCGGTCGCCGTTGATCAGCTCCCCTTTCCGCAGCTTTCGGATGAGGCGCAGGAGCTCCACGGAACTTTTGAGGTCCGTGACGCGCTGGGCCATGGACCCCAGGGGGCCCATGGACGGCGGATCGCCGGTCACCGCCAGGATCCCCCGCAGGCCGATGTCCCAAGCCCCCATCAGGCCCGAGTGGAGCTGGAGCAGATTGGACTGGGTCACCGCCTTGTGGCAGATCGACGGCACCCTCAGAACGTTCTGGAGCCGGGCGGCGGTGATCGTGGCGTCTCGGCCGACCGTCGCCCCGGGGTTGTCCGGCACGTCGAAGAGATCCGCCCCCGCGCGGGCGATCTCCTCGGCGTGCCGGCAGAGGGCCTCCAGGCTGCTGTTCCGGTCGGCGCGGATCTCCACGCTGATCAGGAACTGTTCGGCCCGGATCAGCTCCCGGATGGGGTTGAGCGCGGCGAGGCGCTCCGGGCGGGTCTCCGCGGCGGCGGCCGTTCGGACCTCGATCCGGGCGGACGGCCCGACAGGCCGACCCGCAAGCAGGGGCGCGATCGCCCGGATATGGTCCGGGGTCGTCCCGCAGCAGCCGCCGATCACCGAAACGCCTAGGGCAGCCAGACGGCCCGCGATTCCGGCAAAATTCTCCGGGGTGAACTCGTAGCGGACCAGCCCCCGTTCGATGGACGGGTTGCCGGCATTGGCCGAGGCCGTGACCGGCAGGCGCGTTCTGGAAAGGAGGTAGGCCGCCACGTCCACGATGTCGTCAGGGTGCTGGCAGTTGGCCCCCACGGCCGCTGTTCCAGCCGCCTCGGCCTCGGCCAGCAGGACGTCGATCGTCGTCCAGCGGTTCCGGCCGCGGCCCGTGTGGCCGACCTGGAAGATGATGGGAAGCCCCGTGGCGGCCGCCGCCTTCAGGGCCTCCCGCGCCTCCCGCGGATCGACGAAGGTCTCGAGGACGATCGCGTCCGCCTTGGCAAGGGCATCGCACTGCCCGGCATAGATCTTCTCAAGCTGTTCCCCGGCGTAATCCTCATGCCGGAAGCCCAGGGAGAGAGGACCGACGGAGGCCCAGACTCGACAGGCATCCCCCGCCGCCTGACGGGCGAGCACGACGCCCGCTTCGTTGATCTCGCGACAGAGGGAGGCCGCCCCGCATTCCGCAAGTATCAGGGGGTTTGCGGCAAAGGTGTTCGTCACGAGGATCCGCGATCCTGCCTCGCGGTAGGCCTTGTGGAGGGCAAGGACGGCCTCCGGCCGCCGCAGGTTCAGGAGCTCAACCGGCTCCCCCGCCTGCTCCTGCCCCCTGCGCAGGACGGTCCCCACCGCGCCGCTGCCGACGAGAATGTCTGTACCCAATCCCGGTATCTTTGTGCTGGTCACGGTTTGCTCCTGAAAATCATCTCAAAACAGGGGGACAGCCACCCCGCTTTCGGATTCCCCCCCCTCCGTATTATTCGCGGCGCTTGCCGGTGAGGCCTTCGATATCGATCCGGATGACTGCAGTCTGGGCCAAGGTCTCGTCCGGGTAGGAAAAGGGACTTTCTGCGTCGTAGTGCTCCATGATCCGGTCGAGGGCGGCCCTTTTTTCGGCAGGGGCCTCCACGATCACCGCCCGGCCGAAGCCAATGACGCTCTCGTAGCGCGCGCCCCACCCGCACGACTCCGGTCCCTGCTTGATTTCCCGCAGCAGATCCATCTCGAAGCAGACCCGGTTGTTCCACCGGAGGATGTCGAGCTTCCGTCCCTCCGTTGCGCAGTGGAGGTAGAGGCAGTTCTCACCGAGGCCGAAGTTCATGGGAACGACGTAGGGCATCCCGTCGTCGGAAAGCCCGATCCGGCAGACGAGCGCCTCCTCCATGATCGCCCGGATCGCCGCCTTGTCCTGGATCTCCCGGTTCGCCTTTCGCATCTTCACAACCCCCTTTTCGAGTGATGGTGCATTATAGGGCAGAGGGCCGCAAATTGGAATATGCTTCTTCCGCCCGGCGGACCTCGTCCAGGAGACGGCGGACACGGTCGAAGTCCTTCCGGAAGCGGATGGGTCGCCCCCGGTTGTCGCGGGCGTTGGTTTGCGTGCAACTGTCTATTCCCGCGGGCTTCACACGGCCGATGGCATCGAAGACGTTCTCCGGAGAAATCCCTCCGGCCAGGATCACGGGGATGTGGCTCGCCTCGACGAGTGCGGTGGCGAGATCCCAGTCGCAGACCTCCCCGGTGATGCCGACGTAACCCGCCACGGGCTGGGCGGCGCCCTCTCCCCCGTATCCCCGGAGGGTATCCGTCATGAAGCCATCGGTGTGCGGCTCCAGCGTGCGGGCGATCTCCAGGATGGTCTCCCGGACAGGGGCGGGATCGGTCAGACCCGGCTCGGGGATGGGGATGGAGCGGGTAATCCCGAGCGGGGGAAACTCTCTCTTCACGCGCCGCTGAAGGCGGATTGCCTCCGCGCAGACGGCCTCCCGCTGCGCGCACTTCTCCGGATCGAGGGGGATCCACTCGCAGAAATGGACAAAATCGGGCTGGTAATAGTCCAGGGCGCGGAGGATGTCGTCCTCCCGTGCAAGGAGGGGAATCAGGCTGCTCTTCGCCCCCGATCCGCGGACCAGCCGGACGACGTCCCGCACAGTGGGGATTTTCCAAGTCTCCGGCGAGAGGATCACGCTCCCGATGCGATCCACCCCCAACGCGATCAGTCGATCCGCCTCCCGGGGCTCCTGGATTTCGTAAAGCTGAACCATGATCCGTTTCATCCGTTTCCATCCGCCGCCGAAGGATTCGACTCTCTACCGGTTTCCCAACAAGAGATCAACTCTTTTCCAAACCCTCCTCCCGCACCGACCATAAAAAACAGAACCTCTCCTTGATTTTCTAAATCAGCTTGGCCCGGCTTTGCCGGCATGCCGCCGGGGACCTGTCGGATTCGATGATGTGCGGGAGCGAAGTCTTCGGCTCTCTCTGGCCTTTCCCCCCGGGTGACATTGCTGTATTAACCGCAGTATCGGACCATCTGACTCCTGATCCGGTTTCACCGGGATAAAATTTGTATTCGCCGGCCACTTTTCATGATAATATTACTCCAAGACTTGGAAATCATGATCCCTCCGCGCGCTGGACCTTTTTTGACCCTGCACCTCCTCGCTTCGCTGCAAAGACGAAACTCGCGCTTCGCGCTCAAACACTCGTCTTTGCGGGCGCTCCGCTACGAGGGCAGGAGCCCCGAAAAATCTCCAATGCGCGCTTCCGGGGATCCGATTTCCAAGTTACACAAAGGTATCACTCTATGACCGTTTTGGCCATTGTGGTTGACGAAACAATGCAGGCCCCCGCGAAGGGGATTCAAACCATAAAACAGGGAGATTGCAGATGCATGCGAATGATCAGGAAAAATTATCCGGTGTGTTTCCGCCTTGCATGACCGTTTTTGACGAGAATGAGGAGGTGGCCTACGACAAAATCGCAGAGAACATTGAACGCTATAACCGGACAAAATTAAAAGGCTATATGCCGCTGGGAAGCAACGGGGAGTTTCGCAGTCTGACCGATGGGGAATCGGTAAAAATAATCGAGGTCTATCGGAGATACAGAGACAAGGGAAAAACGCTGATCGCCGGCGTGGGGAGGGAATCCGCAAAAATCACGATCGAATTTATCAAGCGGATTGCAGACAAAGGGGTCGATTTTGCGACCATTCTGCCCCCATACTACTTCGTGGGCTTCATGACGGATGACGCCCTGATGCGGTATTACACAAAGATTGCCGACGAGTCGCCGGTTCCGGTCATGATGTATAACGCCCCCAAATTCGCTGCCGGACTCACCTTCTCCGCATCCCTGGTGTCGGTGCTGGCCGCCCATCCCAATATTGCGGGTATAAAAGACACATCCAAGGAGGATATCTCCATTTATATCAACGCCGTCCCGAAGGGGGCCCATTATTGCGTCATGGCCGGGACGATTGAGAAATTCTATTCGGGGCTCATGCTCGGCGCCGTCGGCGGGGTGCTGTCGATGGCCAATTATCTTCCGGATATGTGCTGCCGATTGCAGGAACTCCAGGAAACCGGGAATCATGAGGAAGCGCGGAAACTGGATCTCTATGCCCGTCGGCTCAGCAAAAATGCCGCCGGAAATTACGGAGTCGCCGGTGTCAAAGCCGCCATGGATCTTCTCGGCTATCATGGCGGAAACCCCAGAAATCCGGTCCTGCCGCTGAGCGGCGAGGCAAAGGCGGAATTGAAAGCGACCCTGCAAAAGGAGGGGTTGCTGTAAGGCGATTTCAGCGGCTTTCTAACAGGCTGAAACGCCCATCTGCTTTTGTTTACCTCATCCTTCGCCGTTCAACGTATCCCAAAGTACGCCTCACGGCTTGGGGATTTCGGGGGCCTTGCATCCGGGCATACAGTATCCTGTACGGGACAAGCTTTTGAACAGCCCGCAAAGGAGCCTTTTTCAACAGGCTCCTACAGGGATGTGCCGGTCCTTTCCATCAGATGTTTTCGGCCCAGCAGGGCGGCGCCCTTCATCGAGGATTGCTCCTCAAAAACATACCGGCATGTGCGCATCCATTTGGCCTTCGCACGGATCAGCGACGGATTCAGCGCCCCCCCCGTTACCCGGATCTCTTTCGTTAACGGAACCTCCAGCGCGATCTCCTTCAAGTGCTCCCTCTGATAAAGACAGAGCCCCCTGACCAGCGCCGCCAGCATCTCTTCCCGGGAGGTTCCCTGGGTCATGCCTAAAAATTCGGCCCTGAGAGGTTGTTGCGAATAGCGGGAGCCCATGAGAAAGGGGACATAGGTCGCCCCGAATTCCCGATCCAGCCACCGGTCGATGGCTTTGGGCATGAAGTCTCCGTAGTAGGCCTCCGGAGATAGTTCACTGCAGAACATCTTCCGGAACCATTCATAGGCCACCCCCAGCGCATTCATCACATACAGAGTCAGCCAGCGGCCGGAAATGACGTGGCAGCGGATGTTGTAGTTTCGTGACGGGTAGCACTTCGGCAGGCAGACCAGGGTGATCTCGCAGGTGCCGTTTACATTCACCGTCTCGCCAGGGGCCTCGATCCCAAGCGAGTATGCCGCCAACACGGCATCATTGCCGCCGATCACGACGGGGGGCCGGCGCGTCAGTCCAAGTTGGGATGCCAGTTCGGGCCTCAGGCGACCCGGACTTTCATGGGCGGTAATCACCTGGGGCAGCCGTTCCAGGGAGATGCCGAAGGCGTCGGTGATCTCTCTGTTCCAGGTCAGATCGTTTTTAACCGTGTTGTACAGGGCCGTCAGAGATGCCGAGGAGGGATCGATGGCAAAGGCCCCCGTCAGCCATTTTCCCATGAAGGTGTTGGAGTGGCCGAAAACGGTAACTTTCTTGTAGATCTCCGGGAGATTGTCCTTGATCCAGAGGAGGCTTGCCAGCGAACACCCGCCGGCGACCGGCATGTTCGCCGTCTCGGCCAGCAGGGTGTTCATGCCGACGACATCGATGATTCGCTGGGCCTGCTGCCGGGATCGCTGATCCAGCATGAGGATGGCGGGATAGAGGGGCCTTCCCTCTGCGTCCATGGCTGTAAGCCCGGGGGTCGTTCCCGACAGCGCGATGACATCCACGGAAGCCAACAGGTCTCCTATGGCTTTGCACCCGGACATAAAGGCCTGCTGCCATTTTTCCGGTTCGATGTCGCTGAAAAGACCGTCGTTGTAAGTGTTGATGGAATATTCCTGCGAAAACTGCCTGACGAGTGTGACGGAATCTTCCTTTTCGTCAAAGACGCCCATCTTCATGGAGGTGGTTCCGACATCGACACCCAGGATCCTCATCATGATCATCGCCCCTAATCGGATAATTTGCCGTCTCTTCGTTTCAGCGATGGTGGTTGTTCCGCGCGGTCTGAAGGCCCTGATACCGCTGAATTTAAGCCTGCGATGCGCCTCGTTCAGCCTTCACCAATCTTCCTTGCAAAATAACGGTGCGGACCCGCTCGAGTGCGCCCGGATCCTCCAGCGGATTGCCTTCCACCCCGATGCAATCTGCCAGTTTCCCCTTCTGGAGAGTCCCCGTACGATCGGCAAGGCCGCATACCTTGGCTGCGTCGGCCGTGGCGGCCTGAAGGGCGGCGGCAGGCGTGGCTCCCAGCTCGACGAGATAGGCGATTTCCCGGGCGAGGCCCGCGTGCATGCCGTCGGTGCCGACCGCATAGTGGACGCCGGCCCGGATGGCGGCCGCCAGCCGCTGACCGACCTCCTCGCGCTGCCGCAGGTGCCCTTCTATCAGATCCGGGGGGAGGGTGCGGATCCGCGCGTCGGCGAAGAAGATGCTGGGCGTCATCACCAGCCAGCGGTCATATTGCCCGACCAATTCGATCTCCTGGTCGGTCATGAAATAGCCGTGTTCGATCACGTCGATTCCGGCTTCCAGGGCCAGCCGCAATCCCGGCCCGCCGATGCAGTGCGTGGCCACCGGCACGCCGACGCGATGGGCCTCATCCACCACCGCCTGGATCTCCTCGCGGGAGTAGAAATGGAGGATCTGCCGGGGGCCGCGCAGGGTCCCCGTGATGTACACCTTGATCAGATCGGCGCCGGCCTGCAGATTTTCGCGCACGGCGCTGCGGATCTTCTCGACACCGCCAAAGGGATATCCCACAAAACCATGGCCGTGCGGCGCACGGATGCCGCGGGTGGCCACCAACAGTCGCGGTCCGAGGAGGGTCCCCGTCGCCGATGCCTTGCGGCAGGCTATATCCAGAAAGCCCTTGTCCCCCAGGCAGCGGGAGGTCGTGACGCCGGCCATCAGGTCGATTTTCATGGAATTGACCGCCCGAATGGTCAGCTCCGGCAGGGGGTCGTTCATCCGGTGCAGATAGTTGTCCAGCGTCGGGTCCAGGGAAAGGTGGTTGTGGCAGTCGATCATCCCCGGCATCAGGGTCTGATCGCCACAGTCCCAGACCGCGGAGGCCTCCGCCGCCCGGGCGGCCGCCTCCTCTCCGACAGCCTCAATGACGCCCCGGGCGGTCAGCAGAACAGCGGGTTCAACCGCCGGGCCTCCCGTGCCGTCTATCAGCCTTGCGCCTCTGATCAATGTCGCCTGCATCCGGTCTCCTTTGCGTCTGTGAATCGTGACTGCTTTTTGACGAGATCAAAATCAATAAGGATTGCACCCTCGTCAATCGGAGAAACCCCTGTTCCATCAATCACCAACCCCCTATGATAAGAGTTTTCTCCATACCTCCCTCCTGGTTCGTTAATTCGTCATTTTTTCGATCACCTTGATCAGTTCGTGGGCATCGGCGTTCTCCATACCCAAGGAAAGAGCCGCAAGATAGTACTGATGGGCTGCAGAGGCCACCATCAACGGGGTTTGCGTCCTTCTGGCGTCATTGATCACCAGACCGATGTCCTTGCACATCTGCCCCAGCCCTCCCGGCGCAGGGGTGTTGTCAAGGATGCTGGATGTAATGAGCCGGAACCAATCGCTTCCGCAAATGCCGCTCCCTATGACCTGACAGACCAGCCTTGGATCAAGGCCTCCTTTTCTGGCCAGGGTGATCACTTCGATAATGGAGGCAAGGGTAGTGGCCACCAGGAGCTGGTTGCAGTGCTTAACCGCCTGTCCCAATCCGGGCTTTTCTCCGACGTAGGTGATTTTCCCCTGTACCTCAAGAACCGCCCGGCATTCTTCCAGAACATCCTTCGCCGCAGCCACAATCAGCGTCAACGTTCCCGCTTTCACCCTGGCCGGTCCTCCGGTAACGGGGCAGTCCACAAAACCAACCTTCTTTTCCGCGCATTTTTCAGCCAGCCGTTCAAGATTGTCCTTGTCGATCGTGGACATGCAGATGACTCGGGTATCCTTGTGGCACCCTTCCAGTATGCCGTCGGGACCTGTTACCACGTTGATCACCTGCTGATCATTCAATACATAAACGATAACTTTACCGGACTTTTCTGCGACTTCTCTACTGTTTTTCATCGCAATCCCGCCGGCGGCGGTAAATGCGCTCACTACCTCCGGCCTGCGAGCATAGCCCACAACGTTGTACCCGTCAGCGATATATTTTATGGCCGCCGCCCTCCCCATCCGTCCAAGACCAATAATTCCTATCGTTTCAGACATGTTTGCCTCCTCATTTAGCGATCCTGCATGAGCTTCAGAAACTTCGATTCCTCGCCCTCAATCATTCGGTAACAGTGCTCTTCTCCGGGGAACTTTCCGGCGCGCACATCCTCGCAATAATCAGACATTGCCTTGATGATGACCTCAGCCACGTTGCAATATTTCTTGACGAACTTCGGAGTAAAGGCCTGGAATTGTCCGATCAGGTCGCTGACGATCAGAAGCTGCCCGTCGCAGTGTAAGCCGGCGCCGATAGACAGCACCGGGATAGAGAGTATTTGGTGGATGTAATGAGTCACCTCGGGTGGCACCGCCTCCACCAGGATCATCTGGGCGCCGGCTTTTTGCACGGCCAAGGCATCTTCCACTACCAATTTGGCCGCCTCGGCGGTGCGACCCTGGGCCTTGTGTCCGCCAAGGGCGCCAGAACTCTGAGGGGTAAGTCCGATGTGGCCGACCACCAGAATTCCGGCCTCTACGATGGCTTTTATGCGGCTGGCTACGCGCACGCCGCCCTCGAGTTTAATGGCATCGACATTGGCTTCCTTAAGAAACCTGCCGGCATTTTCCACGGCCTTTTCATCGCTGACCTGATAGGAAAGAAACGGCATGTCGCCGATAACAAAGGTGTTGGGTGCGCCGCGGCGCACGGCGTCGCAGTGCAAGATGCACTGGTCCATGGTCACAGGAACAGTCCCCGGATAGCCATAGACGCACATGCCTAGTGAATCCCCTACCAGAATCATGTCCAATCCTGCTGCTTCGGCAAACTGGGCGGTAGGAAAGTCATAGGATGTCAGCCAGGTAATCTTCAGAGCTTCCTGCTTCATCCGGTAAAAATCATGTATCATCAATTTCTTTCGCATTACTGCAATCCTCCTCTTGTGGATACTAAATCACGTTAGATATTACAAAATATACTCACCGGTTATTCCGGAAAGTACCGATTTTAGATCAAATGCACCGGACAATCACTCATTTCTGAGCCATTGCCTCGAGCAGTCCAGCCGCTCTGTCCGCGTTGAAAATTCCACACATGCAGGGCTTGAACAGGCGTTCGGCACCCTGCTCGGGGGTCATTTCCCTGTTCTTAACCTTGGTCGCCGTATCTTCGATCAGCTTCACTGTGACCATGCCATGGCCGCACATGGTGTTTAGTTCCAAAACGTCCTGCGGCGGCAAACGGTCGGTCCGACCCCAGCGTCCTAAAGAATTATTGACCGTGTGGAAAGGTAATTCGGATATTTTGCAGCACTCACGTACTTTGTCAAAAAGGCCGGAAACGACTACCGATAAGCCTAAATCCGCCGACTTGAGTTCCTTCAGGGCGGCGGTCATCTTTTCCAGGTCGTTGAACACGGCGTGCACCACCGCACGGTCTTCAACATGTTCCAAGAGTTTATCAAGCCCGCCCTGATAGTATTCGTTGCCCAGGCGACAATCGCCAATCCGGATGGCTCCATTCTTCAGACTGATTTCCAGCATTTTCCGCAGCTTGGGGCCGGATCCGACGTGGTTGATATCCTTCGAAGGCATAAAGAGCAGGATATAATCCCGGCTCAAGCTTTCGGGGTTGCCCACTCGATGAAGTGTGTGAGTCATATTGAATCCTCCTTGATCAGAGGCCGGCCCAGGCCGACGTTCGTTTTCCCGTTGGGAGCAAACCACACCCCGTTTTGGTGCATGACGGAATGAGTGGGTATAGAACCGTCGGGGGCTACGCGCGACGCCACACAGAGGGAAAAAACGGTTTCAATTTGCCGGCTGACCTGCTTCAGGCCTGAAAGCACCTGATCGAGCGTTTCCAAAGGCACGGAAAACTCAATTATCGCCGAAAGCACTTTCTCGTTGAGGACATCATCCTTGAATTTTCCGGTCTTGACATCGGACATCAGGGAGGTGGTGGGGTTGCTCGATTCGAACTCAACCCCCAGTTTTGCCATCGCCATGGCTATTTTCTCCACGTCATAAAACCGCGCCCCCACCACAGGCCGACCGACTTCGATGCCTATCCCCGCCCATCCATGCTTGAAGCGGCCGGTGACTTCGTTTGTCTTCATCTCCTCGGTCCCGCGTCCTGAAATGCCCGATTCCGGGGCGATGGTTAAAACGTCGCTCAGGACGCTGCGCACGGTTCGCGGCCATTCGAGTTTCTGCTGATAGATAGCATCCGCCGGGCAGTGGGCCATCCTCAGGCAGTTGTAGCATTCCGTGCATTCATCAAAATCGATTTCGGCGCACTCATCGCCGATCGTGATGGCTCCCACGGGGCAATAGACCTCACACTGCCCACAAGCAATGCACTTTTCCGGGTCAATCAGCATTCGGTATTCTCCTTTCGGGGTCAATATATAAATGATCTAAAAACACTTTTCTCTAATCAGGTGCCGTGGAATTTGTTCTCTTTGCTTACGCAACATCACGGATTTCCTTCAGGATGATCGCCAATTCATCTTAAGGAAGGTCCGTCTTCGCTCCCAAATTCCATTGACTCAAGACATGGGACATGGCATTGGCGAGATGGCGCCGCATCAGTTTTCCCGCAGCCTTTTTATCCCTGCGATCAAGGCAATCGATCAGTTGGGAATGCTCAGCCCAAGCCTGTCTCCAGGAACTATCCTTGCGCAATCCCAACGCTCTAAGCCTGAGAACCGTATTCCTCACGTTGCTGATAAGATCCATCAGGTATCTGCTGTTGGTGGATTGGTAAATGGTTTCATGAAAAAGGGAATTGAGCTCGAATATCTGACGCAGCTTGGTCTCTCTTGGGATTGACGAAGATTCAAGCATCTGGCTGGCCTGATCCCGGATGTACCTGAGAGTTTCGATGGCTTTCGGTTGAATTCGCTCACAGGCCAATTCTACTCCATAGGCTTCAAGAACACCGCGAATGGCAAACAAATCTCTAATGGTTTCAAGATCGAGCCGGGTAATTCGGATGCCATTCTGGGGCAATCTTTCAACCAGGCCGTCCTTTTCTAAGAGGTGGAAAGCATGTCGAATCGGAGTGCGACTGGCATTGAAGGCCTTGGCGACTTCCTCCTGCATCAACCTTTCTCCAGGCTGGATTTCACTATTCAGAATCTTCTTCTTCAGCAGATCATAGATCTGATCGGAGATGGACTTGGGTGGACGAACCTGTTCGGATTCCAGCCACAGACCCGATATTCTGTCATGATTTGTATTATCTTTCTGTAAGTTTTTGATCATAACCATAGCCTCCTCAAAAGGCATCGAACTAAAGGGCGATCGGCTGAATAAGAACCACTGACACTATGATAGGGGTGATGGCCGTCACCTATTTCGCAACATCCCGGCTTGCCTCCTCTAAGTCAATATCAGCTCTCTTAGACGAGGCTGAAGAGGCGTGGAAGCACGAGGGTAAACCAGGGGAAAAATGCTACGAACAATGCCCCAATCAGCAACACCACGAAGTAAGGTGTATAAGCACGTGTGGCCTTTTCCACATTGACTGGACCCAGCGCACAGGCAATCAGAAAACCGATCCCCATGGGAGGTAGAAATAATCCGATTCCCAAGGCAGTGATCATGACAATCCCGTAGTGCAACGGGGTAATATCAGCGAAATGGCCCATAATCGGGAAGAGGATCGGCGTAAAAATGATCAAGCACGGGAGTCCTTCGAGAAATGCGCCAAACACCACGAACAAGGCGATCGTGATCAACAGAAACGGCGCTGAACTGCTCGATAGTTTCGTGATCAGGGTCGCAAGCAAACCGGGGACCCCCTCCGCCGCAAAAATCCAGGAGAGGAGCGATGCCGTTCCCACCAAAAGAAGGATCATGCCGGTCAATGAGGCCGCATTCACCAAGATAGGCATCAGATCGCGCGGCTTAATCTCCCGATAGACAAATACCCCGAGGATCAGGGCGTAAATAACGCCGATCATGCCGGCCTCGGTCGGTGTCACGAGCCCTCCGAGGATGCCGCCCAGGATGATGACGGGCGTCAAGAGCGGCAGGATAGCCCGGCGAAAGGCCACCAGGACTTCCCTTGCGGACTGCCGCCGCTCAAGAGGAATATTTTCCCGCACCGCCTGGACATAGATGAGGAGGATCAACGGCACTGCCATGCAAAGAGCCGGCACGAATCCGGCGATGAACAAAGCCGCCACGGACAGGTTGGTCAGGTTTGCCAACACAACCATGGGAATGCAGGGGGGAACCAGCATCCCCATAGCCGATGCGGAAGCAACGATCGACACCGCCTGTTCCGGACGATACCCCCCGCGCTTCATTGCCGGGATGAGTAATGAACCCATCGCGGAGACGTCGGCTACGGATGCGCCGGAAATCCCCGAAAAAATGTATTCCCCCAAAACTGTGGAAATCCCAAGGCTTCCGCGCATATGGCCGACAAGCGCCCGCGCGAAATTAACGAGACGCTCCGTGATACCGCCGGTATTCATCAAATCGCCCACGAGGACAAAGAGGGGGACCGCAAGCAGGACAAACGAGTCCATCCCGCCAATGATGGTAATGGGAGCGATTAAAAGTTGTATATTGCCTCTGGCCAGCAGGTAAACAAGACAAGCCAAGCCGATGGTGACCGAAATGGGCGTGTTAATCGCCATTAAGATGACAACCACGCAAACCATAGCGATGATCAAGAAGCCCGAGGGTATGGGCATATATTTTCCGATGAACATCAGGGCGGCGGTCAAAACGACGACTCCAATAGCCGAGACGAAAGTCGAAACCCATTCTTTCCGTTTGAGTATCGTATGCAATTGGTACAATACGAAAATTAGCCCTGCCGCGGGAAGGGCTGCAAACACCCATGCCATGGAAAAATGCATGGTGATGGAGTAAGATCCCTTCATGGCAACCGCGGTTCCTACTCCCTTGTACAGCAAGAATAGCGAAAAGGTGGTAACCAGGATGACAACAACGGTTTCGAGTTTTCGGCGGACCGATGCCGACAACCGGGTTACCAGAGTGTCAATGCTGACGTGAGAGCTCCGCGCAAGCGCAACACCAGCGCCCAGAAAATTCCCCCAGATAAAGAGGTAACGGGAAAGCTCCTCGGTCCACGCCGGCAATTCCTGCAAAATATACCGGCACACGATCTGCATCGTTACAACGAGCGTTATGAGGATCAATATTATTGCCGCCGCGAATTCGAGCCATTTAGTCGGTTTTCCGGTCCGTTGGGGCCCCTCTTTAACGGTGCTTTCCGTCATCTCCCCCTCCCGCGTCAGTTTCTTTCATAAGTTTCGATTTACATCGTTTCAATCAAACACATGATCTCCTGAACACTTTGGCATTATCGCATCTGCATAGTTCTACTCCGACATATAATTGAT
>PLLC01000103.1 GCA_003141195.1 Syntrophaceae bacterium
ATCGGAGTTCTGCAAAGCTCTCTCATAAAGATACAGTACCTATGTTTGCGCCCTTGCCATAGTTGTTGATCCTGTTGATCTTATCAGCAATGACGCGCTTGCGTAAGGCGTCAGCGTCGTCGCCCTTGGGCAATGGTTCGGGCTTGGTTGCCGCCCGCTTGACTTGCGCCTCAAGCTGGGCGACCTTAGCCAACAGCGTCTTGACTTCCAGTGACAGGGCCGCGCAATTCGGGCACGGAACGCTAATGGGTGTTACATCAGGGGTGTTACATTTCTTGGGTGTCATAGCGTGCCGCCGTGCTTTCTGATAAGCTGCCATTTCCTCTTTGGTCCGTTTCTTCATGCGTTGCTTCCTCCCGTTCGGTTGCCTTGTGCCGCCCGTGCCGGTGATCCGGGTTTCGGGCCTTGTCACCGCCCGCCTTGCCGTTCGTCGATCCTGAGCCATCATGGTGCGACGTTTGCCGTGCGTCCTGATCGCCCCGCCTTGCCGACAGGCGCACGATTGGTACTGCTGCCTTACTCTCCTGATCCGTCGGTACGGTGCGGGTAGAGACACCGATGACCGTTGAAGACATTGTCGATGTCATAGGGAACTTTATCGAGTCCGGGAAATTCGGCCTCCATTCTCGCGTTAAACTCGATCTGCTCCTGGCGGACTCGTTTGATGTGCTGCCGGAGAAGGTAAAAAAGGCCGCAGAGGATGCAGGCGGCACCAAAGATAATACCTACGCTGTATTGCATAAGGGTGGCTCCATCTGGTTGATTCGTTATGCCCATGCTACACGGGAACGGCTTGAAAAGTCAATCTTCCATGAAGTGCACAAGCAACGGCAAAGGGGCGGAGAAGATCGTACCGGTGGTAGATCGTTCAACCTGGGGTAACGCTGGGGTAACGTAAGAAGCCATGACCGGGTAAACCATAAGCGAGGCTTGGCATGATGCGGAGATGGACAACAAGACCTGGAACGGCTGGAGGGGATCATCCGGGAGAACGTCGGCGCGTTCTATGAAATAGGCGACGCGCTAACGAAGATCCGGGTGAAGAAGTATTACCATGACGTGCTGGGGTACGAGACGTTCGAGGAATACTGCAAGAAGAGATGGGATTTCACGGGACGCCATGCGGAAAGACTTATGGCGGCTGCCAAGGTTATCGAAAACACCCGACCCGTGGGTCGCATTCCCGATACCGAACGCCAGGCCCGCCACCTTGCCAGTCTCACCGCTGAACAGCAGCTCATAGCCTGGCAGAAGGCCGTAGAAACCGCCCCGGAACGGCATCACGGCAGCGGAGATCGTTCAACCTGGGCGATCATGAGGAGCCGGAGAGGACATTCTGATTGATGGGCGGGTCATTCGGTCCGCCCTTTCTGTTCTCCGGCGATCCGACGCACGAAGATGCCCGACATTCAATTTTCTTCGCCTGGACTAAAAGAGGCCGCACCGCCGGGGGATCGTTTGTCCTGGACGCAAACCGAAGCCAAGGACTCCTGCCGGAGATCATCCGCACGAATGGAACGGACTGGTCTATTGAGACCACGTCCATTGCCTGGGGGGCTGGGTGGGTGTGAGAGAATCCGCCTTTTTTTGGCCGGGATGGCGACGGGTCGAAAAGGGAACTCCTGGAGAAATCCGGGGGGGGCTTTTCCCGCGGATGTGGGGAATATGGTGGGGAATGAAAAGCAGCACGAAAAAGGGGTTACGATTTTCACCGTAACCCCTTGTATTCTTATGGTAGTCCCACGGGGGCTTGAANNTAACCACTAGACGATGGGACCATCGATGACTGGGGACCGGGATTCGAAACCGAACCGGGATTCAGGATTTCCTCCGCCCCGCACCCCCACGGTTACTTTCCAAAAGGGTGTTGTTCTTTAATGAATGTCGAAAAAATTGTCAAGACCAAAATCAACCGCCGGCCTGGATTCGATCGATCGCCCGACGGATCTTCCGGACCACCCGCTCCTTCCCCAGGATGACCATCACCTCGTCGATCCCGGGGCTCACGGTCCTGCCGGTCAGGGCGACGCGGAGCGTTTGGGCGATCCATTTGAGCTTCGTTCCCCGCTCCTCGGCAAGCGACCGCAGAAACGCCTCCAGCCCGTCCTTCGTATAATCCGCGATGCCGGAAATCCGCTCGGCAACCGCCTCCAGGTGGCCGGCATATTCCGGCGTCAGGAATTTCGCTGCCGCCTCCGGATCATAATCCACCTCCTCCCGGAAATAAAAGGAACCGGAATCGGCCATCTCCACGAGGGTCTTCGACCGCGTCCGGAGGTTCGCCGCCGCCTGCGCAACGTACTGGCGGTCCGAGACATCGAAGCCCTTCTTTACCCAGAAGGGGGTCGCCAGCTCCAGCAGTTTTTCTTCCGGACAGGTTGTGATGTAATGCTGGTTCAGCCAGAGGAGCTTCTCCGGATTGAAGACGGCCGCCGATTTTCCCACCGCCTCCAGCGAAAACTCGCGGATGAGTTCCTCGATCGTGAAGATCTCCTGGTCGCCGTGCGACCAGCCGAGCCGGACCAGGTAGTTCACCAGCGCCTCGGGCAGATACCCCATCTCCTGATAGGCAATCACCGACGTCGCCCCATGCCGCTTGCTCAGCCGCGCCTTGTCCGAACCGAGGATCATCGGCACGTGGCCGAACAGCGGCACCTCGTACCCCAACGCTTCGTAGATCAGGATCTGCTTCGGGGTATTGTTCACATGGTCGTCCCCCCGGATGACATGGGTGATCTCCATCCGGGCGTCATCAACGACGACCGCGAAGTTGTACGTAGGATACCCGTCGGCACGTTCGAGGATCAGGTCGTCCAACTCCTCGTTTTTGAAGGAGATGTCCCCTTTGATCAGGTCGTGTATGACCGTCACTCCCACCTCCGGACAGCGGAACCGCACGACCGAATCCGGCGATCGGCGCAACCCCTTGTCCCGGCAGGTCCCGTCGTATTTGGGTTTCCGTCCCTCGGCGAGGGCCTTCTTCCTCCTGGCATTCAATTCCTCGGGTGAACATGTGCAGTAGTAGGCCTTCCCCTCGTCGATCAGTTTCTGAACCATATCCCGGTGGATGGCCACCTGCTCCGCCTGGAAATAAGGGCCCTCGTCCCAGTTGAGACCGAGCCAGGTCATGGCATCCAGGATGGCCCGCGTCGATTCGTCCGTCGAGCGGAGCTGATCGGTATCCTCGATCCGGAGAACGAACGTGCCGCCGCTCTTTCTCGTATAGAGCCAGTTGAACAGGGCCGTCCGGGCGCCGCCGATATGGAGAAAACCTGTCGGTGACGGGGCAAAGCGCGTTCTTATCTTCTCATGAGTCATCTTTATCACCTGCCGTCATTTTCTTTTCACCGGAGCCGGATCTCCGGGAACCGGTTTCACAAGATGTTTGTCGCCATATAGGGCCGCGCCCGGCCTTTTGTCAAGGCGGATTTCGCAACCCTGCCGGAGTCTTAGCCGGACGTCGCCGGGCGTCATGCCGGGGAAACGCGATTTCATGAATCGCATGGGTTTTTTAAGATACCATTTGAATTTACCCCCGGATCCGTTTATGTATATTCTTGAAAACAGAGCAGAAATAAGGAAAGAAATTTTGATATCACGCCGGCCGTCGCACCGCAACGCCTTTCCGTGAAGGGCGCGCCCCCAGGATGTCATTGGGCGGCCTCTGCAGTGGGCGCGTCGCAGGTGATAAATTATACTTGACAATCCGGCAGTATTATAATTTACTTTATCTTTTTATACGGCATCCCTCGCCTGGGGGAAGGGCCGTTTCAAAGCAGAGGGAAAGGGATATTTTTGAAGATCAACGTCAGCAAGATACCCGAAGGGGGGATGGTCCTCCAGTTCGAGAGGGACGGTGAGTGGTTCCGGAGAAACCTGCCCGGGGCGACGCCCCCTGATTTTGTACCTGACCGGATCGACATCGCCTGTACCGCCTGGAGGATGAAGGAAAATGTCTTTATCGAGGGAACCGTTGCGACCGCCGTGGACGTGCCCTGCTGCCGCTGCCTGGAGATGATCCGTCTGCCTCTCCGATCCTCATTCAAATATACATTCACCCCTCCCCCCTCCCGTTCTCAGGATGAGGTGGAACTCAACGCTGCGGATCTCGATTTCGCGTATTATGAGGGGGATGTCATCGATCTGGACACGGTGATCCTCGAGCAGATCCTGCTGCAGATCCCGATCAAACTGCTGTGTGCAGAATCCTGCCGGGGGCTGTGTCTCCACTGCGGCATCAACCTGAATAAGACAAGTTGCAACTGTCGGGGCGAAGTCCTCGATGAACGGCTTGCCGTTTTGAAACAATTCAAGGGACAACCTTGATGTTCTCGTAAAAAAATATCAATAGCCGTTGTTCTGGGGCGGCTTTGGAAAAAGCTCCAGAGGCAAGGCGCGCGAGTCCAGAGGAGTGAGGCGTACATTGGTGTACGCCGCAACGACGAGGGATGAAGCGCAACGCAGCAGGAGCCTGCCCCTGCGAAAGCAGGGGGACTTTTTACGAAGCCGTCAACCTTAAGGAGAGAGGGGTTACACATTATGGCAAATCCAATCAAGAGACATTCCAAATCCAGAAAAAACATGAGAAGGGCGCACGATTTTCTGACACCGGTCATGGTATCCGCATGTCCGCAATGCCACGCGCCCAAGCTTCCCCACCATGTCTGCCCGAACTGCGGCACCTACAAGGGCAGGGAAATCGTTCCGATTGAAAAGGCCTCCTGAAGCGCCGGACGGGGAAATACCCATGGGTAGATTCGGTCTTGTCTTTCCGGGACAGGGCTCGCAACACCCCGGTATGGGTCAGGGTCTTTACCGGGGCCATCAGAGCGTGAGGGATCTGTTCGCCGAAGCCGGGGACGTCGTCGGCAGGGACATGGTCTCTCTTTGTTTCACGGGACCTCAGGAACTCCTCGATCTGACGGTCAACACGCAGATCGCCGTCCTCACGGCGGAGCTGGCGGCCTGGCGGGCCTTTTCCGGACGGGTGGAGGCGAAACCCCTCGTCATGGCGGGTCACAGTCTCGGGGAGTACGCGGCCCTGCATGCAGCCGGCGCCGTCAACCTGCGCGATTGTCTATCCCTGGTTTCTCGGAGGGCCGAGTTCCATCAGGAGGCCGTTCCCATGGGCGAAGGCGCCATGGCGGCCATCCTCGGCCTCCCGCGGGAGGAGGTGGAGGCATTGTGCCGTGACCGCGACCGTGAAGGTCATGCCGTGACCGTTTCCATCGAAAACGCCCCGGGCCAGATTGTCATCTCCGGACACACGGCGGCCGTCTCGGAGGTGGTCGCGGCGGCGGGAACCAGGGAAGGCATCCGGGCGGTTCTTCTTCCGATCAGCGTTCCCTGTCACTGCCGCCTCCTCCAGGGCGCGGCCGGGCGATTCACGGACGCGCTCAGGAATGTCGAATTCCGGGATTGTGACGTCCCCGTGATTCCCAATTGCGACCCTTCCCTCCTCCACTCACGGGAACGAACGAGGGATCTGCTCGTCCGGCAGATCATCTCCCCCGTCCGTTGGCGGGAGACGATCGAAAGGATGGCGGAGATGGGCGTCGATACCATCGTGGAGATCGGCCCCAAAAGGATCCTTTCCGGACTGATCCGCCGGATCGACCGGCGGCTTCGTCTTCTCAACGTCGAAGACGAGGCGTCACTGGAAAAGACCGCGTCGGCATTGAACGGCGGAATGGGAGAATAAACCCATGCCTTTAAAAATGTTATCACATCCCTGCCGGAGCAGGGCTCAATCTGACAGGAGGAAATTTTCATGACACTGGAAGAAAAGGTCATCGGCATTATTATGGAGCAATTGGATGTCACACGGGAGGAGTGCGTTCCCGAGGCATCGTTCATCGACGATCTGGGGGCCGATTCCCTCGACCTCGTCGAACTGATCATGGAGATGGAGGAGACCTTCTCCATCCAGATCGCCGATAACGAACTTCAACAGATCCGTTCGATCAAGGACGTTCTGGATTACCTCCGGAACAAGGGCGTCACATGGCATGAATAACGGCCGAAGGCCTGTGCCATCTTCCGGCAAAGGCTTCGTCACCGGCCGACAATCCGACGCGGCACAAAAGGGGGAACGGTTGAAAAGAGGGGTGGTGATCACAGGCATGGGCGCCGTCACGCCGCTCGGCAACAGCGTTGCGGAGACCTGGGAGGGGATCTGCCGCGGAAAATCCGGCATCGCTCCCATCACCCGCTTCGACTGCACGGCCTTCGAGACGAAGATTGCCGGTGAAGTCAAGGGATTTGACCCGCTCCGGTACGTGAACAAGAAAGAGCTGCGTCGTCTCGATGATTTCATCATCTACGCGCTGGCCGCCGCCGAAATGGCCATGACCGATGCGGGCCTGGTCATCGGAGAGGAAAGGGCGGAGCGGACCGGCGTGATCATCGGCTCAGCCATTGGCGGACTGGCCACCATCGAAAAGGAAAAAGAGGCGATCTTCCAGGGCGGCCCCCGGAAGATGTCCCCGTTCAGCATTCCGGCCATCCTGGCGAACCTCGCCGCCGGCCATGTCTCGATCCGTTTCGGGGCAAAGGGCCCGATCAACTGCACCGTCACCGCCTGCGCCTCGGGTGCCTGCGCCATCGGGGACGCCGCCCGAATCATCGCCGAAGGCTACGCCGACGTCATGATCGCCGGGGGCGTGGAGGCGGCGGTCACCCCGCTGTGCGTGGCCGGATTCAACGCGATGCGGGCGCTCTCCCGGCGCAACGACAAACCCGAAAAGGCGAGCCGCCCCTTCGACCGCGACCGCGACGGTTTCGTGATCGGCGAGGGTTCCGGAGTCATCATCCTCGAAGCCCTGCCCCATGCCCTGGCAAGAGACGCCCGGATCCAGGGCGAACTCGCCGGCTATGGCCTCACAAGCGACGCCTTTCACATGGCCGCCCCGCCGCCGGGGCACGAAGGCGCCGCTCGCAGCATGAAGACCGCCCTGCAGGATGCGGGGATGGCCGCATCGGAAATCGACTACATCAACGCCCACGGGACCTCCACACCCCTGAACGACGCCTGCGAAACGGAGGCCGTCAAGACGGTCTTCGGGGAACATGCCAAGCGGCTTGCCGTCAGTTCGACCAAATCGATGACCGGCCACCTCCTCGGGGCGGCCGGCGGCCTGGAGGCGATCCTCTGCCTGAAGGCGATCGGCGAGGGGGTGCTTCCCCCGACGATCAACCTGGATCACCCGGATCCCGCCTGCGATCTGGACTACGTTCCCCACCAGGCGAGGAAGAAAGAGATCCGGACGGCCATGTCCAACACCTTCGGGTTCGGCGGGGTGAACGCCGTCCTGATCTTCCGGAAATTCGAGGGATAGGCATGTCAGAGGAAAAGATCATCATCGCCGCGGACCACGGGGGCTATTCCCTGAAAGAGGCGCTCAAGCCGCACCTGACGGAGATGGGCCTCGTCGTCACCGACGCGGGAACGGACAGCGACCAGGCGGTTGATTACCCCGATTTCGGCGGAAAGGCGGCCGGGACGGTCTCCACCGGCCTTTTCCCGCGGGGGATCCTGATCTGCGGCTCCGGCGTGGGGATGTCCATCGTCGCCAACCGATTCCCCGGCGTCCGGGCCGCCCTCTGCCTCGACGAGGGGACGGCGCGCCTGAGCCGGATGCACAACGATGCCAACATTCTGGTCCTCGCGGGCAGAAAAACAGACCCGGAGATGGCCCTCCGGATCGTCCGGGTGTGGCTTGCGACCCCCTTCGAAGGGGGTCGCCATCAGCGGCGTCTCGACAAGATCCGCGAGATGGAATTGAAATTGAACGAAATCAGTAACGACTCGGGCAGATAAACTGAAGGTGGAAGGCTGTCAGGACACTTCAGCCTTCAGCCTAAACACCTGAGTAGATACAAATAACATGCAAATCGCGGCGCATCCCGAAAGCCAAACGCCGCGGATGATGAGAAGCAGGAGGAAATGGGATTCATGTCGTATCTGATGCACGCCGACCCGGAGGTCGCGGAGGCGATCCGCCAGGAAACCCGGCGACAGGCGTGGAAATTAGAGATGATCGCCTCGGAGAACTTTGTCAGCGAGGCCGTCCTGGAGGCCCAGGGCAGCGTCATGACGAACAAGTACGCCGAGGGCTATCCGGGCCAGCGATACTACGGGGGCTGCGAGTTCGTCGACATCGTGGAGCGGCTGGCCATCGAGCGGAGCAAGCAACTCTTCGGGGCGGAGCACGCAAACGTCCAGCCTCATGCGGGCGTTCAGGCCAACATGGCCGTCTATTTCACCGTGCTGAAACCGGGGGACACGATCCTCGGGATGAACCTCTCCCACGGGGGGCATCTCTCCCACGGGAGCCCGGCCAGTTTCTCGGGGAAGTTCTATCGCGGCGTCTTTTATGGAGTGGACCGGAAGACGGAAACCATCGATTTCAACGAGGTCGAAACCCTCGCGAAGCGGCACCGCCCGAAGATCATCGTCGTCGGCGCCAGCTCCTACCCCCGGACGATCGATTATGAGAAGTTCCGGGTCATCGCCGATCAAGTCGGGGCCCTCATCCTCGCCGACATCGCCCACATCGGCGGCCTCGTCGCCGCTGGTCTCCACCCGTCGCCGGTCCCCTGCTGCGAGTTCGTCACGATGACCACCCACAAGACCCTGCGGGGTCCCCGCGGCGGGCTCATCCTCTGCAAAAAGGAGTTTGCCCAGGCCCTGGACGCGAAGATCTTCCCGGGGATGCAGGGCGGCCCCCTCATGCACATCATCGCCGCCAAGGCAGTGGCGCTGAAGGAGGCCCTCACCGAAGACTTTAAACAGTATCAGCGCCAGATCTTGAAAAACGCGAACGCCCTCGCCGATGAGCTCATGGAGGACGGCTTCCGCCTCGTCTCCGGCGGCACGGACAACCACCTGATGCTCGTCGATCTGACCGACCTCGGCATCACGGGAAAAGAGGCGCAGGAGACCCTCGACCGGACGGGCATCACGATCAACAAGAACCGGATTCCCTTCGACACGAAGGGGGCCCAGGTGACGAGCGGAATCCGCATCGGCACGCCCGCCCTGACCACGCGGGGGATGAAGGAGCCGGAGATGAAGAGGATCGCCGTTTTCTTCTCCGCCGTGCTCCGGGATATCCACAACGAAAAGCGCCTAACCGAGGTCCGGGAAGAGGTCCGCTCCCTCTGCGGGCAATTTCCGCTTTACCCGGAACGGATCAGGGAAAACCGGTAACCAACGGGCGAATCAGAGGCGATTCTGAACCATGGAAGGGAACAAACAGGAAGAGAAGCCCAGGGGAAGTGCGGATGGACGGCCCGCATGGGATGACTATTTCCTGGACATCGTCGGTCTCGTGGCGAAGCGCGCCACCTGTCTGCGACGACGGGTGGGCGCCGTCCTGGTCCGCGACCGGCGGATCCTCTCCACGGGGTACAACGGCGCTCCCTCGGGACTGCGCCACTGTCTTTCGATCGGCTGCCTCCGCGAACAGAAACACATCCCCTCCGGCGAACGCCATGAGCTCTGCCGGGGGCTCCACGCCGAGCAGAACGCGATCATCCAGGCGGCGCTGCACGGGGTGAGTGTGAAGGGGGCAACCCTCTACTGCACGAACCACCCCTGCATCATCTGCGCGAAGATGATCATCAACGCCGGCATCGTCCGGATTGTGGTCGAGGGCGATTACCGCGACGACCTCGCGGAAGAGATGCTGGCGGAGGCCGAAATCGAGGTGATCCGGCAATGAAATGCCCCTTCTGCGCTCACGGCGAAAACAAGGTGATCGACTCCCGGATCAGCAAGGACGGCGACGCCATCCGGCGGCGGCGGGAGTGTATTGGCTGCGGCAAGCGCTTCACCACCTATGAGTTCGTCGAAGAGGTCCTGCCGATGGTCGTCAAGAAGGACGGCCGCCGGGAACCCTTCGACCGGACGAAGATCCGCTCCGGGGTCAAAAAGGCCTGCGAGAAGCGTCCCATCAGCACGGACGCCATTGAGACCCTGGTGGACAATGTCGAGCGGGCCTGTCAGGAATTCCAGGGGAAGGAGATCCCCTCCGCGGCCATCGGCGAAAAGGTCATGCGGGAGCTCCAGACCCTGGACGGCGTCGCCTATGTCCGCTTCGCGTCGGTTTACCGTGAATTCCGGGATGTCAGCGACTTTCTGGACGAATTGAAGGACCTCCTCCACACGAAGAAGGACGGGGAGGAAGGAAATCCGGAGGGATAGAAGGTGTTCACAGGAATTACAGCCGCACTCGGGTCCGTCCGGCGCCTGACGCGCCGGGGGGAGGATGCCCTTCTGGAGGTCGAGACCTCCCTCGATCTGGATGACGTCCGGATCGGCGACAGCATCGCCGTCAGCGGCGCATGCCTGACCGTGACCGCGAAGGCCGGCCGGGTCTTCACGGCGGATGTCTCCGCGGAAACCCTTTTCCGGACGACGTTCCGGAACCTGACGGCGGGCGATCGGGTCAATCTGGAAAAAGCGTTGCGCGTCGGGGACCGCCTTGGGGGACACATCGTCCTCGGCCATGTCGACGGCGTGGGCGGAATCGTGGAGAAGACCCCCCGCTCCGGATCTCTCGTCTTCGGCTTTGAAATCGATCCGGGGCTCGGCCGGTATGTGGTCACCAAGGGATCCATCACGGTGGATGGTATCAGCCTGACCGTCAACCGCTGTGAAAAAAACCGGTTTTATGTTAGCATCATCCCGCATACGGTGGACGCGACGACGCTCGGCTTCAAAAAGGTGGCGGATGACGTCAATATCGAGACGGACATCCTGGCCCGGTATCTGGAAAAACTGGTTACGGGGGAGAAGGAGACCGGCGGCACGACCGGACCGGCAGATGGATCTGCCGGGGGAGTCGATCTGGAGATGCTTGCCCGGTACGGATTTTTAAAATAATGAAATAATAGGGGGACGGAGCCCCTTTTCATTAAGGAGATAACATGGGTGTCAGCACCATCCAGGAAGCCATTGTCGATATCAAAAGCGGCAAAATGGTTATCCTCGTCGACGACGAGGATCGGGAAAACGAAGGGGATCTCTGCATGGCGGCCGAGTTCGTCACACCGGAGGCGATCAACTTCATGGCCCGATACGGGCGGGGGCTCATCTGCCTCACCCTGACCGAGGAAAACGCGGACAAGCTCCGCCTGATGCCGATGGTCCGGGACAACCGTTCCCGTTTCGGCACCGCCTTTACGGTCTCCATCGAGGCAAAACAGGGGGTCAGCACCGGGATCTCGGCTGCGGATCGGGCAACAACGATCCGGACCGCCGTAGCCGGCGACGCAAAGCCGGAGGATCTGGTCAGCCCCGGCCACATCTTCCCCATCCGCGCCAAGCGGGGCGGAGTCCTCGTGCGGACCGGCCAGACGGAAGGTTCGGTCGATCTCGCCCGTCTCTCCGGCCTGAAATCCGCCGGCGTCATCTGTGAGGTCATGAAGGACGACGGGACGATGGCCCGGATGCCCGATCTGGAGATCTTCGCCCGGGAGTTCGACCTGAAGATCGTTACCATCAAAGATCTCATCGACTTCCGGATGCAACACGAATCCCTGATCCGCCGGGCGGCGACCGCCACAATTCCTACCCGGTACGGGGGCGAATTCAAGCTGATCGTCTATGAAAATGACGTGGACGAGATGAAGCACGTGGCCCTGATCAAGGGCGACATCACCGCGGAGGACGAGGTCCTGGTCCGCGTTCATTCGGAATGCCTGACGGGCGACGTCTTCGGTTCCGAGCGGTGCGACTGCGGCGACCAGCTCCAGCGGGCGATGAAGATGGTGGAAGAGGCCGGCCGGGGCGTGATCGTTTACATGCACCAGGAGGGGCGCGGGATCGGTCTCGTCAACAAGATCAAAGCCTATGAGCTCCAGGAGCACGGCCAGGACACCGTGGAAGCGAACATCGCGCTCGGCTTCAAGGAAGATCTCCGGGATTACGGGATCGGCGCCCAGATCCTGGCCGACATCGGGGTGCGGAAGATGCGGCTCCTCACGAACAACCCCAAAAAGATCGTCGGCCTCGAAGGGTATGGAATCACCATCACCCAACGGGTCCCGATCGAAATCCGGCCGAACGAAAACAACCTCCAGTACCTCCAGACGAAGAAAAAGAAGATGGGTCACATCCTGAAGGTATAGAGGGCACATAACCGATTTTCTTAGGAGAATGAACCATGCCAAAAATCATCGAGGGAAAGATCGTTGCGAAGGGGATGCGGTTCGGCATTGTGGCCAGCCGTTTCAATGACTTCATCAGCGGCCGCCTGATCGAAGGGGCCGTCGACGCCCTGACGCGGGCCGGCGCGGACGAGAAGGAGATCCAGATCGTCCGGGTCCCCGGCGCCTTCGAACTGCCGCTGACGGCCAAGAAGATGGCGAAGAGCGGACGCTTCGACGCCGTGATCTGCCTCGGCGCGGTCATCCGCGGCGCCACGCCTCACTTCGAATATATCAGCGCGGAGGTCTCCAAAGGGATCGCGATGGTGGGGCTGGAAACCGAGGTGCCGGTGGCGTTCGGCGTGCTGACGACGGACACCATCGAACAGGCCATCGAACGGGCCGGCGCCAAAGCGGGGAACAAGGGTTGGGACGCCGCCCTGTCCGCCATCGAGATGGTTGATCTTTTCAAAAAACTGTAATATAGACGCCCTCGCAGAACATTCCGAAAGCCGCGACCTCAAGGATGGGCGTAATCGGGTTGCACGGATCAATCGACCGAAATCTGAGGGATGCATGCACCAGAGGCGGAAGGCAAGAGAGGTTACCCTTCAGGTTCTTTATGCGCTCGACGTCCAGGAAACCGGCCTGCAGGAGGCCATCGATCTCTTCTGGGCCAATTTCGACGCACCGGAAGAAGCCCGAAAATTCTCATTTTTCCTGATTGAGGGGACCTGGAACCACCGGGAGCAGATCGACGGCCTGATCAGCGGCAGTTCCGAAAACTGGACCATCGCGAGGATGTCCCGCGTGGACAAGAGCATCCTGCGAATGGCCGTTTACGAGCTCCTGTTCTGTCACGACATCCCCCCGAAGGTCACGCTGAACGAGGCCATCGATCTCGGAAAGGTGTACGGTTCCGAAAATTCAGGGGCGTTCATCAACGGTATTCTGGACGCCCTCTACGGAAAGCTGCGCAGGAAGGATGAAGATCAAGATATCAACAGCCTCGCCGGACGCCTTGAACCGTGACACCCTGATCCTGGGTTTCTTTTCCGATGAAAGGCCGCCCAGGGGATACTGCGGTCTGGTGGACTGGCGTCTCAACGGGATGATCTCCACCGAAATCGCCCGGGGCAGGGTTTCCGGAGATTTCCTGGAGAAGTTGCTCTATGCCTTCCCGAAACGCATTCGGATCTCCCGCCTCCTCCTCCTCGGTCTGGGGGCGATTTCCGAACTGACCTACGACAGGCTCTACAACGCCGGTTATGAGATAGCGCGGACTGTAAGCGGAATCCAGGCGGATGACCTGGCCCTTCCCATACCGGCCGCCGGCCGGGGGCGGGGGCTCTTGAAACTCTCAGGGATGGCCGAAGCCCTGATCACGGGCCTTTTCGACGGTTTTTCATGCAAACCGGAGGAACTTCCCTCCCTCCGTCTGGAGATTCCGGCAACGGCGGATAATACGGATGAGATCCGCGCGGGGCTGGACCTTTTCCGGCAGCGCGTCGGGGCGGCGGGGTGCGAGATTCTACCTTTGGAAGACAAAGACGACGGCCGGGTTCCGGGGAAAATAGCATTGTAAGGCTTGGTCTGATGTGCTACGAAGGGTGCCAAGACCTTGGGAAATCGCCGCTGAGGAGCATGAGGTGTGAAGAGTTAGGGGAAACAACGCCTTACTACTGAAGCCTTACTCCCGATGCGTCATTTTTTAAGAGCGGAGCGATTCATGGACAGAAAGTACAACCCCTTAGAAATTGAAGAACGGTGGCAGAAGCACTGGGAGGAAAAGCAGATTTTCCGTGTCACGGAAGACCCGGATAAAAAGAAATACTATCTTCTCGAGATGTTCCCCTACCCTTCCGGCCGGATCCACATCGGCCATGTGCGGAACTATACGATCGGCGACGTCGTCGCCCGGTACAAGCGGATGAAGGGGTTCAACGTCCTCCATCCGATGGGCTGGGACGCCTTCGGCATGCCGGCGGAGAACGCCGCCATCGAACGAGGCGTCCACCCCTCCGTCTGGACCCATGAAAATATCGAAAACATGAAGCGCCAGCTCAAACGGATGGGCTTCAGCTACGACTGGGACCGGGAGCTCGCAACCTGCGAACCCGAATATTACAAGTGGGAGCAGCTCTTCTTCCTCCGGATGTACGAAAAGGGGCTCGCCTACAAGAAGAGCTCCACGGTGAACTGGTGCCCGAAATGCGAAACCGTCCTCGCCAACGAGCAGGTGGAGGCGGGCCTCTGCTGGCGTTGCGGTTCGGAGGTCGGAGAGCAGTATCTGAACCAGTGGTTCTTCCGGATCACCGCCTACATCGACGAGCTCCTCGAATACTGCGACCGCCTCCCCGGCTGGCCCGAGCGGGTCCTCACGATGCAGAAGAACTGGATCGGGAAGAGCTACGGCTGCGAGGCCTCCTTCCCGATGGCCGAAGGGAAGGGCGCGATCCAGGTCTTCACCACGCGCCAGGACACGATCTTCGGCGCCACCTTCATGCTGGTTGCCGCCGAACACCCCCTCGTCATGGACCTCACGCGGGGAAAGGCCTGCGAGGAACCCGTTTGCAAATTCGTGGAGAAGATCCGGAAGCAGGACAAGAAGATGCGGACCTCCGAATCCTACGAGAAGGAGGGCGTCTTCCTCGACACGTACTGTCTGAATCCCGTCACGGGGCGAAAAATGCCGATCTATGCGGCGAACTTCGTCCTCGCCGACTACGGCACCGGTTGCGTCATGGCGGTCCCCACCCATGATCAGCGCGACTTCGAGTTCGCCAAGAAGTACAACCTGCCGCTCATCGTCGTCATCCAGCCCCCCGACCGGGCGCTGAACGTCCAGACGATGGCCGAGGCCTACACGGGCGAGGGCATCCTCGTCAACTCCGGCCCCTTCGACGGCCTGGAGAATCTCAAGGCCCTCGACGCGATCGCCGACCACCTGGCGTCTCTCGGCCGGGGAAAGAAAACGGTCCAGTATCGCCTGCGCGACTGGGGGATCTCCCGACAGCGCTATTGGGGCGCCCCCATCCCGATGATCCTCTGCGAGGCGTGCGGGACGGTTCCTGTTCCGGAGAAAGACCTCCCCGTCATCCTTCCCCGGGACGTGGAATTCACCGGCGAGGGGGGCTCGCCGCTCGCCCGGCACAAGCCCTTCGTCGAGACGACCTGCCCCCGTTGCGGGAAACCGGCCCGGCGTGAGACGGACACGATGGACACCTTCGTCGAATCATCCTGGTACTTCGACCGCTTCTGTTCCGCCCGCTACGACGTGAAGCCGGGCCTTGACCGGAAGAAGCTGGATTACTGGATGCCGGTGGATCAGTACATCGGCGGCATCGAACATGCGATCCTCCACCTTCTCTACGCGCGGTTCTATACGAAGATGCTTCGGGATTTCGGATTCCTCGGCGTAGACGAACCCTTCACGAACCTCCTCACTCAGGGGATGGTCTGCAAGGAGACGATGCGCTGCCCGGAACACGGCTACCTCTTCCCGGATGAGGTCAAAGAGGGAAAATGCACGCAGTGCGGCCGGGAGGTCCAGATCGGCAAGACGGAGAAGATGTCCAAGTCGCTCAAGAACATCGTGGATCCGGACTATCTGATCCAGGCCTACGGGGCCGACACGGCGCGGATCTTCTGTCTCTTCGCCTCCCCGCCGGAAAAGGATCTCGAGTGGAGCGACCAAGGGGTCGACGGCTCCTTCCGTTTCCTGAGCCGGACCTGGCGGATCGTCCTGGATTACCTGGAGGAGATCCGGGATGTGGAACCCTTCGCCGGCCGGGAGGTGCTGGAGGGAGACCTCAAGGCCCTGCGGCGGAAGACGCACCAGACGATCCGGAAGGTCACCTCCGACATTGAGGATCGTTTCCACTTCAATACGGCGATCAGCGCCGTAATGGAGCTGGTCAACGCCCTCTATTCGTTACCGCGCCCGCAGGCGGACGACCGGCTCGGGTTTTCCGTCATCCGGGAGACGGTCGAGGCCGTCATCCTGCTCCTCGCCCCCCTCGTTCCCCACATCACCGAAGAGCTCTGGACGCTCCTCGGCCGGAACGAGAGCTTGGCCGATGCGGCCTGGCCCGCATTCGACCCCGCGGTCGCCTCGGAAGAGGAGATCACGATCGTGATCCAGATCAACGGCAAGGTGCGGAGCCGGATCCGAGTTCCCGCCGACGAGGAGGGGGAGAAGATCAAGGCCCTGGCGCTGGCCGACGAGCGGATCGCCAACCTCACCGCCGGAAAGCAGGTCATCAAGGTGGTGTATGTGCCGAAGAAACTGGTGAACATCGTCGTTCGGGGACATGATGCCGCATCGTGTCCCCGCTGATGCGTGAGGGGAAAAGGTTTTGAAGAGGTGCGGTATGAATATCGGGAAGGGTGTTTGGGGACAGATTTCAAATCTGTCCCCAAACAGGTGGAGAACAGGCATTCTGATGGTTCTGACTGCGCTTCTGCTGACCGGTTGCGGATACCATTTTGCGGGGGGGGAAGAATCGGTCGCCCCCGGACTCCGGACGGTCTTTGTCGATGTCTTCACCAACAGGACCAGCGAGGCCTATGCAGAGAACATCTTCCGCAGCGCCTTCATCAGCCGGTTCGTCCAGGAGGGCCGCTTCAAGCTGGCCCACAGCCGGGGCGAGGCGGATGTGATCTGCCGGGGAACCATTCTCAGCCTGCAGTCCTCCCCGCTCTCCTACAAGGCGACCAACCTCTCGGCCGAGGACCGGATCATGGTCACGCTGGAGATCTCCTTTGAGGAGCGGGAAAGCGGCCGGTCGATCTGGGCGGACGGGGCCTTTACCGGGGCCGGGGATTTCCCCGTGACGACGGTCGGCGTGACGGAGAGCAGCCGCAAAAATGCCCTCACCAAGCTGGCCAATGACACAGCCGAGAGGGCATATAGTCTGATGATGTCCGGCTTCTGAGGGAAGGTTAAGCCTTCAGGGTGTTGACCCGTTTCGTCAGGCGGGAGATCTTGCGCGACGCGGTCTTCTTGTGAAAAGCCCCCTTGGCCGCCGCCTTGGCAATCGCGGGAACGGCCTTGGCCAGGGCAGCCTTCGCCGCCTCCGGATCCTTCGTCTCGACGGCCTCCAACACGGTCTTCACGCCGGTCTTGATGCTCGATTTCACGATGTTGTTGCATTCGCGGTGCTTCACAGCCTGCCTGCTTCTCTTCTCTGCGGATTTGTGTGTAGCCAAAAAAACGTCCTCCTTCAGATCTTGTTGAATAGGTTGATGCCTCTATATGAAATCCGTCTTCCTGTCAAGATGAAAAAACATCCTGGAAAGAGGATCTTCTCGTCCGGTCCCGGACGGATGCCGCTTGGGAAAGACGGGTCATCGTGCAGGACCGCGGGTGGTCGCAAATGATGCGCTTTGGGGTCCGGCAATCCATCATCCCACGGCGTGCGCCATTTCACCAATGCTCTTTCTTCCGATAAGCCATCCCTTCGAAACGGGAGATGATCTCCCCTGAAGCATCCGTGATCCGGATGGTGTAGGCGGCGATCTTCGGCCCGCATGAGACCTCCTCGGCCTCGGCGAAAAGGACGTCCCCTGCCGCCGCCTTCAGATAGGAGATCGAGCAGTGGATCGCGACCGCGGCCCTTCCCCGGGAATTGACGGCTGCCGCGAAGGCAAGATCGGCCAGCGTGAAGATGGCGCCGCCGTGGACGAGGCCCAGGCCGTTTCGGTGGTGATCGCTGATCGTCAGGCGGGCCCTGGCTCGGCCTTCGCCCGCCTCAATCAGTTCAATGCCGACGAACCCGGCAAAGAGATCCTTCCGGAAAAAGGCCTGTATGGACTTCATGGCGATTTCGTCGTTCACGGGATTTCCTCCATAACCGCTGATGCAGTTCTGATCTCACCGGATAAATCATACCATTTTTGTACGCCATTTTCGAGCCGGTAATAATGGAAGATATAGGCCGATGACAGAATGATCAGAAGCGCGAGAAGGATAAAAAACGGAAGAGTCGGCGCCAAGACAACGAATCCCAATGAAAGCAAAGCGAAGAGGCAAACGGACAGCATGATCATAAGATGGACCAGTCTTTCATGCTGCATCCATCGAATCTGTTGATCGTGATACACGAGAAGATTCTGCCATGCTTCCCGGCTGAGATTCTTCTCAAGCATTTCTCTTACATAGCGTTCATGTCGTTTCATGTAACCGATCATGGCATCCCCCCATCACCCTCAACGGAGCGCAAGAACAAACCGCTGCTCCAGAACCTGTTTTCCCCATTGTTTCCCTTCTACCTGATCGACTTGCCGAAATCCGAACTTCTCGTAGAGGTGGCGGGCCGGATGAAGTCCCTGGAATGTCCATAGGAAGATGCGGGAATATCGCATGAGTTTGCAGAAGCCCACGGCTTCTTCCATGAGACGATTTCCGATCCCGCGCCCCCTGGTTGCATCGGAGACGATGAACCATCGCAAATGGGCCCCTTCCGTCTCGGCCTTGGCGCCATCAATCGCAATGGATCCTTCGACGCATTCCCCCTGACTTGCCGTCCAGAAGCCATCCCTCTCCGGATCGAAACGCCGTAAAAATTCCGACAGTTCGGCGGCAACCTTGCTTTCAAAGAAAAGGCCGAAGTCCCAATTCCTGCCGTAATACGTTGCGTGCAACTCGGTGATGCGGCCAATGGCCCCGGGAACATAACCCGCAATAACGATGTCGTTCATCTTAAGACCCAATGCAGTCATCAGCGGGATGATGAGCGCGCAAAACCCGGAACGGCAGTTTTACCCTCAGGGCAACGGGGCGGTGTTTTTCGATTTCTTCAACGACGGAAACGGTCAGAAGGATGTTCTTGAAATCGGCAAGAAGATCGAGACAGCCGAGCTCGTCCAGATGGATGATGGGACCGGTGTCAGATACGATATACGTGGCTCCATCAATCATTGCCGCGAAGGCCCCACTCGATATCGTCGCGGATAAACTTTTGCATCAATTCCGATTGATGGGTGTCGAGAAAACGTCGGATTGCTTCAGAAAAAACATCCTTCTCGTCGCGAAACCATCCCTCGTTCACAAGGGCCACGGCCTTGTTATATAGAGCTTCGGGCACTTCTGTTTGAACGGTCTTCATAATGCGACTCCTTACGGATTTCATTCAAGGGGTAGAATTATATACAGCATCCCTGAACAATTCACAATACATGATGATACGCAGAAGGGCTGCTCTTTTCCGCCTTGGCCGCGATTGTCCGCCATTCCTATGTGTTGTTCCCGGAAAACGCGGTTGGCCAATCGCCGTGTTGTCTGATGACTTCGTCTATCTCTTTCATGTCACGGATGGTCTCATTCAGGGCCACAACGATTCTCTGGTAGTGGCGGGTATCTTCGTAGGTCAGTTTGCGGCCCTTGCGGTCCTTCAGCCATTTCTCGCAGACCTGGTAGCCACCGATGTGGAAGTTCCAGATCGCTGCCGGCACGCCTCCGAAGTACTGCGTTGGATTGATCCAGACGCGCTCGTCCTTGTCGTTGTACTGAACCTTCTCGACGGCATCTGTTCCCTTCACCGGAAACTCGGTGATCAGGTCATTCAGTTTCGGCGATTCCATGAGATGAAGAGCCACAAGCTCCCCGCCCAGGGCGGCCAGGCGGAAGAACAAATCCCGGTTGCCCGTGAGCGGGAGACGCGGGAAATCAATCTTCAGGAACTCGGCGTACCGGGCACGATAGGTCGGCGAGTGGAAGACGGCGTAGGCATAGTGGAAGATATCTTCGGGCGTCACGCCCTGCGGCAATCCGTGCGGTTCGGTCTGCGAAACCTTCAGCTTTTCCGCCAGCGCTTTCAGGAACTCGGGGTTAATGTTCGGGCGACGGCCGGCCGAAGCGCCCAGTTCGTCGGCAGCGGGATAGAGGTAAAGAGGGAACATGGTGTTTATGTCATAGGCGGCAACAGACTTGTGACCTGCTAACAAGCAGGTGCACAGAACCCCAAATTTCTCCTCGGTCTTGCGCGTCGTGACGATCGCCCGGTTGTGGCCAGCCAGCATGTGCCTCATTATATCGTAGGCTGGCCGGCTGGTCAGATCCGGCGCATAGTATAGCCAGCGCGTGTCAAAGGGGCGATAGAAGAAGGCTTGGACATTGGCATCCTCAAACCGGGTGCGTTGACGGCGCGCGAGCAGGTCATAACTCGATGAGTTCTCAACGCGGTAGGTAGCTCGGAACTGTTCGGTAAGCCCCTCATCTGAGTAGAATCTCCGCATTCGCTCCGAAAGTTCAGTTCGGTCGAAGTCGATAAAAAGATCGTCCCGGTCCGTCTTGACTCCATTCTGGAAGCGAGAGAACACGTCACACAGTTTCCACCCAGATTCATACTCGCTGCCCGCATCAAAATCTTTTGGCACAAAAAAGAAGTACGGTTTCGTCGGCGCGAGTTTGGTCCAGGGAGTCTGGCTGGCGTCGTTCTGTGAGAGCCAGTCGTACTTGCCCTTTCGCTCGCCCCATAGTTCGGCATGGAAGACGCGAGCGGGCGCCCATCCGCCGGAAGGCGGTCCCGTCTTCGCAAGCCTCACGGCAAGCAAAATGGATACGCCCACCGTGATGTCGAAGACGTTCTCGTCTTTGCCGCCGTCCGGCGTTTTTTCCCTCTTCTTGGAACTGCCGTGCAGGTCGAGGATGTAAATCTCGTCGAAAGCCTGCATCAAGGATTCGCGCATGCGGCGGTGGGTGATGCCGTCAATGTAAGTGTTGCTCGTGATGAAGCCGACAATGCCGTGGCCGGTTTTCTCGATGCGCCACTGGGCGAACCGGATGAACTTGATGAAGTCGTCGTCGAGGTTCAGCTTCTTTTCATTCAGGTCCTTTTTATAGTCGTTCAGCAGGCCGAGAATCCACTTGTTGCGGTTCATGCGTCCGAAGTTGGCGTAGGGCGGATTGCCCAGGACGACCATGATCGGCAATTGGGCCTTGACTTTGGCGGCGGCGTTGGCCTCCTCGGAAATCCAGTCCGCGAAAAGCCGGTCGCTGCGCCGGGCGGATTCCTCCAGGGTGTTGGTGAGGAAGATGCCGAGCCGTTGGTCGGAGCCGAAGCTGTAGCCGGTCTCCTCCAATAGCATGCCGAGCTTGAGATGAGCGATGGCATACGGCGCCATGAGGATTTCGAAGCCGAAAAGTCGGTTGAGCAGGTGCTTCTCCACGTAGCCGTCCCACTGGCCGCGCTGTCGGGCGAACTTGGAGAAGATCAGAGTCAGCACGAAGTAGAGGAAAGTGGCGGTTCCGACCGCGGGGTCGAGGATGAACGTGTTATCGTCGGCCAACCCCTGGGGGCGGTTGAACCGGGTTTGCAGGAGCCAGTCCACCGACCGGACGATGTACTGCACCACCGGTTCCGGCGTGTATCGCACGCCGCGCTGGTCGCGAACCTTGGGGTCGTAGGCGGCAAGGAAGGTTTCGTAGAAGTGGACAACCGGATCTTCCTTGCCCTTGCTTTTGCCGAAGTCTTGCATGATCTCCGCCATGTCGGCATGACGGAGCAGATTCACGAGGTCCTCGACGGCCCAGGCGACGGTGTCCGGCATGTCCACGCCGGCGATTTCGGCAAAGAGTTTGCGGAGAAACGGATTCGTCCTGGGCAGTTTGAAGGCCGCCATTTCGCGGGAGAACTCCCGGTTTGCGGGGGCGTGGATGCGGGCGGCAAAGAGGCCATAAGCGAGCGTTTGCGCGAACATATCGGCGAACTCGGTTTCCGTGAGGTCGGGAATCAGCGTTTCCCGGAAAGCCGTCAGCCAGTTGTGCAACCACGGGCCGCGCGATGGCATGGCCGCGCCATAGGGTTCCCGCGCCTCTTGCACGAGTTTGCGTTCCGTTTCCTCGGTCTCATGTTTGAAGGATGCGATGATCAAATCGCGGGTGATCCGCGTCATACCCGCCATGCGCTGAGCGAGCTCCTTGGCGGTGCCGACCGTCAACGCAGGTTCACGGTAGAAGGCGGTGAGGAGTTGCTCGAGTTTCTCGTCACCATCCGTCGTGATCTTGAGCCGGCCCTTGCCGTCAAGGTCGGCCACCCGAACGGTCAAACGTTTCTCGCCGGCGGCATACCATCGGAACTCCAGGTAGTCGGTGAGAATCCAGTTCGGCAACGTGGAGTATCGTTTGAACTGCTCGCCATTCGGTCCTTTGCCGCGCTCCATCTCGTCGAGATTGACGCCGATGTCCTTCGTCTCGACGTGGCCTACCGGAACTCCCTTCCGGGTGATGTTGAAATCCGGCGCGCCGCAGGCAATCCGGCGGGGTTCGTTCGTGGCGTCGATGTCTTTACCGCACGCCTCCAGGAGGGCTTCCAAGGCGGTGCGGTGCGTGTGTTCCGTGGAGTCGCCTTTCTCAAGGCTCTTCCTGATTTCCCTGATGTATTCCGCAAAAGAGTTCATCCCTTCGGCATCCCTCCCGCCCGTTTAACTTTTACTGTCTCCTGTTCGTCGTCACTCCCTATTGGACATTAATGATCATCCGGGCGGTAAATACGCTTCTACTGCCCTGGAATCATATGAGTCGTCAATACGATATACCTCAGAAAAAACTGCGTCAAACAATATTCGGAATGGACGGACGTTGCCTCTTTCACGGCATGAACGGCGCTGATTTCTCCCAGACGACAACACGGTTGCGCCCGGAATCCTTTGCGCGATACAGGGCCTGATCGGTTCGTTCGAGCAGGACTGCCAAACTCGGTACGTCCGGCAACAAAGCGGCGACGCCAATGCTTACGGTGATATGGATATCGACCGTCGCGGAATCGCCGTTCGCCGGATGGATCGGAACGGAAAGGTCGGCAATGGATTGGCGCAGGCGCTCGGCAATCTGGACAGCCCCCGGTAGGAGTGTTTCCGGCATCAAGAGGACGAACTCTTCGCCGCCATAGCGTCCCGCAACATCGATCCCGCGCGTGTTCTGGCGGAAACAATCAGCCAGCGCGCGCAGAATCTGATCGCCGGCGGGATGGCCGCGGGTGTCGTTGACCATTTTAAAATGGTCGATGTCGAACATCAGCGCCGCAAGGGGCCGGTTGAAACGCAATGAGCCTTCAAACTCACGTTCACCAAGCTGAAAGAATCCGCGGCGGTTGAACAGGCCCGTCAGTTCGTCCGTAACGGCAAGCTGTTCGATCGTGCCGTACAGCCGCGCGTTGCGGATGGCAATTGCGGCCTGCGTGGCAAACATGCCGAGCACATCGGAATCTGCCTGGGTGTATCGGTGCGGCAGGAACGCCGCAACACTGAGAACACCCAGGAATTCGTTACCCCAGTGAATCGGCGCTCCCACCAGCGCGCGGGACGGGTGCGGGGAAGAGTCATATTTCTTATTTCGCCCCGGCCAGGAGCGGTAATCATCGATCAGAAGCGGAACGCCCTGCTCCCAGACGTGGCCGACCAGACCCTCGCCGCGCTGACGTGTTGTACCGCTGCCGAGGAACATTTCCTTTCCGGCGTTCGCGACCCGATCCAAGAGATCCGCTTCCGGCCTGTAGAGATAGCAGTTACAGTAGATCCCGCCGATCAGGTTCAGCGCACGCTGGGCGATGGATCGGAGCAGTGTGTTCAGGTTCAACTCGGACGTAAGCTCGATGCTTGTCTCGTGCAGATCGGTGAGCTGCTTGGCGCGACGCTCGTTTTGCTCTTGCATCCGCATGCGCTCGCTGATGTCCTGGATTACGGCAAGGTTGCGCTCAGGCGTTTCCCCCGTTTTCCGAAGCGGTGATACCGTGACGCTCACCCAGATGATCTCCCCGTCTTTCCGGATGTAACGCTTCTCCAGCGTGAGATTTCGGATCTTCCCGGCTTCCAGCAGCGCGACTTCATCCCGATGCAATTGACGATCATCCGGATGCGTAATCGCATGCAAGGTGGAAGCCAGCAGCTCCTCTTCCGTCATGCCGACAAGTTCGCAAAGGCGCCGGTTGACCGCAAGGAAACGGTCTGTTGCGATATCAAACTCGGACACCCCCACCGCCGCTTGCTCGAAGATGGCGCGGAACCGCGCCTCGCTTTCCCGCAACAACGTTTCCGCTTCCTTGAGGTCTTTATAAAGCTGCGCGCTGGCGATGGCCCCGGCAATCTGCGACCCGATTCTCTCCGCCAGACGGAGGTCCTTCTTTGTATAGGCTTCCGATTTTTTCGACCAGAAATGCAGGGCGCCGATCACCTCGTCCCTATAGATCAAGGGAACGCTCATCAGGGAGCACAACCCTGCCTTTGCATGTAAGACGGTGCCGACGCCGGGGAACCGGGCGGCCATCTCCTCGACGTTCGCCGACTGGATGATAATGCCGGACCGTGTGCGCAAGAGCATATCATCGGTCGACCCCGACAGAGATTTAGAATCCCCCGGTCTTCTCTCGGGGATATCCACCCCGGAAACATAGGCGCAGCGGCGTTCATCCTCCTGAGGCTTGTTCAGATTCACGACAAGCCTGTCAAAGGGAATCAGTGTTTTGGCCTCGGCGGCAAACCGCTCATACACCTCTTCAATGTTCATCGTCGAGCTGATAACCCGCCCGATCTCGGCGATGACGCCGATCTCCCCGGCCAGCCGTTCGGCCGTCTCCCGGTTCCGACGCTGCTCCTCCTCCGCCCGTTTGCGATCGGTAACATCACGGAAGCTCCACACCCTGCCGGTAATGCGATTTCCCAATCTCTGAGGTTGAGAAAATCGCTCAAAGACTCGACCATCCTTGAATTCCAGAATGTCAAAACTTTCCGCTTCCGGCTGAGAATAAAGTCGCTTTACCTTTTCAATAAAACCTTCCGGATCTTTGAGCTGACTCAACACATGATCCAGCAATATTTTATCATCCCGCTTTGCAGCGAGGGATTCCGGAATACGCCACATGGAGAGGAATTTCTTATTAAAGATGGCGATTTTCCCTTGATTATCAATAACAAGAACGCCATCGGCGGTTGATTCTATGGTTGAAGTCAAAAGCGACATGGCCTGCTGAGTGGCTTCATCCACCCGTCTCCGCTCGCCGTCCCGTTTTTTCAGCTCATCCGTCTCACGGCGCTGGATCGACAACTCCTTAGCGAGTTGCTCCTTGGTCTTCATGACGATTGGCCTACTTTACCCTTGCGTTTCGATTCGATCCGGATGATCATCCGGCTTGACATGACGCTTCTCCTGCCCTGGAATCGTATTAATCGTCTATACGATATACCTCATTCATATCGGGATGCCTTCCTGCTCCAGGTGTTTGAAAAAGGGGGTGGAACGGATCCGCCCCTGGGAGAGTTCATACCCGGAATAAACAACTGGCGAGATAAAGGCATCGTGTTCCAATCCGGCGTAAAAACAGATTTCGTAAATAATGATGTCCGAAACCTCAATAACTGATTCGTTACGTATTGATCTCCCCAAGCACGGTCGCATTCTTATTCCCATGAATGGATAGTCATATTACCCGGATATTACGGATATATCAATTAAATTTATGGAACCTGCAGTCCTGGCTTCTCCTTCGCCCGCTTGCGAAAGGTGTGGGGTTTGATGCCAGGGCGCAGGCGACGACAGGTTTTATGGTTTCGCCAGCCCCCGCCCCTTCCAGATCCGGTAAATCGCCGGGTAGATGATGAGTTCCAGGATCGTGGAGGTGACGACGCCGCCCACCATCGGCGCAGCGATCCGCTTCATCACGTCGGCGCCGGCGCCGTGGGAAAACATGATCGGGATGAGCCCCGCGAGGATCACGGAGACCGTCATGATCTTCGGCCGGATCCGCTTCACCGCGCCGTGCATGATGCTTTCCCGGAGGTCCTCGACCGTCCGCATCCGCCCCTCTTTTCGCCACTGGTCATAGGCCAGATCGAGATAGAGGAGCATGACGACACCCGTCTCTGCGTCCAGACCGGCGAGGGCGATGATTCCCACCCAGACGGCGATGCTCATGTTGTAGTTGAGCAGATAGAGGAGCCAGAAGGAGCCGACGAGGGAAAAGGGAACGGCCAGGAGCACGATCGCCGTTTTGGTCGCCGACTTCGTGTTGAAATAAATCAGGATAATGATGATCAACAGAGTCAGAGGGATGACCATTTTGAGCTTCTCGTGCGTCCGGACGAGGTTTTCGTATTCGCCGCTCCAGGTAAGCCGGTACCCCTCGGGGATCTTCAGATCCGCCACACGGGTCTTGGCCTCGTTAACGTACCCGCCGAAATCCCTCCCCGAGAAGTCTACATAGACATAGGCGGCGAGTTGCCCTTCCTCGCTCTTGATCGCCGTCGGCCCCTTGACGATCCGGACGTCGACCAGTTCCCCGAGCGGGATCTGGAGGATGTTCCGTGTTGCGGACATCCCGGCGGACGCTGGGGCCGGAGCCGCCTGCGCTCCCGGCATCATGACCGGAACAAGGATCCGCCTGATCGATTCCGGGTCGTTCCGCAGCTCGCGGGGATAGCGGACATTGACCGGATAGCGTCCCCGCCCCTCCACGGTCGTCGTGACGTTCTCGCCGCCGATCGCCGAGGAGACCATCTCCTGGACGTCATCCACGGTAAGGCCATACCGGGCTATCCGGTCCCGCCGAATGACAACGTCGAGGAAGTATCCGGTCGTCACCCGCTCGGCATAGACGCTCCGCGTCCCCGGAACGCTCTTGAGGCGATCCTCGAGCGCGAGGCCGATCTTTTCGATCTCGCCGATGTCCGGCCCCATCACCTTGATCCCGACCGGCGTCCGGATCCCCGTCGAGAGCATATCGATCCGCGCCTTGATCGGCATTGTGAAGGAGTTCGACACCCCGGGGATGGAAAGGGCGTCGTTGAGTTCGTTCTTGAGCTTCTCCACCGTCATCCCCGGCCGCCACTCCGATTCCGGTTTCAGGTTGATCACCGTCTCGAACATCTCCAGAGGCGCCGGATCGGTCGCCGTCTCCGCCCGTCCCGCCTTGCCGAAGACCTGCGCCACCTCGGGCACCTGCTTGATGATCTTGTCCTGGAGGGTCAGCAGCTTTCCGACCTCCGCGACGGAGGCGGCCGGAACCGTCACCGGCATATAGAAGAGGGTCCCCTCGTAAAGGGGGGGCATGAACTCCGACCCCAGCTTCATGAACGGGTAAACCGTCGCGGCCAGAACGATCAAAGCCAGGACGATCACGCTCTTCCTGAAGCGCAGGGCCAACCGGGCCACCGGCTCATAAAAGAAGTGCAGGAGCCGGCTGACGGGATTTTTCTCCTCCGGACGGATCTTTCCCCGGATGAAGAGGGTCATCAGAACCGGCGTCAGCGTCACCGCCAGAAACGAGGAGAAGAGCATCGCGAAGGTCTTTGTATAGGCGAGCGGCTTGAAGAGACGTCCCGCCTGGGCCTCGAGGGTGAAGACCGGCAGGAACCCGACCGTGATGACCAGAAGCGAGAAGAAGAGCGACGGGCCGACCTCCTTGGCCGCGCCGACGATCACATCCGCCCGGCTGCCGGGCCGGCCGGCCGCCTCCCAGTCTTCGAGCTTCTTGTGGGCGTTTTCCACCATGATGATCGAGGCGTCGACCATCGCCCCGATCGCGATCGCGATTCCGCTCAAACTCATGATGTTCGAGGTCACTCCGAGGTAGAACATGCAGATAAACGAGATAAGAATCGCGATCGGGAGCGTCAGGATCACGACCAGCGCCGAGGGCAGATGGAACAGAAAGACGATGCAGACGACGCTTACGGCGATTGAGAGCTTGAGGATCTCCTCTTTCAGGGTATCGATCGCCCGGCCGATCAGCTCGGAGCGGTCGTAGGTGACTACCGCCTTCACCCCCTTGGGAAGGCTCGGTTCGATGTCCCTTTTGAGGCGCTCCTTGACCCGCTCGATGACGCTGAGAACGTTTTCGCCGAAGCGGACGACGACGATCCCGGCCACCACCTCCCCCCGGCCGTCGAGGTCCGCCAGTCCCCGCCGGATTTCGGGGCCGAGCTGGATCCGGGCGACGTCCCTCAAATAGACCGGCGTCCCATTCCCGCTCGCCCCCACGGCGATCTCCTCCAGATCCCGGAGGCTCTTGATATAGCCGCGGCCCCGGACCATGTACTCGACGCCGGAGAGCTCGATTACTCGCCCCTCCACGTCGCGGTTGCTTTTGCGGACCGCCTCCATGACCTTCGAAATCGGGATGTTGAGGGCCGAGAGTCGGACCGGGTCGACGGTGATCTGGTACTGCTTGACGAAGCCCCCGAGGCTGGCGACCTGGGAAACGCCGGGAACGCTCTCGATCGCGAGCTTGAGGTTGTAATCCTGGAGCGAACGGAGCTGCGCGAGGTCATACTTTCCCGTCTCATCGACGAGGGCGTAGGAGAACCCCCAGCCGAGGCTCGTGGCGTCGGGCCCGAGGGTCGGATTGACCTCGGCGGGGAGCTTATTCCTCACCGCCTGGAGGTATTCGAGGATCCGGCTCCTGGCCCAGTAGATGTCCGTCCCCTCNNTCCTCGATGAGGTCGGGGCTTCGCCCCGGCCACTCCGTGTAGATGATCACCTGAGTGTCGCTCAAATCGGGAAGGGCGTCGAGGGGGGTGTGCTTCAGCGCCCAGATGCCCCAGGCAAGCGCCCCCAGGATGAGCAGAAAGATGAGGAAGCGGTTTTTGGCGCTGAATTCGATTACTTTGGCAATCATGGTTTTCTCCGCTCCAGGGGCTTCACCCCCCGGAGCTGCGCCTCGGAATCGACGAGGAACGCGGCGGAAGCGGCCACCTTCTCCCCGGATTTCAGCCCCCGGAGGACCTCCCGGAACCCTTCGGTCCGCGCCCCGAGCGCCACCTCCCGCGGCTCGAAGTTGCCGTCTTTCTTATCGACGTAGACGATCTGCCGGACGCCCGTGTCGATCACGGCGTCGTCGGGGACGGTCAACCTTCTCCCGAGGTCGATTTTGATCTCCACCTCGGTGTACATCTGGGGTTTGATTTTTTCACCCGGGTTGGGGATGGTGAACCTCGCCTTCGCCGTCCGCGTCTCCCCCGCCAGGGAGGGGTTGATGAAATCGATCCGGGCGCGGTATTCCTGGCCCGGAGAACCGGCCAGGGCGATGATCGCCTCCTGGCCTAGGTGGATCAGGGGCAGATCCGGCTCGTAAATGTCGGCGACGACCCAGAGCGACGCCAGGTCGGCGATGTCGAAGAGCTTCTCCCCCGGCATCACCTTCATCCCCTGCACAGCCATCTTCTGGACGATGTGGCCGTCGACGGGGCTGTAGAGCGTGAGCGTCCGGACGGGCTCGCCCGTCTCCCCGATCCGGCGGATCTGCTCGTCCGAGATGTCCCATAGCTTGAGCCTCTCCCGTGCGGCGGCGGCCAGGGCGGCCGCATCCCGGGCCACCATCTTGTCGGTGACGCTGGCGGCGTCCGGTTTCGGCTCGCGGCTCCATTTGAGGAGCTGGAGATATTCCCGCTGCGTCGCAAGGAGCTCCGGGCTGTAAAGATCGGCCAGGGGCTCTCCCTTCTTCACGGGGCTGCCGGTGTAATCCACGTAGAGCTTCTCGATCCACCCCTCGAACTTGGTGTTGACCGTCCGGAACCGGCGCTCGTCGTACTCCACCCGCCCGACGGTCCGGATCGTCCGGCTCAGCGGACGGACGGCCACGGCGACGCTCTTCATTCCGATGAGTGGCTGCCGGTCGGTGGGAATTTCCACGGTCGGGGCCTCCGTTGCCGGTGTCCCTGCGGCCGGCGCCGCGGAGGTCTGCGTTGCGCTTGGCTGAGGTTGTATTTCCGCCGCCGGTTGCGCCGCGGCAGGCGGCCCTCCGCCATGTCCCTGATGTCCGGCTTCGGGCTTGGCGCCGGTGGCCGCGAGCCCCTGAACCTGTTGGCGAATCTTGTCCGACACCCCCCCGGGGTTCAGGACAAACCCGATCCCCAGCAGGATCAAAATACCGGCTGCAACCGCAATACCGATGATCATTCTTCGATTCTTCATGGTCTTTTCCCCGTCATTTCGCCGGCAGGGCCGGTTCGGTCAGCGCCTCGATCCTCGCCACGGCCTTCGCCCGTTCCGTGAGCTGTCCCTGGTAGAGAAGTTCGTAATCCAGGTAGGACTTCAGACGGGTGATGACCGTCAGGACGTCGTTTCTTCCCGTCCCGTAGCCCGCAAGGGCGAGGTCGAAATCCTGCGCCGCCTTGGGAATCAAGGCGTTGCGGTACAACTCCATCAGGTTTTCCGCCGCCCGGAACATCGCCAGGTTGTCCCGGATGCCCGATGCGGCCATGAGCCTGGCAGCCTCCAGTTCGTACTTCGCCCCTTCGAGCGCGGCCTGGGCCTCCCGGACGGCCGGCTCCTGCTTCGTCTTGTAGAAGATGGGGATATTGACGGAGGTTGCGATGCCCCACATGTTCGTATATTCGCCGGGACGCTGCGCCAGACTCCCCGTCAGGGTGAAATCGGGATAGTATTCTCGCTTAAGCATGTTGATCTTGGCTTCGGCGGCGGCGATCATCCTTCCCCGGTTCTTGATCTCCGGCGACTGGGCATAGGCCTTCCGGATCAGCTCCGCCTCGTCCGGAACGTAGGAATCCAGCGGAACCGGCGCCGGCCTGGCAAACGAGGAGGGCGTCTCGCGTCCGACGGTGAGGCTGAGCATCGCCTCCAGCGACTGGATCTTCTGTTTGAGCATCGCCTCCCGCTCCCGGAGCATGTACTTCTCGGTCTGCGTCATCACAGCGTCCGCCTGTGAAGCCGTCCCCGAGGCGTAGCGCGAGAGCGCCGCCTCCTCGATCCTCGCGAAGAGGGCGGCCCTCTCCGCAACAAGGTCCAGGTTCCGATAGATCAGCGCAAGATCGTAATAGAGCTCCTTGATCCGTGCGGCAACCCGCAACCGGAGGGCCTCGTAGGCCTCCCGGACGCCCTCGGCGTCGGCCGCCGCCATCGCCTGCTTCAGGTCGCGTTTGCCGAAAAAGGGAAGGGTCTGCGAGACGGAGTACATCCACTGGGCATCCGGCGAATCGCCGTAGGTGTACCGGGTCAGCCCATCGTTCTGGTAACCGATGCTGACCATCGGATCGGGAAGCCCCCACGCCTGGGTGATCCGAAAATCCGCCACCGCAATCCGGGATTCGGCGACCCGAAGCTCCCGATTGTTCGCCAGCGCCTCCTGAATCAGAGGTTCAAGCGCCTGCGTCTCCGCCAACGCTACCACCGGGAAAAGCCATAGGAATGTTACCAGAAGGATCCCGGCGACCCGTCCGGCCGTCTTGAATCTCTTAGACGCCATCATAACAGTAATCCCTCTTTCCTTGGGGGTGGGCGCCCACCCCGCGAGCTTCAGTGGCAAGCCGGCACCCGAAACAACCCTGCGCGCTTTCAAAAAGGTGTCCCTCTTCCAATCGCACTGCATGAAACCGATTTTCATCGCTTTTCGATCACTTGTGTCCGTTCTTTCGACTATCTCGCATCCACGGTCCACTTGGCCGTGGCTGTCTTGCCGCCCTGGGTGATCCGGACGGACATGTTCCAGGAGCCCCCCATGGAAAGGTCGATCTTCGCCTTGTACTTGCCGCCTTCCAGTTTGGCGTCGGCCTTGTTTTCCATCGCCGGCATCCCCGGCATCGACGGCATCGACGCGGTGACGACGACCGTGGCGTCCGTCACGGCCTTCCCGGCCTTGTCTTTGATCATGATCTCCATACTGTTGGACCCGACCACCGGAGATTCCTTGTCCATCTTGATCTCCACCGAATAATCCCCCGCCTTCTTCTGCACCGTGTTTTCCTTGGCAAACACCGTCCCGGCCACCAACACCACAAGCAACACCACCAACCAAGACCATCTTTTCATTTTTATGTCCTCCAGTTATTTTTTGATCACTTTTCAACCCATCAACTTTTAGGTAAGTTAAGACGTATACATGAGAAAGTCAACTCCACCCGCCATCCAGTCGCTCCACCGGCTGATCTCTTAGGTCCCGGATGATATCAAGACAGTGAAGATCATCCGGATCGGGACGCACCCTGAATAACTGCCCCGGGGACACGACGTCTTTTTTTATTCTTGACTTCTGAAATATTCCATGTATTTTTCAGGCCATAGCACAGCGTAGTTTACGGTTGGTTCCATCATGCGTTAACCTTTTCTCACCCCCGGAAAGGAGGACGTTATGGCAACAACTCAAACTTTTGTGCCCAACCAACTCTATGACATGCCCCTGGCCGATCTCCAGCCGGATCCCAACCAGCCCCGGAAATACCTCGATCCCGTCGCCCTCGATGAACTCACTGCTTCCGTCAAGGAGCACAGCGTGATCGCACCAATCACCTTTCGGGTGGAGAACGGCATCTGCTACATCGTCGCCGGCGAGCGGCGCTGCATCGCGGCCCGCAAGGCCGGCCTCGCCACGATCCCCGCCGTCTACACCGACAACCCGCGTTACGAAGAGATCTCCATCACCGAAAACACGATCCGCGCGGACCTCACCGCCATGGAGGAAGCCGAGGCCCTGGACCGCCTCCAGAAGAGCAAATCCTACAAGCAAGAGGACCTGGCCCGGATCATGGGCAAGTCGGTGACCACGATCTCCCAGACCCTCTCCCTCAACCGGCTCCCCGAGGCGATCCGGGACGAATGCCGCAAGGACCCCGTCGTTCCCAAGCGGGTCCTCATTGAGATCGCCGTGAAGAAGCAGGAACGGAGCATGCTCAAGGCCTACGAGGCCTACAAGGCGAGCGTGAACCCCGAGAAGAAGGAGAAAACGGGCAGCGGCGTGACGCTGGTCCAGGGCGCCCTGAAAGCGATGCAAGCCGCGCAGAAGAAGATTGAAGCCCTGAACGCCGGGGATCTTAGCCAGGAAGAGAAAGATGAACTAACCCCTGCCCTGAATGGCATCAAGGGGGTCGTCGAAACCATCCTGGCGGCGATCGCGGAACCGGCAACGAAGAAAAAGAAAACCCTGGCGTGAATCGGGCCTAACTATTTTCCGTTAAGGAATGAAGATTCTCCGTAGCTTACTGCGGAGAATCTTGGATATTTCGTCAATAATATCGAGAAATGGTATTGAAAACACGATTTGGAAAAAAACCAAGAGGCGAGACGAAGAAACATAAATTGTATCAGATAGTTATATTACTTCCACGCGTGGAAGTTGTTTCATCATCCCTGTTGAAGTCCGGTAGTCCGGCCCTTTTCCAACGCAGCCACCGGATCGAGAAATGGGGCCGCGGCATCAAGATGATCCTGGCGCGGGAACACTTTGTGCTGAAGTCTTTCCCGGAAGGCTGTTTTGGAAACCCGTAGCCATGTAAAAAAGGGGACGACGTCGGGGGCCGTCATCGGCTACGGTGGATGGTTTCATCAAAAGGGACTGTTGTAATTTCCGGAGCGGCATATTGAATACAGGATGGAAGGTGCACAGCATGACCCGCATATTTTCGATTCATGCAGCTCACGCACAACTTCCTCAGTAAAACGTAGCCCTTGAAGAAAATGCTTGATTTCAATCCATTATCATTGATGTTTATTCCTCGAAAATTGTGATATGGATAGCGAAATTCTTTGACATTCAACTTTGCAAGAGCTGGGGGGAGTCCAGTTTTTTCTCTTATGATGATTCCGATGATATACGGCTTCCGCATATGATGATATTACGAAGCAATTATGGATATTGAGAATAATATTACTATTAATATCAGCTTCTTTTTAGGTATTGATATAATATCGACCATCATAAAATTAAAGATACGATCCATTCCGTATATTAATTGTTAGACGCAATGGTGACTTATGCCCATTTTCAAACCATCGCCCGCGGACTTCGAGACAGTTGAAATCGAAGGGACGCCGCACAGGCTCCTTCGGAAGAAGGCACTATAGCAAACGACAATAATTAGTAGACAATAAGTTTGTTCTTTGATATACTGCCCTCCAAAAATATCGGGAGGTGCCATATGAAAGCGCTGACATTACGCAACCCCTCTTTGACCAAGGAGATTCTGCTGCGGAAAGCGGATGAAACACCGGGGGCATGGATCGGTATCCGCATTGCAGGCTTGTTGTTGATTCTGTCGGGTTGGAAATCGACTCAGGTCGCGGAACTGTTCGGTTTGACCCGTTGGGCGGTGGTAAAGTGGATTCAGAAAGCGAATTCTGACGGCGTAGAGATGGTAACTGATCGTGCCCGTTCTGGACGCCCCCCTCGCCTTGATCCTGATGTGCTGAATAAGCTGGATGAGGCTTTATCGAAATCCCCCCAAGACTTCGGAATTTCCAGGGCGAAATGGGACGGTGTGGTTTTTGTCGAATATCTGAAGAAGGCATATCATGTCGAGATTCATGTTCGTCATGCCCAGAGACTGATAAAGAAATTGGGATATTCACTGAGGAGACCGATGTACCGTTTTGTTCAGGCCAAACAAGAAGGGGTGGAAGAATTCCGAGAGACATTAAAAAAAACTCCGGACGGCTCTGAAAAGCAAGAGTAATCGAGTGGTTCTTTTTGAGGATGAAACGGGATTTTCTCTGCATCCGAAACTGGGGAGAATATGGGCGAAAAGAGGGAGTCGACCTTTTGTCTATACCCGGAGTCAGCATCAGAAGCGGCTGAATATCTTTGGATGGATTGATCTCGTCCAGGGATCGCATGGGATCACGAAGTGGATCAGCGGCAATACAGACGGATTTATTCAGGTTCTGCGGAAGATTATTTATCGCTTCAAAGGAAAGACCATCGATCTTTGGGTGGACAATGCGCGATGGCATAAAGGTGCAAGAGTGGAGGAGTTTATTATTGAACATTCTTTCTTGCATATCCATTATTTGCCGCCCTATCATCCCGAACTGAATTATCAGGAGCGCCTATGGCACGCCATGAGATACGAGGAAACGACCAATGTCTATTTCGAAACGATCTCCGACCTCGATCATGCCGTTTTCAAACGATCACAACGCTGGAAACCGAAAAAGATAAAAGAACTATGTCCACTCATTTAGGTCGTTTGCTATAGTAATTTTGATAAATTTTTAAATGAACGAAAAAAAATTATTGAAGCTGCTTTTAAATATTAACCCGAATCCAGAGCGAATGACTTATTATGCAATCAAATCACCTTGTTAATTATTACAAAATGTTAAAGTTTTCTGGCTGAAATCCTTGAATAATGAGACCTTCGCTCTGGATTTAGGATTAATGAGTTATTATCTTTTCCGCTAACAATTCGCTGCACGGGGAGGCGTGCGCGCACGCCTCCCCGTGAGCTTTGGCGTTAGGCGATACTAAGGGATGAGATGGGTATTGAACGGATAGGATTAAGAAGGCTATATGACGCTTTGGGTTGTGGGATTCAAGGCATGCCAGAAATACAGCATCGTTTTCCAATTCTGGGAAATGGTGAAATGTCCTTCTATATCGGCCCCAAACCACCTATGGGAATTGTAGCGTTTGAACCATCAGATCCATATTGTATTCCTGGGAAAAAAACAAATATGCTTCAAACTATCACTGATTACAAATCAGACTGCTTCATGGAAATAGCAGTCTCTTTCTCCATTTCACTCTCTGAAGAAGTGAGCTTGGGCCTAGCAAAACAAGATAAAATGGCTACAGATTATCTTTTGAATGAGGTTGAAAAAGAAAAATCATCATACACAAAAGTGCTTGATACAATTTGTGGACTTGTCGGCTTAAGATTCCATAGGCAGTTCATACTTAAGCCTCTTGTTGAGAATTCTTTTATTGCGAGTGGCCCTGTACCAATAAGTAATTTTATAGGCGATTTCGCGGAAGTCCTTGAACCGGTGGCTCTTACACAATTTGGATTAGATTCTCTTAAATCTCACTTAGCATTATTTTGTAGGCTTGATGAAAAAGGGAGGGATGATGTATCAAGAGTTTTTCAGTGGCTTCTCCGTGCCTGGAGAGAAAGAGATCATGTAGCAAAGTTTTTATATTTGTTTATTCCTCTTGAGTGTATTCTTGGTTCATCAGATGAGATAGACGAAGAAACAAAAAAGAGTATCAACTCGTTAAGAAATCTTGTTGCCACTTCAGATAATGTTGAGACGAATGATTTGTTGATTCTTCTTGATAGAATTGAGTCTCGTTTCGCTCCAACGCTGATTTCCCGGTTCGAGGCTTTTGCACAGACAGAAAAGATAGAAGGCTGGGAAGCTGACATAAAGGCATTTAAGAAATACAATCGTACAAGGAACTTGCTCCTCCATGCTGGGAAAGCCAATGTCCAATCACATCTCAACATAGATCAAGAAGCCAGGACATTGGAAGATCTTGTGGAAAGGTATGTTGCTGTATACGTATTTGGAAATTCAGCCGTGTATGCAAGCAAGTGGAGACCAGTGAGGGGAAATCCAACAAAAGTTGATTAAGAACAAAATGTGTCACAAATGTAAGCGAGATAAGTGCCTAACCATGGCATGCAGGCCGACGCGGCATAGCCGCGCGGGCTGATGCCAGTCGTTCGCAAGCGCAAAAAAGCAGATTGACATCTGGAAAAAAAGAGGTATGGTGACGGCATGAGTATCACTGCAGAAAAAATTGTAACTGATGCAATGGGGCTTCCCCCCGTGCTACGGGCTTTCGTGGCAGAAAAGCTGATAGAGAGCCTTGATGAGTCGGCTGGACTCCCCTTGTCGGCAAAATGGAAAGAAGAAATCCGCCGACGTTGTGCCGAGCTTGACAGTTCCGCAGGGCATTTACGCGATGCCGACGCGGTCTTCAAGAATGCCTACGCATTGCTGACATGAAGACTGTTGTATTTCAAGCGGATGCTGAAGCCGAGATGATCGAAGCGGCTGCCTATTACGAGGCGCAGCAGTGTGATCTTGGCAGACGGTTTCTGGCTTCGGTGCAGGATTCCATCAACCGCATCGTCATTAATCCCCAGCTTTATCCCATTGTCGAACTTGATGTCCGTCGATGTCTTACACGAACATTTCCTTTTGGCGTTTTGTTTCGAGACCGTCCCGACAAGATCGAAGTGATTGCGGTCATGCATCTACATCGTGATCCCAATTACTGGCAGGAAAGATAAGTTGCGAACAAGGCCGCTTCACCTGACCCTTCACCGCAGGACGGTTTCGGGCAGGTGATCTTTTCGTTAGTGTTAGATGATAAAATAAACTGAGCTGAACTAATCAATCCAACCGACGCTCTTGTTCCTTATATCGGCGATTATCTTGTTACTCTTTTTAGATCCGTAATCCTCAGTTGCGATGAATAGACACTGCTGAACATTTGTAGGTGGTACCGATAACCGGAAAATTTCATTTTTCTGCGGTCGCGCATGCCCAGTACGGGAAGAAAGCTGCGATATTATTACTCCGGCAACCAAACATATAAAATGTCATCCCGGATCGGACTTGATCCGGCATCCAGGAGCCCACGAGACACCGCTTTCGCCGGTGTGACGAATAGTGAGGATAAAAATAATTGACATAACAACGGAATTTGCCTATATTTCAGCCATCGGGAAGCAATGTCTTATCAAACCGGGATCGTTCCAATCGCGGCCGTTTTACCCGTTGGTGGCCGCCCTTCTCAGTTTCTTATCCCTCAGGGAAGCACTAACCCTTCCAGGGATATTAGGGCGGCATTGATCGTTTCAGGAATCCGGTTAGTCAAAGAAAGGGGACGAATATGAAGCAACGAGGCAAAACGAACCGGTTGAGGGCAGCCCTGAAGAGAAAAAGTGTCAAGAAAAACCTGAGAAAATCGAGTGGGGAGAGGAAGCATCGTTAATGGGAGTGGAGCCCATTAAGACGTAAAAGACGGGATAGAAATACCTCCAAACCTTTCGGACATTAATTTGTGCGAAAATGTGAAAGATATACAAATCGGGAGGTTGCCGGGGGTCGTGCAAGTAACCATGTTGACGCCGGCAAGCGTTCTTGAAAAGTTGAATTTGCTCAATCTTTATCAAATGCAATATCAATAAGTTAAACATAATTCCATGAAAGGAGAGGCAAGCGGCATGAACGGCGCAGAATCGACAGAAACTGTCAGATCCCCGCCCCCCGTTCGAACTCCTCCTCCCTATCTCTGCGCCTGGGTGATCCGGCTTTCCGGCGGCACGCTGTGGACGAGCCAGACGTTCCCGCCGATCACCGAGCCGCGTCCTATCGTCACCCGGCCGAGGATCGTTGCACCGGAGTAGATTGTCACGTCGTCCTCGACGATCGGATGCCGGTCGATGCCCCGGACGGGATTCCCGTCTTCGTCGAGCTGGAAGCTCTTCGCGCCCAGGGTCACCCCCTGGTAGATCCGGACCCGGCTGCCGATGATGCAGGTCTCGCCGATCACGATCCCCGTTCCGTGGTCGATGAAGAAACGCTCGCCGATGACTGCCCCGGGGTGGATGTCGATGCCCGTTGCGCTGTGGGCCGCCTCGGTGATCATCCGCGGGATGATCGGGACGCCGAGGATGTGCAGCTCGTGGGCCAGACGGTAGTTCGTGATCGCTATGATCCCCGGATAGCAGAAGATCACCTCGTCGGGATTGGCGGCCGCGGGATCCCCCTCGTAGGAGGCCTGGACGTCTAGGGCGAGTTTTCTCTGCACATCAGGCAGTTTCCGGAGGAACGACCCGGTCAGTTTGCGGGCCTTCTCGTCGCACTCCGGCAGGCACTCCGGCCCCTCCCCGCAGGCGAAGCAGAGACCCCGCTTGATCTGCTCCTGGAGGGAGCGCCGGATCTGGTCCAGTTGCGCGCCGACGTGAAACCGGAGGCTCTCCTCCTGGAGTTCGGAAAACCCGAAATAGCCCGGAAAAAGGACGGAGCGGAGCGCCTCGACGCTCTCGCCGACCGCCTGCCGCGACGGGAGCGCCTGGTCCCGCCGCCGCTTCTTCACGCCCGCCGTCCCGCCGTTCCCGGGGGTGCAGAGCGCCTCCACCAGTTGCGCAAAATCGTCTTCACCCGCTTGTCCTGCCGGAACGACCGTCTTTTCATCCCCGTTCGCCATGACCCGTCTCTTCCTTCCTCATGATTTCCACGAAATCCTTGTCCCGCACCTTTCCGCCCCGGAGCACCCGGGCAAAAACGCCCTCCTTCGGCATGATGCAGTTTCCCACCGCCTGGAAGATCGCACAGCCTTTGTGGCAGGCCTTTCCGATCTGACTGATTTCCAGGACAACTTCCGCACCAACCTTGAGCCTTGTCCCGACCGGGAGGGTAAAGAGCTCCATCCCCCCGATCGTCAGGTTTTCGGCGAAATCGCCGGGCTTCAGCTCGATACCTTGGCCCTGCATCTTTTCGATGCTCTCTTCGGCCAGCAGGCTCACCTGCCGCGCTATGCCCGCCGCCGCGTGCGCATCTTTTTCCATACCATAATCTTCGATAAAAATCCCCCCGCAGGGTTCTTTCTTCGTACCGGTCCGTTCGCTCCGGCAGACGGCAATGACCGTTCCCTGCATGTTATTCCTCATCTTCCGCCGAACCTCCCTTATCCGTTGCGGCCGCGGATCCCGCAGGCGCTGCGCCGGCCTCTCTCCGCGGGAGGCCGATCCGCTCCTCCCCGGCATAGACGTTCATCCCGCCCCCGCGGACGAAACCGATCAGGGTGATCCCCAGCTCCCGGGCGAGATCGACCCCCATATCCGTCGGCGCCGACTTGGAAACGATGACGGGGATGCCGCTCCCCGCCGTCTTGAAGAGGATCTCCGAGGAGATCCTCCCGCTCGTGATCAGGATCCGGTCGGCGACGGTAATCCCCTCCAGAAGACAACGGCCGAGGACCTTGTCAACGGCATTGTGCCTGCCGATGTCCTCCGCAAAAAACAGGATATTTTCGGGATCGCACAGGGCCGCGCTGTGGACCCCGTGCGTGGTCCGGTAGAGCTCGGAGGCGCCCTGAAACCGCCGGCTCAAGGACAGCACCGCCTCCGGCGTTACCTTGAGATCCGACAGGACCTTCTTTTTGCGGTCCAGATCGGCGTAACTGTAAAAGGCTATTCCCCGGCCGCAGCCGGTGGTAAGGACCCGCTTCGCGAAGAGCTTCCCGTCCGCCGTCTTGTCCTCCGCCGTGCGGATCCGGATGATCCCCCGCTCGGCGTCGAGGGTCAGCCCCGTGATCTCCTCTTTTGCCCGGATGATCCCTTCGGAAAAGAGAAAACCGACGGCCAGCGCCTCCAGATCGTTGGGAGAACACAGGACCGTGACCAATTGCTCGCCGTTGAGCATGATCGTCAGGGGAAACTCGCGGGCCGTCCATTCCGTCCGGATCGCGCTCCCCTCGCGGTCGATGTGCAGAACTTCTACGTCTTTCCGGGTGTCCATATAGTCCCCCCTCAGCGGCCGATGTTCAGCATCGTCTCGATGGAACGCCGGGCGCGTGCGGCGATCTGATCGGGCACTTCAATCCGATGGGTCATGTCCTCGAGCGACCAGAGGATCTTCTCCAGGGTCGTCTTCTTCATGTTCGGGCAGATGACCGTATCCGAAATCGGATGGAAGATCTTGCCCGGATTCTCTTTCCGGAGGCGGTGGATGATCCCGGGCTCCGTTCCGACGATGATCTCCCGGGCGGGCGTCTCCCGCGCATACCGACTCATCCCGCCGGTGGAGATCACCTTGTCCGCGATGGCCGCCACCTCGGGCCGGCACTCCGGATGGACCATCACGACGGCCCCCGGATGGAGGGCCCGAGCCGCCTCGATATGCTCCGGGAGGATCCGGGCGTGGGTGGGGCAGAATCCAGGCCAGATGATGAATTCCCGCCCCGTCTTGCCGGCCACGAAGGCGGCCAGGTACCGATCGGGGACGAAGATGATCTCTTCGGCATCCTTGAGGACCTCCCCGACCATCCGGACGGCATTCGCCGACGTGCAGCACAGATCGCACTCCGCCTTGACCTCGGCCGAGGTGTTCACATAGCAGAGGACCTTCGCCCCGGGATGTTCCGCCTTCAGGGCGCGGAGGTCTTCCGCCGTGATCATGTCCGCCATGGGACAGCCGGCATTCTTGTCCGGCAAAAGGACGGTCTTACCCGGCGAGAGGATCTTCGCCGTCTCCGCCATGAAATGCACCCCGCAGAAGACGATCACCTCCGCATCCGTCTTTGCGGCCTTGATGCTCAGCTCCAGGGAGTCGCCGACAAAATCGGCGCAGTCCTGGACCTCGGGAATCTGGTAATTGTGGGCCAGGATGACCGCCCGGCGTTGTTCTTTTAACCGCTTCATCTTTTCAACAAGCGCCACGGAATACCTCCTGAATGATCCCCCCGCCGAGGACTGTTTCCCCGTCGTAGAGCACGACCGATTGTCCCGGCGCAACGGCCTCCTGGGGCTCCGCGAAGCGGACCGTGAGGCGGCCGTCCTCCTCGGAGATTCGGCAGCGCGCGGCCCGGTGGGCGTAGCGGATCTTCGCCCGGATCTCCTCCGGAAATGAATCGACCAGGCGGTTCACCTGATCGGCGACGAGCCCCTCCGCCCGTAGGTCCGTTTTCCCGCCTACGACCAGGCGATTCCGCGGGGCGTCGATCGCGAGCACGTACAGGGGTGCCGGAGAACTCAGCCCCAGACCTCCCCGCTGACCGATGGTGTAGCAGGCGATCCCCCGGTGTCGTCCGAGGATGCGCCCCTCCCGGTCCACGATCTCTCCGGGTTCGATCCCCGCGCCGCGGCTGCGGAGAAACGCGCCGTGACCCTCGGCGGGCATGAAGCAGATGTCCTGGCTCTCCGGCTTGTCGAAGACGGGCAGACCGGCCTGCTCCGCGATGCCCCGCACCTCATCCTTCGTGTACCCGGCCAGCGGAAAAAGGACCTTCGCCAGAGACTCCCGCGGGATCGCATGGAGGAAATAGGTCTGATCCTTCCGCCGATCCTTCGGCGTTTTGAGAAGATAGCCTCCGCCTGCGCCTTCGATACGGGCATAATGGCCCGTGGCGAGGCCGTCGAACCCCCAGGCCAGCGCCTTCCTCAGGAGCGAACCGAACTTGATCGCCCGGTTGCAGGCGACGCAGGGGTTGGGCGTCCGTCCCCGGATATACTCCGCAACAAAGGGCCCGATGACCTTCTCCTCCAGATCCGCCGCGAAATCGACGACGTAATGGCGGATCCCGAGGACCCGGCAGACCTTCTCCGCATCCTCGATCTCCCGGGGACCGCAGCACTTTGCCCGTCCCCCTTCCGCCGGGGCGACGCCGAGACACATGGTCACTCCCGCCACCTCGTGACCGCCGTCCCGCAGAAGCAGGACGGCCACGGCGGAATCGACGCCGCCGCTCATGGCAACCGCCAGTTTGCTCATTCGGTTTTCTTTCCCTGACGGGCCATGTAATCGTCGATCGCCGCCTTCAGCGCCTCCTCCGCGAGAACGGAGCAGTGCATCTTGATCGGCGGCAGCCCCCCCAGCGCCTCGGCCACCGCCCGGTTGGATATGGCCAGGGCATCCTTGACGGTCTTTCCCTTCACCAGCTCCGTCACCATGGAGCTGGTCGCGATCGCGGCGCCGCAGCCGAAGGTCTTGAAGGTCGCGTCCGTGATCACGCCGTCCTTCACCCGCAGGTAGAGATTCATGATATCGCCGCAGACGGGATTTCCGACCTTCCCGACCCCGTCCGGATTCTCCATCTCGCCGACGTTCCTGGGATGGGCGAAATGGTCCATCACCTTTTCACTGTACTGGCTCATCAGAACTTCCTTTCTTTCTGGGAACTGCTCAAGTGTTTAGGCCGAAGGCTGAGGCGTCCTAACACTCTTCTACCTTCAGTCTATCTACCTGTGAAGTTGCTCTTTCTATTTCTTCCCCGCGTAGAGCGGCGACATGGCCCGCAGCCGCCCGACAACCTGGGGCAGCGCCTCTAAGACCGCATCGATGTCGCCCTCCTTCGTGTACATCCCCAGGCTGAAGCGGAGCGAGCCATGGGAGAGCTCATGCGGCAGACCGATGGCGAGGAGGACATGCGACGGTTCGAGACTCGAGGAAGAGCAGGCCGAACCGGTCGAACAGGCGATCCCCATCATGTCCAGGCTAAGGATCATCCCCTCCCCCTCGATGGATTCCACGGAGAGGTTGATGTTGTTCGGAAGCCGCCGCGCGGGATGGCCGTTCAGGCGGATTCCGTCGATCCGTTCGAAGATCCCCTGGATGAAGCGGTCCCGGAGCGAGGTGAGCCGCACCACCTCCTCCTGAAGCGTCGCCGCGGCCAGCTCCACCGCCTTCCCGAAACCGACGATCCCGGGGACGTTCTGCGTGGATGCCCGGCGGCCGCTTTCCTGATCGCCGCCGTGCACGAGCGGCGTGATCCGCGTTCCCTTCCGGATGTAGAGCAGCCCCATTCCCTTCGGCCCGTAGAGCTTGTGCGCCGAGGCGCTCAGCAGATCGATGTTCAGCTCATCCACCGTAAACGGCAGATGGCCGAAGGTCTGGACCGCGTCCGTATGAAAACAGATCCCCTTTTCCTTCGCGATCCGGCCGATCTCGGCGATGGGCTGGATCGTCCCGATCTCGTTGTTCGCATGCATGATGGAGATGAGGATGGTCCGGTCCGTGATCGCCTTCACCACGTCCGCAGGATCGACCAGGCCGTCCTCATCCACGGGGAGATAAGTCACCCTGAACCCTTCCTTCTCCAGGAAACGGCAGGTCTCCAGAACAGCGTGATGTTCGATCGCGGAGGTGATGACGTGGTCGCCCTTCTTCCGGTTCGCCCAAGCCACCCCCTTGATCGCGAAGTTATCGCTCTCCGTGCCGCCGCTCGTAAAGACGATCTCCGCCGGTTTTGCACCCAGAAACGCGGCGATCTTCGCCCGCGCCTCTTCCATGGCCGCCCGGGCCTCCTGCCCGAAGCCATGGAGACTGGAGGGATTCCCGTAAATCTCGCCGAAATAGGGCATCATCGCCTCGACCACCCGTTGATCCGTCGGCGTCGTCGCTGCATAATCCATATAGATTGGATTCATCTTTGCCTCCTGATACCCGCCTCTTTTTCTTTTCCCGCCATTCCTCAGGCGCCCTTCGCATTAATCTCTACTCGTTTGGTAGTAATTAAATCACGGAAAGGGCTTTGTCAAGGAATTCTCTCACAGGGTTCCATGGTTGTCCCGTCCGACGCCCTTTTTTGGTCATTCCGGGGCCGGCTCTCACCTTTCCGATTTCGTTCCCGGACCTTCGGCGGTCCTTTCCCCGGCGTGCGCCCGGTCATCCGGAAGTGACAGCAGAAAGATCGCACTGAGCGCCCGGAGGTTCGGCCAGAACGTGATCGCTTTTTGCCCGTTCAGAAAAGCGGCCTTCTCCACCGCAAATCCCATCTCCGCGCAGACTCCCCGGAAATCGCCGATGCTCAAGAACCGCACGTTCGGCGTATCGTACCAGCGGTAGGGAAGGGACGGCGTCATGGGCGCCCGCCCGCCGAAAAAAAGCGAGACCCGGGCGCCGATATGGGCGAAGTTGGGAAACCCGACGATGGCCCGCTCCCCTACCCGGAGCGCCTCCCGGAGGAGGAAGGAGGCCTTCCGGACCTCCTGGAGGCTCTGGTTCAGAATGACATAATCGAAACAGCGGTCGGGATATTCCGCAAGCCCGGTCTCGATGTCGCCTTGGCAGACGGATAGCCCCTTTCTGACGCACTCGTAGATCGCCTGCTCGTCCAGTTCGATTCCCTGGACGCGGGCGTCCTTCTCACGCGACAGCAGATCGATCAACTCCCCGCCGCCGCAACCGAGGTCGAGGACGCGGGCCCCCGGGTCGATCCAGTCGAAAATGACCCGGTGATCCGGACGGATATCGTTATCGATGGTTTCCATTCCCGTTTTCCTTCCCGAGATAGGTCCTCTCCAGGAAATGGCGGATCAGCGTCGTCTGCCCCTCCAACTCCACCAGAAAGGCGTCGTGGCCCCAGGTCGATTTCAGTTCGCAGTAGGTCGCATCGACCCGTTTGCGTTTCAGTTGCCGGACGATCTCCTGGGACTGATGCGAGGGGTAGAGCCAGTCCGACTGAAAAGAGAGGACGAGAAACCGCGTATCGACGCCCTTCCCGGCGATCAGCCGCCCGCCTGACAGATCGAAATAGTCCAGGGCCTTTGTGATGTAAAGATAGGAATTCGCATCGAACCGCTTGACGAAGTTCGCCCCCCGGTAACGGAGGTACCCCTCCACCTCGAAGTCCGCGCCGAAATCGAAACCCAGACGGTCGTTCTTCAGCCTCCGGGAGAACTTCTCTTCCATCGACTTCTCGCTCATGAACGTGATGTGGCCGATCATCCGGGCCACGGAGAGCCCTTTCTCCGGTTGGCCCGTCTCATAGTAATCCCCGCCGCGCCAGGCCGGATCGGCCATGATGGACTGGCGGATCACCTCGTTGAAGGCGATCTGCTGCGGCGAATGTTTCAGCGCCGTGGCAATCGGGATGGCGGACCGGACCCGCTCCGGGTAGGAGGCCACCCACTGAAGGGCCTGCATCCCGCCCATCGAGCCGCCCGCCACGCAGAGCAGGCGATCGATCGCAAGAAAATCGATCAGATGCCGCTGGGCCAGGACCATATCGGCGATCGTGATGAAGGGAAACGCGGTCCCGTAAGGCTTCCCCGTCCGCGGTTCGACGGAAGCGGGCCCCGTGCTCCCCTTGCAGCCCCCGATCACGTTCGAGCAGATTACGAAATAGCGGTCCGTATCGAAGGGCTTCCCCGGCCCGATCATCGCGTCCCACCAGCCGGGGACCTTTTCCCCCCGGTGAAGACCGGCGGCGTGGGCGTCGCCGGAAAGAGCATGCAGAACAAGGATGGCGTTGGACTTCTCCCGATTCAGTTTTCCGTAGGTTTCGTAGGCGAGCGTCACCGGCCCCAGGATCTCCCCGCTTTCGAGCAGGAGCGGCCCGGCAAAGGTGTACTTCCGGGTCTCGACAATCCCGAGGGAGCGGCCTCCGGCGGCAGGCGCCGTTTCCGTTTTCAATACAGCTTCCATAATTGCCTCCGCCGGAATGTCTTTTTGATCCCGGCAGCTTCCTTCCATCATGATTCCTTAAACAACCAGGTCGACAGATAACGTTCCCCGGTATCGGGGAGAACGACCACGATCAGTTTCCCGTTGTTTTCCGGCCTTTTTGCGACCTCCAGACCTGCCCAGAGGGCCGCACCGCCGGAGATGCCGGCCAGAATCCCCTCCTCTCGAGCGAGACGACGGGCGGTGTTCCCCGCCTCCTCATGACCGACGCGAATCACCTCGTCGATGATCCCCCGGTTGAGGACGCCGGGGATGAACCCCGCGCCGATCCCCTGGATCTTGTGCGGTCCGGGCTGTCCGCCCGAAAGGACGGGCGATCCTTCCGGTTCGACAGCGATGGCCATGAAACTCGGCTTCCGCCCCTTCAGGACTTCGGCGACACCGGTCAGCGTGCCTCCCGTCCCGACGCCGGCCACGATGAAATCCGCCTTCCCGTCCGTATCGGCCCAGATCTCCTCCGCTGTCGTTTTGCGGTGGATCTCCGGGTTCGCCGGATTCTCGAACTGTTGGGGAATCACCGCCCCCGGTGTCACCGCCGCGAGTTCCTCCGCCTTCCGGATGGCCCCCTTCATCCCCTCGCCCCCCGGTGTGAGGACGAGCTCGGCGCCAAAAATCGCGAGGAGCTGCCGCCGCTCGACGCTCATCGTGTCCGGCATGGTCAGGATCAGGCGGTAGCCGCGTGCCGCCGCCACGAAGGCGAGGGCGATCCCCGTGTTCCCGCTCGTCGGTTCGATGATGACCGACCCTTCCTTCAGGAGCCCTTTTTTCTCGGCATAGTCGATCATCGCAACGCCGATCCGGTCCTTCACGCTGGAGAGCGGGTTGAAGGACTCCACCTTGACGACCACCTCGGCCGGGCTCCCCGTGGCCATCCGCTTCAGGCGGACGAGCGGGGTGTTCCCGATTGTCTTTGTAATATCTTCATAAATTTTCATGATTTCATTCCTTTCTTCCAAAACCGGCGGGTTACGCCGCCGCCTTTTTCAGGGCCTGATCGATGTCTTCCTGGATATCCTCCACATCCTCGATCCCCACGGAGAGGCGGATGAAATCCGCCGTCACCCCCGTCGCCGCCTGCTCCACCGGCGTGAGCTGCTGGTGCGTCGTCGAGGCCGGGTGGATGACGAGGCTCTTCGCATCGCCGATGTTGGCCAGGTGCGACAGGAGCTTCACCGATTCGATGAACCGCTTCCCCGCTTCAAGCCCCCCTTTGATCCCGAACCCCAGGAGCGCGCCGTAATGGCCCTTCAGGTATTTCTTTGCCAGCGCATGGCTCGGATGCTCCGGCAGGCCGGGATAGTTCACCCAGTTCACAAGCGGGTGGGCCTGGAGAAAACGCGCAACCGCAAGGGCGTTTTCGGAGTGCCTCCGCTGCCGGAGGCCCAGGGTCTCCAGCCCCTGGAGAAGCTGGAAGGCGTTGAAGGGGCTCAGACAAACCCCGAGATCCCGGAGCCAGAGGACCCTCGCCCGGATGATGAAGGCGATGTTCCCCATATCAGGGAAATTGCCGAAAGTTTCCCAGAAATTGAGACCGTGGTAACTCGCGTCCGGTTCGCTGAATTCCGGGAACTTGCCGTTTCCCCAGTTGAATTTTCCGCCGTCGACGATGACGCCGCCGATCGTGGTCCCGTGACCGCCGATGAACTTCGTCGCGGAGGTCGTCAGGATGTCGGCGCCGAAATCAAGCGGCCTCGTCAGCCCCACGCCGATGGTGTTGTCCACCACAAACGGGACCCCCGCCCGGTGGGCGATCCCGGCGATCGCCTCGAAATCGGGGACGTCAACCTTCGGGTTTCCGATCGTCTCGGCATAGACGGCCCTTGTTTTCTCCGTGATTGCCGCCGCGAACGCCTCGGGCTTTTCCGAATCGACGAAACTCACCGTTCGTCCCAGTTTCGGCAGCGTATAATGGAACAACTGGTAGGTCCCGCCGTAGAGGTTGTTGCCGGCGACGATCTCATCGCCGAGGCGCGTGATCGCCAGGAGGCCCAGCGTGATTGCCGCCATCCCCGACGAGACGCCGAGGGCGCCCGTACCTCCCTCCAGGGCGGCAACACGCTTTTCAAAGACGTCGGTCGTCGGATTCATGATCCGCGTATAGATGTTTCCGAACGCCTTCAGGGCGAAGAGATCCGCTGCATGGTTCGTATCCTTGAAGACATAGGATGTGGTCTGATAGATGGGCACCGCCCGCGCCCCCGTTGCCGGATCGGGATTTTCCTGACCGGCATGCACCGCCAAGGTATCGATTTTTCTTTCGGTCATAATGCAATCTCCTTCTCGTTGTTACACTGTAAGATCGATTCGTCCGGTATGCAATAAAAAACCCGCTGGACCTTCACCGGTCAGCGGGTTGCCCGTTCATGAAATTCGCACCAATCTTCACATGAACAGACCTCCCCGTCCGGTGTAATAACACATGCACATCAGAATGTTCCTCAAATGATTATCCCGTTTCATTCTTCAACTTTTCCTTCTGTCTTTCCACCATTGCAGCCAGGGTCGTATCCTCCAGCGTCTGCTGCATGTTTTTCGACGCCTCTCCCCAGATGTCCCGGGAGATGCAGGAAATCGACCGCTCGCAGAGCGCCGGGTTGTCCACGCAATCGACCAGGCAGAGGGAACCTTCCAGTACCTGGAGGATCGCCTTGATGGAGATGGCCTCCGGCGACTTTCCCAGCACGTAGCCGCCGTGCGCTCCGCGCAGGGAGTTGACGAGTCCCGTCGTCTTCAGGGGATTGATCAACTGCCAGAGGTACTTTTCGGAGATCCCCTGGCGCTCGGCGATGTCCTTCAGCAAGATGGGCCCCTCCCCGTAGTGGAGCGCCAGATCCAGCATCAGCCTTACCCCATATCTCCCCCGCGTTGACAGTTTCATCGGATAATCCCGCTTCCATCTCTATTATATCTACTGTTTCAGTGGAGATTATAGACATGAATTCGTTCTTGTCAAGAAAAATGACGACTTTATAAAAAGTCGCAAATCGCCCTTCCCCTCAGAGGGAGGCTTAGGGTCTCGTGCCTTTTAGGGTAGGGGGTGGGGTTTATGGGGTCATTACAGCCCTTTTCACCTATTCCCACCCGGATCCTCCCCTTGCTTGCTTGTGCCCTGCAGGGTATGCCCTTTAAGTTAAGGGGAGGGGAAAATTACTTCTTACGAGGGCATCAAAATGGTTCATCCGGTTGAAGCATACTTCCTGTAGTCAAGTGTGCTGCAATTTTACCAGGTATCCAACATTTCGAATGGAAATCCTCACTTCGATTCTTATCCAAGAGTAGTTGAATTGGTGCACATGTCTAATATTTAGTGCATTAGAGATTCGCTCTTTGTCCGTTTAAGACTTGAATAAAATATTCAGGTGCACCTATTTGTCCGCCTTTTGAAGCAACCTGGAGGCCTTCAAATGTTGAATTATCAGAGAACGCACGACA
>PLLC01000050.1 GCA_003141195.1 Syntrophaceae bacterium
GACTGGAATAAACAAGGAAGGAATTATTGTATGAAATCAGCATATTACATCAATTCCTTTGTAAATCGTGAATCCTGGTAGGGTTAAACAAGGTTAAAGGCAGGTTAAAGATTTTCTCTCGATAAAAAGCGAAAATTGTGAATAAAATGGCGGAAGTGCATGGGAATCGAACCCACCTGGGAGGGTACTAGCCCCCCACGCCGGATTTGAAGTCCGGGAGGCCCACCAGTGACCTTTGCACTTCCGTGGCGTCTCTATAACACATCAGGCTTTGGAATGAAAGGCGCGATCGCAGTCAGGAAACTCTGCCGCACGAAGCGTCTCCGTTGCCCGCTATCCGGACGGGAGTGGAGCGGGCAAAGGGAAGCCGTATCTCCGCGGACCCGCCGGAATCAACAAGCGTTCATCTTCCGTTGGAAGAGCGATATTTCTAATAACCCGGTTCCGTCATCCGGTCGAGGGAATCGTCGAGGAGCTGGACCGTCACCATCCCACCCGCCCGGACCTTTGTGACCTCTTCCGACAGGATGATCAGGCCGTTCGCCCGGACCATCGACTTGAGAATCCCGGAGCCCTGGTCGCCCGTCGTGACGACGGCGTATCCATCTTCCTCCCGGCAGATCCTGGCCCGGATGAAGTGGCGTATTCCGGACTTCTTGTTGATATCCTCGCCGAGACGCGCCCGGACGGTCCGCCGGAAGAGGTTCGCGTGCCCCATCATCTTGAGGATTGCGGGACGGATGAACTGCTCGAAGGAGACCATCGAGGAGACGGGGTTCCCCGGCAGGCCGACGATGGGGACCTCCCCCAGCGCGCCGAAGGCCAGCGGCCGCCCTGGTTTCATGGCGACCCGCCAGAACTGCATGCGGTTTCCCTCCTTTTTCATGACCTCCTTGACGAGGTCGTAGTCCCCGACGGAGACGCCCCCGGAGGAAACAATCAAATCGGCCCGCATGGCGGCCCGGAATTTCGCGATGAGGTCTTCCCGCCGGTCCTTCGCGATGCCAATCTGCAGGGGCATGGCATCGCAGTCAAGAACGAGGGCGGCAAGCGAATAGCTGTTGCTGCTCACGATTTTCCAGGGCGACGGTGTCTCATCGAGGTCCACGAGCTCGTCCCCCGTCGCGACGACGGCGATGAGCGGCCGCTGATGGACGGAGATAAAGGAGCGCCCCAGGGCGGCCAGCATGCCGACCTCGGCGGGCCGGATGACCTCGCCCCGGGAGATCACCTTTTCTCCCGGTTGCACGTCCTCGCCCGCGCGGCGGATGTCCTGTCCGACCTTCGCCCCAACGAAAATGGCGACACGGCCGTCTTCCTTCCGGCTGTCTTCCATCCGGACCACGGCGTCGGCGCCTTCCGGAACCGGCGCGCCGGTCATGATCCGCGCGGCCTGCCCCGGTCCGATCCGCTTTTCAGGGATGGAACCGGCGGGGATGTCCTCCACGACCTCCAGGATCGCCGGGGTTTCCTCCGACGCGCCGAGGGTGTCCCCCGTGCGGAGGGCATAGCCGTCCATCGCCGAGTTGTCCTTCGGCGGGATCGCCCTCCCGGCATAGACATCCTCTCCGATCACCCGTCCCAGGGCGTCAAGGATATTCACCTTCTCCAGTCCCAGCGGAGAAACCGCATCCAGTATATTTTTCAGGGCCTCTTCGACACGAATCATGGCGTTCACCTGCGCTCCTGGGTTTGGGCTGACGCTATCCGAAACATTTTTCCCTGTCAATAGAGAAGGTAAGGACGGGGGCGGGGGCTTTGTCGTAACATCGGGGATAGATTACCGCTTGAATAAATGCATTCAATATTATACTAACTACAGTCAAGCCCGCAGCCATTTCCGGGCAATCCATCCGATGTTCGAGGTTGAAGAGCATGGAAATCGCGACATTGCAGAACGAAATTCGAAAACTCCTTCGGGAGAGGAACGCTATCCTGATCGTCCATTACTATGAGCGGGAGGAGATCCAGGCGATCGCCGATATCCTCGGCGATTCGCTCGCCCTGAACATCGAGGCCGCCAGGACGGAAGCCGAGGTGATCGTCTTTGCCGGCGTCCATTTCATGGCGGAGAGCGCCGCGATCGTCTCGCCCGAAAAGACCGTCCTTCTGCCCAGGCTCGACGCCGGATGCCCCCTGGCCGACAGGATCACCCCTGATCAGCTCGCGCAGGCCAGAAAGGAGCATCCGGACGCCGCCGTCGTTTCCTACGTCAACTCAACCGCGGCGATCAAGGCCGGAAGCGACATCTGCTGCACCTCGGCCAACGCGGTCAAGGTTGTGAATTCCCTGATGGAGGCGCAGGAGATCCTGATGATCCCGGACGGCAATCTCGCCCGGTACACGGCGGGGTTCACCGACAAGAAGATCATCCCCTGGAACGGCTACTGCCCGGTGCACCATTTCCTGACGCCGGAAGATGTCGTGCGGACGAAGGCCCTTCACCCCGGCGCCCCTTTTGCCGCCCACCCGGAGTGCCGGACCGAGGTCCTCATGATGGCGGATTTCGTGGGGAGCACGGCGGGGATCATCCGCTTCGCGGCGAAATCCCCCGCGCGGGAGATCATCCTGGGGACGGAGGAGGGGGTGATCGTGAAGATGAAGAAGGAGTCCCCGGACAAGACCTTCATCCCCGCCTCCGGCAACCTGGCCTGCCGCACGATGAAGCTGACCACCCTCGAGGATATCCGCGATGCTCTTCGGGAGATGAAAAACGTGATCCGGGTGACCGAAGAGATCAGGGTCCCGGCGAAGCGGGCCCTCGACCGGATGCTCGCCCTCTCCTGATGCCTGCAGCGAACCCCTCGAGGGCAAAGGGAATGAGTTTGTACGGACAGGAAAGGATCCCCCTGAAATCATCCGACCGAAGGAGATCTTTCCTGCGGGGCCTTCTGTGAGAAAGATCGTCGAAAACCGAAAGAATCCGGGCGATCCCGCCCTGCTGGGGCTGTTGGAGCGGCTGGGCCGCGGGGAGCAGAGGATCGCCGTCGGCGGCCTGGAGGGGTCGGCCCGCGCCTTCGTCATGGCCCTCCTCTTCCGGCAACTCCGCCGTCCCCTCATCGTGATTTCCCCGACGGAGAAAGAGGCCGACGCCTGCGTCCGGGATTTCTCCCTCTTTCTGGGAGGGAATCAGGCGGTTCTCCTGCCCTCCTGGGATCTTCTGACGACGGACATGTTTGCCTTCCAGCGGGAGACGGAACTCGCCCGCCTGGAGGTGTTTCACCGCCTTGCTTATGGCGGGCCGACCGTCGTGGTGATTTCCGCCCGCGCCCTCATGCAGAAGGTGATTCCGCGGGAGGTCCTTGAAGGCTATGTCGAGTGGATCTCTGTGGGCGACATCCGAGAGCGGGACGAACTGGTCCGGAAGCTGACCGAAGGGGGTTATGGTCGCGTCACACTCGTGGAAGGGAAGGGGGAGTTCAGCGTCCGGGGGAACATGATCGATCTCTACTCCCCGTCGGCCCCGCACCCGTTCCGCCTGGAGTTCTTCGGCGACGAACTGGAATCGATCCGCGTCTTCGACGAGGCCACCCAGCGTTCCATTCAGGAACTCGCCGAATTCATGCTCTTCCCAGCCCGGGAGGTGATCCTCACGCCCGAAAGGCGGGAGAGGGCCGTTCGTAACATCCGCCGCCGTTCGAATGAGCTGGAACTCCCGCGGGCTGTGAAGGACAAACTCGCCGAGATGATCGCAACCGGCATTGGCTCCGCGGTGAATCCCCTGTTCCATTCTCTCTTCTATGACAGTGGGGACAGATTTCAAATCTGTCCCCACGACGATTCCAGGGATCACGGCCTCGGCACACTCTTCGACTACCTCCCGGCGGCCGGCCTCCTCGTCCTCGATGATCCGCTCGCCGTGGGACAGGCCGAGGAGAAGATCGAAAACGACCTCGACCGGTTCCTCCTCAAGGCCCATGACCAGGAGCGGTTCCATCTGGAAAAGGAATCAGCCTATCTGACCGCGGCGGAGGTTTCGGGGCGCCGGCAGGGGATGCGGCAGCTCCATCTCGAAGGTCTTGCCCTCGGGACCGGGGACGACGCCCGCCCTTCCGTCCGGTTCCATCTGGGGCGGGACATCGCCGTCGGCGGGACGGCCGGGACGGAAGCGGAAGAGACCGGCATCCTTCGGCCGCTCGCGGAGAAGATCCGGGGCTGGCTCGGGGATGGGAACCGGGTCGTCTTCGTCTGCGGCGGACAGGAGTGCATGCAGCGGATGGGCCAGCTCCTCGCGCGGTACGACCTCCCCGTCCGGAAAGGGACCGGCCCATTCCTCGACAATGGGGACAGATTTGAAATCTGTCCCCATGAAGATCCCGGCGCCCTTCTCCTCCGGGACGGCCGGGTCAGCGGGGGCTTCCACCTACCCGGCATGAACCTCGTCATTCTCTCCGAGGAGGAGATCTTCGGGAAGAAGGTCCTCCGGCGGCGGGTCCGCCCGGCCCGGGAGGGGTATTTCCTCAAGTCCTTCGGGGAACTGGCCGAGGGGGACTTCGTCGTTCACACCGAACAGGGCATCGGCCGCTACCGGGGTCTCCAGAAGCTGACCGCCGGCGGGATCGAGAATGATTTCCTCCTGATCGAATATCAGGAGAACGACCGGCTCTACCTCCCCGTGGACCGGATCGACCAGATCCAGCGCTACGTCGGTCCGGACGGGTTCGTCCCGAAGGTGGACAAATTGGGCGGCACCTCCTGGGAGACCATCAAGGAGCGGGTGAAAAAGTCGGTCCGCGAGGTGGCCGAGGAACTGGTCGCCATCTATGCCGCCCGGGAGGTGATGGATCGGGAGGCCTTCGCCGCCCCCGACCGGATCTACGACGAGTTCTGCGCCGCCTTCGAATTCGAGGAGACGCCGGACCAGGCGAAGGCGATCGAGGACATCCATCTCGACATGGACGGCGGCAAGCCGATGGACCGCCTGATCTGCGGCGATGCCGGGTTCGGGAAGACCGAAGTGGCGATACGGGCGTCGCTCCGGGCCGCCCTCGACGGGAAGCAGGTGGCCGTCCTCGTCCCCACGACGATCCTCGCCGAGCAGCACCACCAGACCTTTTCCCAGAGACTGAAACCGTATCCGATCCGCGTCGAGGTCCTCAACCGCTTCCGAACGAAGGCCGAGCAGAAGGAGATCCTCGACGGCCTCGTTCGGGGCGCGGTGGACATCGTGATCGGCACCCACCGCCTCCTCCAGAGGGACGTGACCTTCCGGAACCTGGGCCTCGTCATCATCGACGAGGAGCAGCGCTTTGGCGTCAGCCACAAGGAGAAACTCAAGAAACTCCGGACCCTGGTGGACGTCCTCACGCTGACGGCGACGCCTATTCCCCGGACGCTCCACCTGTCGCTCGTCGGCATCCGGGACCTCTCCATCATCAACACCCCGCCGGAGGACCGCCTGCCGGTGAAGACCCACGTCCTCGAATTCAACGAGGAGGTGATCGCCGACGCGATCCGCCAGGAGCTGGCGAGAAACGGCCAGGTCTTCTTCCTTCACGACCGCGTCCGGTCGATCTACACTATGGCCCGCCTCGTCCAGAAGCTCGTCCCGGAGGCGCAGGTGGGGGTGGTCCACGGCCAGATGACGCCAAAGGAGATCGAGGGGACGATGGCGCGGTTCGTCCGGCGGGAGGACAACGTCCTCGTCTGCACGACGATCATCGGCGCCGGCCTCGACATCCCGACGGCGAACACGATCATCATCAACCGGGCCGACCGTTTCGGCCTCGCCCAACTCTACCAGATCCGGGGGCGCGTGGGGCGGTCGAAGGAGGAGGCCTCCGCCTATCTTCTCGTCCCGAAGGGGGCGATGCTCTCCCGCGACGCCCGGAAGCGGCTCCAGGTGATCATGGACTTCACCGAACCGGGCTCAGGCTTCCGGATCGCCTCCAACGATCTGGAGATCCGGGGGGCGGGGAGCCTCCTCGGGATCTCCCAGTCCGGCCACGTCTCCGCCGTGGGCTACGAGCTCTACACGGAGCTGATGGAGAAGGCGATCCGGGAGATCAAGGGAGAGCCGGCGCCGGAGGAGGAGGTCCGGCCGGAGATCCATCTCGGGATTCCGGCGTTCATCCCCGAGGCGTACATGGTCGACGAACACCGGAGACTGGTGACCTACAAAAGGGTCTCCCTAAGTGCGACCGACGAGGACCTGGACGGAATCCGGGACGAGTTGCTGGACTGCTACGGCCTTGTCCCCCCCGAGGTGGAGAACCTCCTCGCGGTGATCGGGATCCGCAACCTCCTCAAGGGTCTCAAGGGGAGGAAGATGGGCTACGACGGCAGGGCGATGTCGGTATTCTTGCAGGAGAAGAGCCCGGTCGACCCCGTCCGGATCATCGAGATGTACCGGAGGAAAATCCGGGGGGTGCAGCTTACCCCCGATTTCAAGCTGACCATCCCCATGCCGGGGCTTGAAGGGCCGGAGATCCTGACCCGGGCGCGGGAGTTGCTCCGGGAGCTGAGGGGCTGAAATGGGTGATGCCATGACGGACGGCTACGTAAAAAGTCCATATGCTGCGTTGCGCTTCATCCCTTCCTTCGGTAGACTCAGGGGGAAAAAGGGGGAAGCGCCCCCCTTTTTCTTTTTCCTTCCGCTGCGGGGGATACTCCTGTTGATCGTTATGCTTTCATTTATTGCCGCCTGCGGGAGTGAGAAACCGTCCCCACCTCCGGCGCCCGCGGTCGCGACGGTGAACGGCGAAGCGATCTCTCTTGCGGAATTTGAGAAGTCCCTGACGGAGGAGACGGCCCTTGCCAAGGGAGAAACCCCGCTGAAGGCGGAGGAGACGGAAAGCCTCAAGGAGGCGGTACTCGACAACCTGATCCGGGAGAGGCTCATGCTGCAGCGCGCCCGTGATCTTTCGCTTTCCGTCGGCGAGGCGGAGCTCGTTGCCTGGATCGAGGAGATCCGAAAGGATTACAATGGCCAGTTCGGCAAACTGTTTGGTGACGGCGGGATCGATCTTCCCGCCTGGAAGGAGGCGCTCCGGAAGCGGATGCTCCTCGAGAAGCTCATCGCCCGGGATGTGAATGCAAAGATTCAGGTGACAGACGAGGAGGCGGAGCGGTATTTCAACGCCAACCGCAAGGTCTACGCCACGGATCGGCGGGTGCGCGTCGCACAGATCGTCGTTCCGGACCGCGAACGGGCTGAGGGGATCCTGAAAAGATTGAAGGCGGGGGAGGATTTTGGTATGGTGGCGCGGGAAGTTTCCATCGGCCCGGAGGCGGCGAGGGGCGGCGATCTCGGTTTTTTCGAACGGGGGGTCATGCCCGAGGCCATCGACCGGATGGTCTTTTCCCTGCCGGCCGGGAAGGTGAGTCGCGTGGCCCAGAGCCCATACGGCTTCCACATCTTCAAGGTTCTGGGGCAGGAGGGGGCCGGCGGCCGGAAATTTGCGGATGTGAGGGAGAAGGTGATCGCCGATCTGAGAAAACAAAAGGAGGCCGAGGCCTATAAGAACTGGATCGAGGGTCTGAAGGCGAGGGCTGCGATCCGGATCAACCGGCGCGGGAAGAGTTAATGGTTATGGGTTTAAAAATTAACACTTAAAACTTAGAACTCTCTTAGCGTCAACTTTGAGGAGCTTATGATGAAAATCGGCAAAACAGTTCTGGCGGGAGTGGCGGCGGTGTTCCTGAGCGCGGCGGTACAGGCCGCGGTGGCGGACCGGATCGTGGCCGTCGTCAACGATGAGATCATCACCCTGTCCGAGTTGAACAACGCCTTTGAACCCTATCAGGAAAGGTTCGAGGCCTCCTACCAGGGGCCGGATCGGGAGAAGGCGAGGGCCGAAACCAAGCTGGTCCTTCTGAACCGGATGATCGACAGTGCACTCATGGAGCAGGAGTCCCGGAAGACCGGGATCACCGTCCGGAACGAGGAGGTGACGGATGCGATCATGGATATACAGAAACAGCGGAAGATCTCTCCGAATGAGTTCCAGAAGGCCCTGGAGCGGGAGGGGATAACCCTTGATGCCTTCAGGAAGGATATCCGGAATCAGCTCATGCGGATGAAACTGATCCGGCGGGACATCAAATCCCGGGTGGCGGTGACGGACGAGGAGATCGGGGAATATTACCGCAAGCACCGGGAGGATTATGAGGGGAAGGAATCCGTTCGGATAAAGCAGATCCTTCTCATCCTGCCGAAGGAAGAGGACCCGGCCGTGAAGGAGAAGCTTCGGGCGGATGCCGAGGCGATCCACAAGAGGCTGATGAACGGCGAGCCCTTTGAACCGCTCTCCGCAAAATACTCCCAGGGACCGGAAGCCGCGTCCGGCGGCGACATCGGCTACATCGAGAAGGGGATGATCCATTCCGAGGTGGAGGATGCCGCCTTCAGCCTGCCGCTCAATCAGATCAGCGGCGTCATCGAATCGCCCATCGGATTTCACATCATCCAGGTGGTCGACCACCGGGGGGCGGGACTCAAGGCCATCGAGGGCGTCCGGGATGAGATCCGGGAGAAGATCGACCGGGAGAAGATGGAAAAGAAGTATGGGGAGTGGCTGGAGGAGCTTCGGAAGAAGTCGCATATCGAGATCAAATTATAATGAATTACATTAGAATCAAGGGCGCCGCACAGCACAACCTCAGGCACATCAACGTCGACATCCCGCGGGACCGCCTCGTCGTTATCACTGGCGTCAGCGGTTCCGGGAAGTCGTCACTCGCGTTTGATACAATTTACGCCGAGGGGCAGCGGCGCTATGTGGAGTCCCTTTCCACCTATGCCCGGCAGTTCATCGGCCAAATGGACAAGCCCGACGTGGAGTCCATCGAGGGGCTCTCCCCGGCCATCGCCATCGAGCAGCGGACGGCTGCCCACAACCCCCGCTCCACCGTGGGGACGGTGACGGAGATCTACGACCATCTCCGGCTCCTCTTCGCCCGGATCGGCGTCCCCCACTGCTTCAAGTGCGGGAAGGAGATCAAATCCCAGACGATCGACATGATGTTAGAGACGATTCTCGCGTATCCGCCAAACGCCCGCGTGACGATCCTCGCTCCGATCGCCCGGGGGAAGAAGGGGGAATTTCAAAAGGAACTCAAGAAGCTTCTGAAGGAGGGCTACGTCCGCGTCCGCGTTGACGGCGAGGTCCGGGAGCTCGCCGAGGAGATCACCCTCGACAAGAACAAGCGCCACGACATCGACGTGGTCATCGACCGCCTCGTCATCAAGGAGGGGATCCGGAAGCGCCTGCGCGATTCCCTGGAGACCGCCTCCGGGCTTTCCGAGGGCCTCGTCCGCATCGGCTTGGCAGGTGGGGAGGAGGTCCTCTTCAGCGAGCGGTATGCCTGCCAGGACTGCGGCGTCAGCATCACGGAGCTCGCCCCGCGGATGTTTTCCTTCAACAGCCCCTATGGGGCCTGCCCGGACTGCGGCGGGCTCGGCACCCGGATGTATTTCGACGAGGGGCTCGTTGTCCCCGATCCGGAGATCTCCATCCGCGAGGGGGCGATCGTCCCCTGGTCGGGACGCCATTCCCTCCACTATTTCCAGACGATCGACACCCTCGCCGGCCATTACGGCTTCGACATCAACACCCCGTTTCAGGAGCTTCCGGAGAAGATCCGGGACGTTCTCCTGCGCGGCTCCGGGGAGGAGAAAATCCGCTTCTATGCCGACCGGGGCGGAAGGCGTTACTTCTACACCCGTCCCTTCGAAGGGGTGCTCAACCAGCTCGACCGGCGCTACAAGGAGACGACCTCCCTCCATGTCCGCATGGACCTGTCGCGTTACATCAACCTCCGCGAGTGCCCGACCTGCCTGGGCGCCCGCCTGAAGAAGGAGAGTCTCTCCGTGACCGTAGGGGGAAAGAGCATCTGTGAGGTCTGCCGGCTGCCGATCCGGGAGTGCTTGGACTTTCTCACAGCGATCCCGCTCTCCCCGCAGGAGCTCCAGGTGACCGAGCGGGTGATGAAGGAGATCCGGCTCCGGCTCCGTTTTCTTCTCGATGTCGGGATGGACTACCTGAGCCTGGATAGGGCTTCGGGGAGCCTCTCCGGCGGGGAAGGCCAGCGGATCCGACTGGCCACCCAGATCGGATCAGGGCTGGTCGGCGTCCTCTATGTCCTCGACGAGCCGACCGTCGGCCTCCACCAGCGGGACAACGTCCGCCTCATCACCACCCTCAAACGCCTCCGTGACATGGGGAACACGGTCCTCGTCGTGGAGCACGACCCGGACATGATGATGGCGTCCGACCAGATCATCGACATCGGCCCGGGGGCGGGTGCGGACGGGGGAGAGGTCGTCTTCCAGGGAACGCCGGAAGAGGCCTGCCGGAGCGAGGTCTCGCTGACGGGGGCCTACCTCTCCGGGCGGAAATCCATCGCCATCCCTGAAAAGCGGCGCTCCCTCACAGGGCGGTTCATCGTCCTCGAGGGGGCGAACGAGCACAACCTCCAGGACGTGGACATCCGGATCCCCATCGGGGTCTTCACCGCGGTCACCGGGGTCTCCGGCTCGGGGAAGAGCACGATGGTCATCGAGACGCTCTACAAGGCGCTCGCCCGGCGGTTGAACCAGGAGCGCACGGGCGGCGGGAAGGTCCGCCATATCGCCGATCTGGGCGGCATCGAGCGGATCATCCTCATGAACCAGCAACCCATCGGACGCACCCCCCGCTCGAACCCCGTCACCTACACCGGCATCTTCTCCCCCATCCGGGACCTCTTCACCGGTCTTTCCGAATCCCGGCTCAGGGGTTACAAACCCGGCCGGTTCAGCTTCAACGTGAAGGGGGGGCGCTGCGAGGCCTGCGAGGGGAACGGCCTGATCAAGATCGAGATGCACTTCCTGCCGGACGTTTACGTGACCTGCGACGTCTGCCACGGGAAGCGTTTCAACCTGGATACCCTCGAGGTCCGCTACAAGGACAAGAACATCGCCGAGGTTCTGGAGATGACCGTCCAGCAGGCGCTCGGTTTCTTCGAGAACATCCCGGCGATCCGCTCGAAGCTCCAGCTTCTCTACGACGTGGGCTTGGGCTACATCCGCCTCGGCCAGTCGGCGACAACCCTCTCGGGCGGCGAGGCGCAACGGATCAAGCTCTCCCGGGAGTTGGGGAAGCGGATGAACAGCAACACCCTCTATATCCTGGACGAGCCGACGATCGGCCTCCACTTTGCCGATATCCAGAAGCTCCTCGACGTCCTCACGAGACTGGCAGGGATGGGGAACACCATCGTCGTCATCGAGCACAACCTGGACATCATCAAATGCGCCGATTACATCATCGACCTGGGGCCGGAGGGCGGGCCGGGCGGCGGCCGGATCATCGCCACGGGCACGCCGGAGCAGGTTGCCGAGACGGCAGGCTCCTATACCGGCCAGTTCCTCCGGAAAGTGCTATGATGGAAAAGAGGCGCCCGGAATATTCTCCGGGTTGTTCCCCTCGTGGGTTCCGATCTGGATCCGGCGGACGAGGCGGATGTGGAAGGCGACGATGAGGAATAACACTTATGGGATTTTCAACGCGATGATGGTAAGATGACGTTGGGCTGTATATCGTGAAAGGGTGGGGGAAAAGAAATGAACAGACTCTTGGAAAGGATTTCAGCGGATCCGAATATCTGTTTCGGCAAACCCTGTATCCGGGGACACCGGATATGGGTTTCCCTGCTTCTCGATCTGCTGGCGGACGGGATGACGGTCGAGGAGGTCCTGGCCGAATACCCACAATTGACGAAGGATGACATCCGGGCGGCCATCGCCTATGACGCCGAAATGTCCCGCGAACGCTACATCGATATTCCTGCCGAGGCAGTGGGATGAGATTCAAGCTCGACGAAAATTTCGGCAAACGGACGCTGAACATTTTTCAGGCCGCCGGTCACGTCTTCAACAGGTTTTTCTTTCATTCGGAAAGGAGGAACTTCGCATGGCGACGTACGTTAAAAATCAACTCTACATGGTGCCCCTGGCCGAGCTTCAGCCCGACCCTACGCAACCCCGCAAGTAGATGGACCCCGTGGCCCTCGAGGAGCTGACCGCCTCGGTCAGCCAGATGGGGATCATCCAGCCCGTCGTCTGCCGGCAGGACCCGGCGACGGGTCTTGTCTACACCGTTGCCGGCGAGAGGCGCTGCGCCGCGGCGCGCAAGGCGGGCCTCTCCGCCGTTCCCGCCGTTTTCATCGACGGCGCAAACTATGCCGAGATCGCCCTTGTGGAGAATCTCCTCCGTCAGGACCTCAATCCCGTGGAGGAGGCCGAAGCCCTCCAGCGCCTCATGGACGACCACGCCTACCAGCAGGATCAACTGGCGACAATCATCGGCAAATCCCAGCCTACCATCTCGGAGTCCCTCTCCCTCAACAGGCTCCCCAAGGAGATCCGGGACGAATGCCGCCAGGACCCCACCGTTCCCAAAAGGACCCTGATCGAAATCGCCCGGAAGAAGCAGGAGCGGAGCATGCTGACCCAGTTCAAGAAATACCGGGATCAGCAGGCCAAGGCCGCCGCCAAAGAAACAGCGGATGCCACTGCTCCGACGCAGCGGAAGCGGACCAAGACGGAGGCCCTCGTCAACAGTATCGGCATCATGGCGGCCAAAATCGGCGACCTGGAATTTCCCGACTTCTCCGCAGAGGACCGGGCCATGGTCATCGATGCCATGACCTCCCTGAAGGACACCCTGGACGAAGCCATCCCCCGGGCGGTGAAAAACAAGAAAAAGCCGACCTGAAAATGATCGGAGCCATCGGAAGAGTCTTAATGAGATCGTATATATAAGTCGTATCAGCGCGTCGATATGACTCCGAGATAGGGGCGTTTCCGGGATGTGACCGACCGGCCGGATGGCGCTCAACGGTGCCGGCGATAACATCGTCCGTACGGTACGAATGAACTGATTTGTGGAGCGCCCTACCATGAAACCGGAGCGGCTTTCAGGCATGTTGCCTATGGGAAAAATGGTTTATCCGGTCGATAAGTAGCTTCCTCTTCTAAGGAAGAAGTCAGTAAAACGTTAAGCGCGATGAAAATGCTAGATTTCAATTCGTTATCAACAATGTTATTTAAAAAAATGTGATATAGATAACGGAAAGATGGTGGTCCGCGAGTGCAAAGACAATAGATAAATGGTCATTGCATAGAGCCCTGAAGGTTCCCGTGGGGTATGGAGTTATCAGGAAATTTTAAAATAACTTGTTAGCCCTCTTATGCGCGTTTACTACATTACTGGTGCGCAGTTTGCGTTAAGCAACCTCGCGCTACGCCGAATCTAAATTGCGAGGTTCGAAGACCTCAATGATCCGTTTGAATTGCTGGGTGTCGATATCGGTGATAAATTGCTCCGTGCGGCATTTCGCAAGACCAAAGAGCAAATCAACAAGAACAAGGGCCTCATTTGCTTCACCAAGTCATGGCACAATCCGCTCATGTGGGGTCACTATGCAGAAAAACACACGGGCATGTGTTTGGGGTTCGATATCCCAGACCGGCTACTCGCACGAGTCATTTATGCAAAGCGACTGCTCAAGATGGAGCATGATCCGAACTCAAGAGAACCTAAACCAACCGAGAAATTTATGGACAAACTTCTGCGGACGAAATTTTCCGATTGGAAGTACGAAGATGAAATGCGCTTGTTTGTCGAACTCGATCACGGTACCGTGGAATCAGGCAAGTATTTCTATTCGTTCTCGGAGGACTTAATGCTTTGCGAAATCATCCTTGGTCCTCTGTGCGAATTGCCGATTGAAGGCATTCGAAACATCGTTGAAGATCTTAAGCCACCGGTAGTTGTGATAAAGTCAAGAATTGCCTTCACTCGTTTTGAGGTACTGAAACATAAGATTGGGTCGCTTACTAGATCCAAGGGCTAATCTGGTGGTCGAGGGGTTTTCTCCCCCCAGCCCCCACACCACCCGGCATGTGGGTCTGCAATAGGCGGTGCACAGAGATTACCGGACCGTAGCCGGATAGTGAATGGTTAGCCACAGTTTAAAAAAGAGGAGACATGACCATGACGAGGTCCCTCCAAGTCCAGAATGCCGCAATACTTTCTGAAATTCTAAAGGTGTTCTCTGCCCTCGATGATGTGCGTTGGTCTTATACAGGCAATTACAACCTCATCAACTACTGTGCTCCCGACTTTACACCAGACGAAAAGCTTCTCTCGCACTGGCTCTGCTACGTCACGGACCGTCAAACCGCCTTCGAACGTGTTTGGGAAGTCGGCGGTTATGTGCTTTCGCACCTTGTCCGCGATTTCGGGCAAGGCTTCAAGTCTGTGGAGGATTCTTTCCTCGACCATATACGGTTTACGGCCACGAACCAGAAGCAGAAGCTTCATTTCGAGGCACCGCTCGTACACCCCAACCCCCGGCTCGCCCATTACGATATACTCCCTCCCGGCCCAGTTCGATTTGCATCCCGATACATGCCCACGGACGCGATCTCCATCCTGCGCACGCTGCTCATACTGGAAATGACCTCAGGTAAGAGTTTTACTCGTTTTATATACACCGTCATCCACAGTGAGCAAGACCAGCGCACGGCGATCCTGAAACTGGCTGCGGCACTCTATTTTCTGACATACACCGACATTGGCCAGCCGCAGGCGGATGAACTGTGGGACCGACTTGCGGACCTCACCCCTGCTATCCGTGCCGAGGCCACAAGCTTCGTGGGTGACCAGAATGCATACATTGCCGGTCTCGTTCAGAATTTCAAACCCTTCCGTAAGAAACGGCTCTGGTGTTCTATCCGCGACTACCTAAAGAGTCCCGAGTTCAATGCTTACCTCGTCGCCGCTCTCAACACCATTGACCCCATGGAGGCCAGCCGCTGGAACCGGACGGATACGGTACTTACCGCAGCAATAGACGTGATCGAATTGCCCGGCGATGTCTGGAACAACAATCGTACCTTTCGCGAAGGCCTTTTCACTCCATACCTTGGATCAATCCCCAAGACATGGGACATGCCCCAGACTGTGCGCGCTCTCTACAATGCTTTGGGAGGACAGGCGAGTGGTTTCTACCCGGAACAACTCGATGTCACCTTCGATTTCGTTCCGCGAATGTGCGACCGGCGCATGTGCGGCATATGCCTGTTCGGGGCCGGGGTCACGAAACTTTGTCATGAGATACACGGTCTCTACTGCCCGGTCACTCTGGCAGCATGCGGCTACGTCCACCTGTGCATCCCAACTGACTGTGCCTTCAAGTCAAATCCAGTACAGGGTACCTGCCCACAGCGCGGCAAACTACGGAGGATTGTAGCCCTCATGGAAGAGCTTAAAGTCATTATCGTGGTTCTTCGACGACCCAAGTCCAAGTCATCCGATCCATGTGAGATGAGAACAGACCCTCTTTGGGAATTTGGTAGCTTTGGTTGTACAAGGTGTCATGCGAAAAATCTGATGAATCCAAGTAAGATCGATTTGCTTAGTGGCGCCAGGTTAGCCTTTGCACAAGGTGGGCCTAGTGGTTTCAAATTGGTGCATCTTACACCTTCAATTAATATTCATCCGCATGGCGATTTTGCTGAGGTTAAATGGTTACCGGTAAGCATGCCATTCAAGTACGCCCAAGCTCCCTTACTTATCAAGAACACCGGTGAGAGTGACTTTCCACTTCTCAAACATTATATAGAAGGTGCCGACTGTAGTAGCTTTGAAAGCAGGTTTGCCAGTAAATTTCGTTCTCGCCGTAAATCTCTCAATACAGACATTGCTAACGAACTAATTAAAGTTTTTAAGAAAAAAGCGGTCTCAAATAGGCCTGGATTATTTGCTTCACATTATGTTGAAGCTCTGCCATACAATCCACCCAAAATTGATAATAACCGACGTCAAACATATTCAAAACTTCTCGGGCAATTGGCTTAAAGTGATAAGGTATGAAAATAGCTTTACTCAGAATTGGTATTGATAGTGGTTCTGGTGGCATACAAGGTCCATTATTTCAGGACGGTACATTTGAGTATATCCCGATACCTGACGATTCAGGAAAAGATGAGCGCACTTATGGCAACACAACGGGCAAGTATGGCAAAAAGCTGGTGGAGTATTTTCCAGAAAGTCGTAAGGCCAAAGTCGCCAATCAATCCATACACTTCGACCCAGAATTTTTAACTTTTACATACGGTGATCCTACCTCACCCAAAGCCGGTTTAAGACATTTACAGCAAGGAGATATGCTGATTTTTTATTGTGGGCTTGAAGGATGGGACTTCAAATCCTCGCCAGCCTTATACCTGATGGGATATTTTGAAATATTGGCAGCAGGCAAGGCCATTGATTTTTCGGCCAACGAACTGAAAGATCACTTTAGTAAGAATTATCATGTAAGGCATCGCGAAATATACGAGCACCAAAAAAGAAAGTTGATTTTGGTAAAAGGTTCTTCGAAAAGCCGTCTTTTGAATAGGGCGATTTGCATCAGCAACATCGGTCGAGATCGTTCTGGGAAGCCGCTTAAAGTCCTATCTCCTGAAATGCAAAAGATATTCGGAGATTTTGACGGCAAAATAAGTTTCCAACGTAGTCCTACACGCTGGGTAAATCCAGCATATGTAGCGCGAACGGCAGAGTTCTTAAGGTCACTTGAGAGCAACTAACCAAGCCATTGGAGATGAACGAGTGCCACAGGGAGGCTTTTTCAGGTGAGCAGAGATTTGAGATTTCCAATTCTTCAAACTTTTTAACATCATTCATGGCACTTGTCGCTCTAATTGTGTGTTAAGCCAGAAATAAGAACATGACTGAAAACGATATGCCTTATCACAAGGGAAGTCTGCCAAGTCTCAATTCATTTAGCCAACCAGAAAGAGGGACACTCAAAATCAGATGAGCATGATGTCGAAATCCTAAGCTGCCAGGCGTCTCCTAATTGCCATGCAGCATAATTTCATTGACACAGTACCCATAAAAAGGAAGGATGACCCGGTGAAGAAGAAGAAATATCCCCCGTGGCACCCTTTGACAGCGGGGTGAAAATGGTACGGTTTCATTATTTCGGTTCCATTTACCCGATATGCTAATGACGGAACAATCTTTAAATATCCTTGATCATGTTCGCCTGGCCGTGAACGGCCGCGCGCAGCGGGCTGAACGCGCGGACATCGGACAGTTTCTGACGCCGGTCGCAATTGCCCGCTTCATGGTGTCGCTGTTTTCGCCGAATCGGTTGGATCATGTCAGGATTCTCGATGCCGGGGCAGGGGCGGGCGTGCTCTTTTCGGCCTATGTGGAGAGGTTGGTATCGGAATCGAAGCGGCCTCTTTCCATTGAGGTGATCGCTTATGAAAATGACGGGCGAATTCTGCCGGAATTGACTGAAACGATGGCCCATTGTGAATCTGCCTGCGAAAGGGTGAGCATCGCCTTTCACGGGGAGATTCGGGCGGAAGATTTTGTTGCCGCGGCCATCGCCCGGACGGAAGAAGGGCTGTTTGCCGGACCGGGCGAGCGGTTCACCCATGCCATCCTCAATCCGCCCTACAAGAAGATCAACGGGCAATCGGCCGCGCGCAAACGGCTCAATGCAGCCGGCATGGAGGTATCAAACCTCTATGCGGCTTTCGTCTGGCTGGCGGCACGTATGCTCTCACCCGGTGGTGAGCTGTCGGCCATCACCCCCCGGAGTTTCTGCAACGGCCCCTATTTCCGCCGGTTCCGTTTTGCCCTCCTGGAAATGATGAGCCTACGGCGCATCCACGTCTTCGAGTCCCGCAAGAAGGCCTTCGGCGATGACGATGTCCTTCAGGAAAACGTCGTCTATCATGCCATCCGGGAGGAAAAGAACCCTGAAAGGGTCATCGTTTCATCCTCTGCAGGCCTCGATTTCGAAAGGGCAACGGTCCGCTCCATCCCCTATGATCAAGTGATCCGGCCGAAAGACAAGGATGCCTTCATTCACCTGGTCATGAATCAGGCCGACGACCGGGTCGTGGAAAGGATGCGGTGCTTTACGGCGACGCTCCATGATCTGGGCCTGGACGTTTCCACGGGCCGCGTCGTCGATTTTCGCGCACGGGAGCATCTGCGCCCGCAGCCGGAAGATGGCGCCGCGCCCCTCGTCTACCCCTGCCATTTCCAGGACGGTTTCGTAAAGTGGCCCACGCTTTCCGGGAAAAAGGCCAACGCCATTGCGCTTTCGGCGGAAACGCAGGACTTGCTGGTAACCGCGGACTATTATGTGCTTACAAAACGGTTCTCGTCGAAGGAGGAGAGGCGGCGTGTCGTAGCGGCCATCTACGATCCCCTGAGGATTGCTTCGCCCTTCGTCGGTTTTGAAAACCACCTGAATTACTTTCATGCCGGGGGAAAGGGCCTTCCGGAGCAGATGGCCAAGGGATTGGCCCTGTATCTCAACTCCTCGCTTTTCGACCGCCACTTTCGTCTGTTTAGCGGGCATACGCAGGTCAACGCCACGGATCTCAGGAAAATGACCTATCCGAACCGTGAACAGTTGATGAGGCTCGGCCTCCACGTTCAAGACCGGATGCCGGAACATGAGATGATCGACACGATTCTGGAGGAGGGGTGCGAAAAACCATGATCAAGAAAGCGGATCGAGACAAAGGTGAACAAAAAATCCAGGAAGCCCTGGAAATCATCATGGCTCTGGGCTTGCCCCGGCAGCAACTGAACGAACGCTCCGCCCTGACGCTCCTTTCCCTGCTTGACCTCAAACCGGCGGACCGCTGGCAGGAGGCGGGGAATCCCCTGATCGGCATCACCCCGATGATGGAATTCTTCGAAAAAAACTATGGCAAACGATACGCGCCGAACACGCGGGAAACAGTCCGTCGGCAGACAGTCCACCAATTCATGCAGGCTGCGCTGATCGTGCCCAATCCGGACAAGCCTTCCCGACCGACGAACAGCCCCAAGGCGGTGTATCAGATCGAACCGTCGGCGCTAAAATTGCTCCGGGAATACGGAAAGCGGGGCTGGAAGAAGATGCTCCAGGAGTATTTGCAGACAGTTGAGCCCCTGAATAAGCTTTATGCCCGGGAACGGGACATTGAGCGCATTCCCGTGACGTTGGCGAACGGAAAGGCGATCAGGCTCTCGCCGGGAGGACACAATGCGCTGGTCAAGAAGATTATTGACGAATTCTGCCCGATTTTCACCCCGGGCGGTCGGATTGTGTACGTTGGCGATACCGGGGAAAAGTGGGCGTACTTCGATGCCGCCATCCTGCGAGGGTTAGGCGTCAAGATCGAAGAACACGGAAAAATGCCCGATGTTGTTGTGTATCATGTGGAAAGGAACTGGCTGGTCCTGATCGAGGCGGTTACAAGCCACGGGCCGGTAAACCCTAAGCGGCATCAGGAACTGAAGACCCTGTTTGCCAGAGCAAAGTCCGGTCTGGTTTTTGTCACGGCATTTCATGATCGGCATAAGATGGTGAAATACCTCGACGATATCTCCTGGGAGACGGAGGTGTGGGTGGCCGAGTCTCCCACGCATCTCATTCATTTCAACGGCGAACGCTTCCTCGGCCCCTATGAGGAAGAGGGGTAGGCGAGGGTTCAGGACATCGCATTTCAGTATAATATATTTTCAATATCAATAAGTTGCTACTTTTTCTGAGGTCGTCAACCTCACGGAAGGAAATGCTTCGGCCAGCCGGCGATAGGCCTCCCGGGTGACCGTGCGTTTTTCCGTCACCAGAATCCGCCAGATCTCCGCTTCATGCTCCCGGGCGCGCTGCCAGACCTGCTCAAGGTCGCGCCGCGGGGGAAGGCGCCGTTTCCCGGGGCTGGGTTGAGCGGGTTTCCGCCGCGTCCCCGCAAGGCGCCTGAAGACGTCCGCCCCATACCGGTCGTACCAGAGCAGGGTGTGCGCCGTGGAGAGCGAACCGGCCCAGGGATACCGGTGCAGCCACCATGACCGCGCGAGCCTGTCGATAGCGGCGTCGATCCTTTTCCGGTCGGCCGGGGTCTTGGAGGGGGCCGCTTCCTCGTAAAACAGCGTCGTTATAAATTCATCGCCGGCCACATGCCACATTTCCCGGATGCCGTAATCCCCGGGATGCTGCGCCACGCGCGCGCCGGCGACCAGGTCAAACTCGCCGCAGATAAACAGGGCGATGCTCTCGCGCAACTCTTCGATGAAGCGGGCGGTCATCATCGCCTCCCGGCCGGTTTCCGTCGGAAAATCGGTGAAGCACATCACTTCCACGGCGATTCCGGCAGCGGCAAGGTTCTTTACGGCCAGGGCCGCATCCCGAACCGACAGCCCCTTGTGGATCAGTTGCAGCACTCGTGGGGCGGCCGATTCCACGCCGAGGGCCATGCCGAGCGCCCCGCCTTCCGCCAGAACCCGGCAGCATTCCGCATCCAGGGCCGGCTCCGGACGCATGTCCGTCGCCCACCGGACGGGGGGCTCTCCCCCCGAAGAGGGGTCGAGGGCCGATTTCAGCGCCTCCGCCAGACGGCGCGCCGTTTTGGGCGACAGCGAATCCTGGGAAAAGTGGAACAGCCTGCATCCGTACCGGTCCGCCAGGAGGCGGATATGCCCCGCGGCCTGCTCGACGGGGCGCTCCCGGTAGCGGGCGGTGCCGCACTCGGCCAGGCCGTAATGGCAAAAGGCGCATTTGCCCCAATAGCACCCGCGGGTCGGGTCATACGGCAGCACCGGCGCGGGAGAGAAATATTTTTCCAGCGGCAGCCCATCAAAATCGGGGGCCGGCAGGGCGCCCAGGTCCGTCGTTTTTGTCCCCTCCAGGATCCCCGCCGGGCTCTCCCCCCGTTCCACCGCCCGGACCAGCTCCAGGAGGGCCGATTCCCCTTCGTAGAGGACCGCGGAATGGAATGGTTTCAGCGCCCGTGTCAGGAACGTTTCCCGGAGGCGAAGCAGGATCTGCGTCATGGCGGGACCGCCGACGGTGACATGCACGCCGGGCAGGAGGCGGCGGATCATGAAAGCCAGAGCATAGGCGGGCTGGACCTGACCGGGAAAGGCGACGGAAAGGCCGACGAGTCCCACCCACTCCGCCGCGAGGCGCGCGCACAGCTCCTGAAAGTATTCGTGGAAGGGATCCCTTTCGGGGCGGGCGTCTTCCTCGATCTCACGAATTGTCAGCAGCGAAAAGGGGGTGCGGTACGCCGTAAAATCGAGGGACAGCGGCGTATAGGCCGCGCTCACCAGGCGGAGGGCGCTTTCCACCGTTGCAATCGCCGCTTCATACTGCGGCGGATCGAAAAAGCGCTCTCCCGACCGGTCCCGGAGGACGGCGACGGCATCATCGATACCGCCGGGGGCATTCCGGGCATCCTCCCGCGCCTCCCACAGCGCCGCGCCGGCGAGCTGTTCGGCGTAGTTCAGGGCGGATTTACGTTTCAGCTTCGACCATCGCTCTTCAACACGGCCGGCCAGGACGGTCAGGGTCTCGCGGCTGAGGAGCCGGCTGTAGGCCTCGACATTCGCATCGATCGGCCAGACCTCCACCCCGTGCGCCCGCAGGTAGCCCATCAGGGTCGGAAGCGAGAGATACGGCGCCGTGGGATCGCAGGTCGGAGGGTAGATCAGGGCAATTTTCATCCTGCGTGGTTTCCGGAGAGATACTCAGCGTCCAACTTATCCTTTTCGCGGCCGGTCGACTGCTTGTTTTTGATAAGATCTTCTTTGGATAAGAAAGGAATATTCAGGCCGTCGACTTCTATGATTTCTTTTGTTTCATACGCTTCGTGGAAGTCAACGCCATCAATGCAGGTGATGATATCGATGCGGCGGGGAGCGATGCCGATCTGAAATATAATGCCTTTTTCAGTGAACGTCCGCTCTGAAATGTCGGCAAGTGGAGAACCGAATTCGGCAAGCGATACATAGATTTTTTTAGAGTTTTCCCGCGACGTATCGACCCATATGTCGAAGTCTCCCGTTGCGCGGGGATAACCATAAGCGCCCAAGGCATAGGCGCCGACAACGAGGAAACGGACCTCATTGCCGAGTAAGATGTGTAACATGTCGCGGTAATCTTCGTTCAACATACTCAGCCCCTTTGAGCGACCACAGCTCTGCCGTCAACTCCCACATGAACGATACACGCTCCGCCTCAGGAGCACGGACGAAGCTGTCATCCTCTTTGGACATCTTTTTCAATGTTGTTTGGGTGCGAATCATCTTCATGTCTGCACTTCCTCAATCCATCCGATCCACCATCCGCCATCCTGCTTTGTCACTGCTGTGTATGTGTTGGCCATGTTCCATAACCTCAACCACACTATAGCATCTGCCGCTTCCATTGTCCATGCACCCAACGTTTAAATCTCTCCGGGTAATATTC
>PLLC01000035.1 GCA_003141195.1 Syntrophaceae bacterium
AAGGATGAGGGAAACGCAGCAGACGGGCGTTTTTCAACAGCCTGACAGCTACCAGGGGATGAACCGGTACAGCTTGGCGAACATCTCATAGACCTCGATCCAGTTCTGGAGATCCTTCGCCGACCTCATGTGCGCCCTTTTGTTCACCATCACCCAGCTCATGTGGGCCGCGCCGTCCTTGCAAGTCGTGCAGTCCCGGGTGGCAGAGGTACAGCAGCGGTGCATCGTCTTGAGATCGGCCGCCCAGCGGATGAACCGGATGAGGCGTTTCGGGCGGGGATTTCGATCGTCCAGCGGTTCCGTCACGGAGGGGCATTCATTCCACGCGAAGGGTCTTCCCAGCATCCGGCCGGTGGTGATGATCTCGTGGTAATATCGGCAGGAGATGACGGTCTTGGGGTAGCTCTCGAGCATGGCGTCCATCTCGACGCGGATATCCGCGAGCTGGGAAGGCGTCCAGGAAAACCCGTCCACCTCCTCATCGTTGGACAGGAGCTGCATATGGACCTTGAGCCCGGTATCGGCGATCTTCCGGATTATGCGCTCCGTCCGTCCGAGTTGCCGCGGGGTGATGGTGTAAAGATAATAGGTATCGGGATCGCCGGCGTAATTCCGGCTGGATACGGCGAAGGCGTCCTTCCCCCGGAGAAGCCTTTCGTCCTCTTCATCGCCCCACAGGGAGATGCCCACCATCATCCCGGGAAACCTCTCGCGGGGAATCTTGATCAAGCCGTTGGTGGCGCAGTAGGTTGGAAGACGCCGGTAGAAGGCCTCGACGCGATCGAGATAGAGGGTCGGTTCGCCCCCGATGAGGATGGCCAGATTGACCCCCCGCGCCTGTTCCCTATCCACGAAGGCCTCCCACCGCGTCACGTCCTCCTCCTCCGGCGCCGCCTTGTGTTCGTCGGAGGAAAAGAAAAAACACCCCTTGCAGCGCAGGTTGCATTGGTTCGTGACATCATAAATGGAACTGCGGATATTCAGACGGGAAATCGCCTTGTAGCGTTCGTACCAGTCTTGATCCAATAGCGTACTGACGGTTTGCATCGTTATCTCTTCCTGATTTCTTCACACCCGGGGGGGGGAAACCATTTCCGCGCAGAGATTCTCCCCCTTTTCGTATCCCATGACCCAAACGGCCAAATAGGTATCGACATAGTCCAGCCAGGACCGGAAGGTCCATGGATCCGTCACGTGCCGGTAAAGCCGGGCGGTCACCACGGCGCTCCCCGCCGCGTAATGCCGGCAGTCGCCGCAATCCGTGTCGGGAACGCAGCAGGCCGCGTCCCGATCCCAGGTGAGGTCGGTCCGGAACTGGCGGAAGGAACGGCCGAGTCCGATATCCGTGGAGGGATTCATCCGGGGATAGGAACAGCCATACAGATCGTGAAGACCCAGCGCATGCGTATGGGCGACGACGCTGTAAGGGGAGAAGAGGACGCGCCGGGGATGCCGGGCCATCATCTCCTGCATCACCCCCCGGGTACGGATCAGGGAGACCCCGTCGTGACGCAGCGGCCCCGTGTAACCGACCGGCGAGGAAAACATGTTGAAGGTGACCCGGCACTCCGCCGCCGTCAGCACGTCAACGACGCCGGCCGCCTCATCGATATTTTCGCTCGTGAAGGTATAAACGAACACGGCCCGGGGGTCGTCGCGGTAGTTCTCGATCTGGCGGCCCAGCAGTTCCGAAGCCTTGCGCACACGGAGGCTGGTTGCGTCATTCCCCCAGACGGAGATGTGGATCTTGTAACCGACGGCGGGATCGATGCGGCGGACGCCGTTGGTGGCGATGCAGCCCAGGGGCATCTCTGCAAAACAGACCTCCAAAAGCCCGGGGACCAGGGAGGGTTCGGCGCCCGCCAGGACGACATAGGTGATGCCGCGCGCCTTCTCCGCGCGCATGAGCGACCGCCAGGCCTCGGCATCCCCGTTTTCCCGGGCAAGCTGCTTTTCGCCCTCGTAGTAATAGCAGCCGTCGCAACGTAAATTGCAGCGGTTGCTCATATCATACGTGGATTCCCGGAGAAAAAAGTATTTTCGGACTGTTTCCCAGCGGGCCTTGACGGCCGGATCCGCCAGCAGTTCGGAAAATTTCCATCGCCGATGGTCCGGTCCTTCCGGTCTTCCGGCCGGTCTCCCGCCGTCATCCCCGCGGCCTTCACGATCGTCAGGCATCCTTACCCTTTCGCCCCTGCAGGCGGGATTGCAGATATTCGGCGATCAGCCGTACGGTCTTCAATTTCGGATAGTCGTCCTCGTCGATGAAGACGCCGTATTCGTCCTGAAGAACCAGGGCCACGGTAGCCAGGTCCATGCTGTCCACCCCAAGTTCATCCACCAGATCCAGATCGGGATCGAATGACTCCGGCGTGATCTCTTCCAACTTGAGCTCCTCGATGATGATCGAGGCAATCTGGAGGATCCGTTCCCGGGTCTCTTTGCTCTCCGGCATGGTTCAACCTCCCTCGCGCAACCGTTCATGTTCGCCCCGATACCGGGAGCGTCGATTGCATGGCGGTACTTTCATTAAAAATCCCCCGGCTTGTCAAGGAATTTTTATCAGGATTTTTTTGCCCGGCGGTCGCGGGCCGCGCCGATCACGACGGAATGATCGCCGCTATCAGGACACCGCTGCAGACCGTTTCGCCGGCAAGACAAACGGTAAAAGCGTAGGCCGGTCCTTGCGGATTGGGCATCCGGGTTGCCTCCAGGGTCACCTCGTCGTCCGGCCTGACGGGCATACGAAACCGGACCCTGCGGACGCCCGTGATCGCCAGGGACCGTCCCTCGCCGCGTTCCCGTTCGATGACGGCTTCCGCCACCAGGGCGATGAGCGCCACCCCCGGCACGATCGGATTTCCCGGGAAATGACCGGAAAACCAGTCCGAATCGCCCGGGAATCGCGCCGCGGCGGCGACGTGCTCCGTCTTCCCCGACAACGGCAGATGTTCATGACGAAACCGTGCAGTCATGCCTTCCCCCGCTCTTCGACCTTCCGGCAGATGTAATCAACCACATCCCGGACCGTCCGGATCGTCTTCAGATCCCCTTCGCGCACCTCGATGTCCAGCCGCCCCTCCAGCATCCCCAACATATCCAGTACGTCGATGCTGTCCAGGTCAAGATCCGCGAAGAGATTCGCCACCGGTACAACCTTCTCCGCGGGAATTTTAAACTCTTCCGTAAAAAAAGACCTTGATGAGATTGTATATTTCTTCTCTGCTCCTGTCTGCACAAACCAATGTCGTTGTTTTGATGCGCCTCCACTACCGTCAATCGACCACGGTGTCAAGAAAAATCGCGACGGCGATGCACCCGCCGCGAGCGGTTCTTCCTGACGGGGAGGCCTCAGTTCAGCGAAGCAGCAGCTCCCACAGAGGGCCGGGACGACCATGGGCATGCATCCGGGTCACGATCCGCTCCGTCTCTTCCCCACCGTCCCCGTAGACCCAGTTTACCCGGCCGCGCGCCTGCCTTTTGACCCTGTCGATGATCGCTTCCGTTGTGATGCCTTTCGCTCGGTAGAAAACCGGCGAGAGCAGATCCTGATCCGGCCTGATCTGTCCCTCCTCCACGGCAAGGTCATAGAGGGGGGTATGCGGAAAGATCCGGACGCCGCACAACAGAAAGAATGCCGCCTTTCCCAGCTCTTCCATACGGTTCATGGTTTCGTCCAGGCTCCGGGCATCTTCTCCCGGCCCTCCCAGCAGGAAATAGTGGGCAATGTGCACCCCCAAGCGACGGGCGCTCCCGTGGGCGGCAAATACCTCCTCCACGCCGAACGGTTTCCCGTACCGCTTCAACTGAGGATCGCAAAGGGATTCCGTCCCAAACTCGGCATGGGTCAATCCGGCCTCGGCGAGGATGCCGTAATAGCCGTCGGGCGGGCGCGTCGGTGCAAAAAAAGCCCCCCAGGGGATGGTGAGGCCCCGGCGGCGAAAGGCCCGGGCGACGGCCAGGCTGTGGTCGACATCGGCATTGAACGCGGAATCGGTGATGAAGAGAAACCGGGCGCCCATCTCCTGAAGTCCCCGGGCCTCCCTGGCAACCTCATCGGGAGGGACCAACCGCATCCGGCGCCCCTCGATATGGGGATAGGTGCAGTAGATGCAGCGGAAGGGGCATCCCCTTTTTGTCTGCAGGTTCAGGATCCCCCCCCTTTCCAGGTAGAAATGGCGCGGGGCGTCCACCGGCCGCATCCGCCTGGTGACGGCGCCCGTCCAGGGTACAGGGTCCCGGACGGATCCTCCCCGGATCATGATCCCCGGCAGGGCTGAAGGATCGTCTCCCCTTTCGAGGGCATTTAGAAGGGAAGCCATATACTCCCCTTCCCCGACGACGCCGAAATCGGCGCCCAGCAGGGACATCAATTCACCGGGAAAAATGGAAAAACCGCTGCCGCCCAGCACGATCGGGGCTCCGGTGCAACGCCTGATGAGCCGGACCATCCGTTCATATCCCGGAACGAAACTTTTCACGGCCAGTGTATCCACGTTATCGATATTCCGGAGGGAAAGGCCTATCACCTCCGGGTTACCGTCCCTCATGGCGGCCTCTATCTGCTCCACCCCCCCGGCCGCGTTCACGTCCAGAATTTGGACCTCGTGCCGGGGCGTCAGGGCTCCGATAAGATAATCGAGACCCAAGGGGTAGACGGGATGCGGGGCATGGGTCGTATTGGCGGAAATAAGAAGCACTTTCATAAAGTTAAAACTCCAACCCTTGTGACGGATTCACCGGGCCGGGGCAACCACATCCGCTGGTCCCTGTCGATATGAGATTTACCGCCGGACCCTGCTCCCGTCACGTCTCGGAACACCACCCCTCTCCGATCGATTCACAACCGCCGCGAACCGATGGTTTGCAGACGGAACATCCTTATTGCGGAAATCGGGGGACCGTCTCACCGGAATAAAATGGCCTACGTTGCATATCCCAAAAGGACTTTCAACGCCACAAAATTCAGGATCACTAAAAATCAACGGTCGTCTGATTTTACAGAACCGGACCGCCGCAAACCGGCAGGACGCCCATTCCGAACAGGATATTGTTTCCCATCCATCTTCAGGGTACACGCGGCCCGGATACTTTCCCCGGCAGGGTAATGGCGCAGGCAGGAAGGGGATAACACGATCACCGTCTGCAACCGGACAATTCTCTCCTTACAGTCGGGAATGCATGGGGTGTTGCGAAAAATAGTTCATCGCCGGGTAGACCGGAGGAATCTCACCTCCAGTCCCCCACAGATCCGTACGTGAGCCTCTCGACTCATACGGCTCGTGTCAGCCATTTTCTTGAAGCCTCTCGACTTCAAGTAGACGCAGAGAGATAGGGCTCCTCCCAATAATCTGGTTGGCCATTGCCCTCTTTGAGCTGACTCATCCCCTTCGCTCCATTCCCATTACAGGAATTTCATCACTACTACAGGATGATCCGTCCCCTTCAAAGGCATCGATACTTTCCCCTTTCGTGGGCTATACTTATAGGGTTTTCTCTTATCATCCCGTGAAGGGTTCCCACGTTCCACACGAGAGCCCAAATCAAGCTCGTGCCAACTGTACGCCGGGTGCCGCGCAGGCAGTAAGCAGGTCCCTCCTACGCTAATCTTGGAGCTAAACCGAGGCCCCAATTTTGACACCATCCGTGTACGCTTTCGACGCTTACATTGGTTCGCTCATCGCTCACCTTCTTGATCCTTACCTGACGTATCTTTGTACGCCTTTTCCTCATCCGCTCACCACCTGGGACCTTTCAATCCCAAGCAGCGTGAGGCGGTTTGAAGCCCGCTCCTGCAAGCCGACTTCGAGGGACCTACCCTCATCTCTCGTGCAACATCGTGGCGCAACGATTTATGCGTACTTTTATCTGATAATATTGAATCTAACCTTGACTGACTTCACCTACCTATACGTAACAT
>PLLC01000030.1 GCA_003141195.1 Syntrophaceae bacterium
GCCATCATGTCTAGTCTTTTCAAAACCTTCTGGATTCCCGCCTACGCGGGAATGACAAAGTGGGGGTATTTTTCAAAGCTCTCGATGGATGCAGGGGATCAGCTCCTCCTCGTGGTGCGTAACGTGGATCAAGTCCGTTTCCGTCCCTTTCCCGATCCCTTCCATCAGCGCAACCACCCGTTCCCGGTTGGAACGGTCCAGCCCCTGGCAGCGTTCGTCCAGGATAAGGAGTTCCGGCGACTTGACCATCGCCCGGGCGATCAGGAACTTCCGGATCTCCCAGGATGTCCCGGGGAGGAGCATCCGGTCTCCCATGCGCAGCGTGACGCGCTCCATCGTGACGAGGGGTTCGTTTTTTCGGTGCGAACGAGGTTCCAAAGGGTTGTAATCATCCCGGGCTTCTGATAAAGTTCGCGCTGTTGGACCATCCGGTCCAGACGGGACGCCGGCTATGGATAGCAGAAATCAAAAAAATTGCCGCCCTTTTCCGCAGCAACTTTCCGGGCGCATCCGAGTTCTGGGAAACGGGCCGTTCCCCGTCTACCTCGTCCGTGGCGATCGTTTCTCCGCGCTGATCGAAGCGGGGATCTCCGCCACGGCCGATGAGGTCGTCCGCCGGCTTGACCGGCTGGGAGTGACCCCGGATTTCATCGTGATTACCCATCCCCACGGCGATCACCTGACGGGTATCGGTTTCCTCCGGGAGAGATATTCCGGCATCCGGGTCCTCACGGGGGAGGGCGCCGCGGCGTTTCTCTCCCATCCGCGGACGACGAAGTCGATTGTGGCTGAAGACCGCCACATGGCGGCATACCTCGCGGCGCAGGGATATCCCGTCGGCTGCACCCCAATGGAGAAGGTGCCGGACCTTGAGGATGCTCTGATCTGCAAAGACGGCGAGGAATTGGATCTCGGAGGCGTGACGCTCCGTTTCCTTGAAGTCCGGGGACATTCCCCGGGAAACCTGGCGGTCTTCGTTCCCGAGGAGAAGACCTTGCTGGCATCCGACTGTCTCGGTTTCCATTATTCCGGAGGCGGGTTCTTTCCGGTCTTTTTCACCGGCTACCGGGAATACATGGCCACGCTGGACCGCCTCGAATCCCTCCGGCCGGAGATCCTCGGCCTGGGGCATCACTGGTTTATGCGGACGGAAGACGCGGCCGAGGCCTTCGTCCTGGCCCGAAGGTCGGCGGCCGGACTCCGGGAGAGGCTAAGAGACGATTCACGGGACGGGGAGACTGTCGTTGCCGAGATCGTAGACGAGTTCTACCGGGACGAGCTGACCCTGTACAGTCGGGAGAATATCACAAACTGCTGCCGCCTGCTGATCAGGCGGAGCCTTGAGGAGGAAAAAGAATGTTCAACGAACGCGAGGTCTATTTCAACGGAGAGTTTTGCCGCTGGGACGAGGCGAACGTCCATGTCATGTCGCACAGCTTCGGGAGGGGTTCGGCGATCTTCGAGGTGATCGGATTTCACGACACTCCGGCCGGACCGGCCGTTTTTCGTCTCGACGAATACCTTTCCCGTTTTTGGAAATCGGCATCCCTGCTCGAGATGGAACCGCCCCTCACGCAGGACGCGTTGCAGGAGGCTATTCTGACGCTGGTGAAGCGAAGCGGGATGAAGAGCGGCCTTTTCAAGCTGTATGGTTTCTACCCCGAGATCTCCTTCAAGATTCTCCCCTCCCAGCGGAAATTCCAGGTGGCCGTCTGTCCGTTTTCTGCGGAAGAGGCGTCCGGTCAACCGGTGGGATCCGCGCCCCGGAGCGTGACCGCCTGCGTCTCGCGCTGGCGACGGCTCGACCCCCGGACCGTTCCGATCGAAGCGAAGGTGGCGGCCAACTATGTCAACGGGATGGTGGCCCGGATGGAGTCGCGGGAGAAGGGGTTTGATTATGCGATCCTGCTTGATACGCAGGGATTTATCGCCGAGGGAGGGACCGAATCGCTCTTCCTGGTCCGCAAAGGCCGGCTCGAGACATCGGCCTTGGGGGCGGTTCTGCAGAGCATTACCCGCAAAACCCTGCTGGAGGTTGTCGGGACGATGGGGATTGAAACCTTCACCGGAAACCTAGACCCAGGGACGCTCGATGAGGCGGATGAGATCTTCTTCTCCGCCACGTCGACCAAGCTTCTCCCGGTCCGGCAGGTGGGAGACCGGATTCTGAAGGAGGTCCCCGGACCGGTCACGCGAAGGCTTACCGAACGGATGGCGGCGATCACCTCCGGACAAGATGCTCAGTTCCGGCACTGGCTCTTTCCCGCCTGATCCTCCGGGCGCGGATGGATCCGGTACCGCTTGCATGAAATATTATTGACAAACCGGCCCTAAGGTGGTTCGATAACCTCGCTTTTCGGACCACCTTTCAGAATCATGGTGCGTCGTCCTTGACGCGTTCACCATAACCATAAGTCTACATTTGCGGCTTCGGTCTTCAAGGCTTCACAACATCCTGAGGCATAAAAATGACCGACGATAGAGCATCATTTGAGAACTGGACCCTTACCGCGATCCCATTCCCTGAATGCGCACCAGGCCATAGGAGAATGAATGGCAAAAACCAAGTCCCGGAACCATGACACCGGCGCCAACCTTGGCTTCGAAGCCAAGCTCTGGCAGATGGCCGACGGCCTCCGCAATAACATGGACGCAGCCGAATACAAGCATGTCGTCCTCGGGCTGATCTTCCTCAAGTACATCTCCGACGCCTTTGAGGCGAAACATGCCGAACTGGAATCGCAGAAAGTGCAAGGCGCGGACCCCGAAGACCCCGACGAGTACCGGGCGGTCAGCATTTTCTGGGTGCCGAAGGAGGCGCGCTGGCAGCACCTGAAGGCCAGCGCCCCGCAGCCCTCCATCGGCACGCTGGTGGACGACGCGATGAGCGCCATCGAGCGCGACAACCCCTCGCTCAAAGGCGTGCTTCCCAAGGATTTCGCCCGCACCGGGCTCGACAAGCAGCGGCTCGGCCAGATCATCAACCTCGTCAGCGACATCGCGCTCGGCAGTGCGGCTGACCGGGCCAAAGACACGCTCGGCCGTGTGTATGAATACTTTCTCGCTCGCTTTGCCAGCGCCGAGGGCAAGAGCGGCGGGCAGTTCTACACGCCCTCGCGCGTTGTGCGCGTGCTGGTCGAGATGCTTGCGCCTTACAAGGGCCGCGTATACGACCCCTGCTGCGGCTCGGGCGGCATGTTCGTCTCCAGCGAGAAATTCATCGAGGCCCACAGCGGCAAGCTCGGCGACATCTCCATCTACGGCCAGGAGTCCAACTACACCACCTGGCGCCTGGCCAAAATGAACCTCGCCATCCGCGGGATCGACGCCCAGATCGGCCACGGCGACACCTTCCACAACGACCGGCACCCCGATCTCAAGGCCGACTACGTTCTGGCCAATCCGCCCTTCAACGACAGCGACTGGCGCGGCGAGCTCTTGAAGGATGACAAACGCTGGGTTTACGGCGTGCCGCCCGCGGGCAACGCCAACTTCGCCTGGGTGCAGCACTTCATTCACCACCTGGCGCCCACGGGTCTGGCCGGTTTCGTTCTCGCCAACGGCTCGATGTCCTCCAACCAGTCGGGCGAGGGTGAGATCCGCAAGGCGATCATCGAGGCGGATCTGGTGGACTGCATGGTGGCGCTGCCGGGCCAGCTCTTCTACTCGACGCAGATTCCGGTCTGCCTGTGGTTCTTTGCACGCAACAAGCGGAACGGCCGCTTCCGTGACCGGCGCGGCGAAACGCTCTTCATCGACGCGCGGAAGATGGGCTCGATGGTGGACCGCGTGCACCGCGAGCTGACCGACGGCGACATCGCGAAGATCGCCGGAACCTACCACGCCTGGCGCGGCGACCCCATTTCATCCCCTCTCCTCCAGAGAGAGGGTGGGGTCGGCATTTACGAAGACGTTCCCGGTTACTGCAAGGCCGCGAAGCTCGACGACATCCGCAAGCACGGGCACGTGCTCACCCCCGGGCGCTACGTGGGCGCGGAGGCACAGGAGGCCGACGGGGAACCATTCCCGGAGAAAATGAAGCGACTCACCGCGACCTTGCGACAGCAGCAGGCCGAGGCCGCCAAGCTGGATGCCGCCATTGCCGCCAATCTGAAGGAGCTTGGCTATGGCAATGAAACATAGTTTGGGGTCTTGAGGTCACAATTTGGCACCTCAAGTTTTTGAGGAGTCCCAGTTTTTGAGATCACAATCTGTGATCTCAAAGCCCACTGGTCGTGGCGGCCGCCGAGTTGCACCCTACGCCTTCACCGAACAAGGGGTGGCTATGCTTTCGAGCGTGCTGCGCAGTCCCCGCGCGGTACGGGTGAATATCGAGATCATGCGGGCGTTTGTGCGGTTACGGCAGATGTTGCAGACGAACGCGGATCTCGCGAGCAAACTTGCAGCGTTGGAGAAGAAGTATGATATCCAATTCAAGGCGGTTTTCGATGCCATTCGTCAACTGATGGCGCCACCAGTACATAAGCGCCGTCAAATCGGGTTTCATGCGGAGAAGGCAAAGAAATGATCCTGAATTCAGGGGTAAGGTATGGCATTTTAGTCCCTTGGGTGCATCACGCTATCCTATATCTCTGTCGCTTTTACCACGAGATTGTGGGGACAGTGTCCCCACAATTGCCGTGTACGCAAAAAGACCACGCCCTGGTCGAATGCGCCATCGCCGGCATGGACAACCACCTCTTTGTCTCCATGTACCAGCTCGAACTGCCCAAAAAGGAAGATATCCAGCGGTTTTTGGAAGAGAAGATGAGGGAGGATATCGGCTATGGCGGGTGAGTGGCGAGTCTTGAATCTTGGGGAGGCTCCGCTTGAGATCATTGATGGTGATCGCGGAACGAACTATCCGAATCAGGCCGAATTTTCAGCAATGGGTCATTGCTTATTCCTGAATGCCGGGAACGTTACGACCGAAGGGTTTAGGTTCTCCGATTGTGCTTTCATCACCCCAGAGAAAGACGCTTCGTTACGTAAGGGTAAGCTGGTCAGAAACGACGTGATCTTGACCACCAGGGGAACTGTTGGGAATGTGGCTTACTTTGATGATTCAGTCCCGTTCGATAACATTCGAATCAACTCAGGGATGGTGATTTTTCGGGCGCAAACCCCAGCCTTATCACCCCGATACCTGTACTTTTTTGTTAGGTCAGCACTCTTTCATTCGCAAGTTTCAGCGCTTCGGACTGGAAGTGCACAACCGCAACTCCCAATAAGAGACATCAACAGAATCGAAATCCCAATTCCACCGCTTTCCGAACAGCGCGCCATCGCCCACATCCTTGGCACACTAGACGACAAGAGCGAGCTGAACCGGCGGACGAATGAGACGCTGGCGGAGATGGCGCGGGCACTCTTCAAGTCGTGGTTCGTGGACTTCGATCCCGTCCGCGCCAAGGCCGCAGGCAGCGACCCCGGCCTGCCTAAGCCCTTGGCTGACCTGTTCCCCAATTCCTTCGAGGACTCGGAACTGGGCGAGACTCCAAAGGGATGGGGGGTGTGGCACGTAGCGGACATCGGAAATGTCATTTGTGGGAAGACACCTTCGACGCAGGTGTCGGAGTATTACGGCCACGATGTGCCTTTTATTACCATTCCCGATATGCATGGAAAGATTTTCGCGACCATGACGCAGCAGAAACAGCTTTCTCGAGCTGGGACAGCGTCGCAACAGAAGAAGACGCTCCCAGGCGGCGCAATATGCGTTAGCTGTATCGCTACCCCTGGACTGGTTGTAATTACCACAGAGGAAGCACAAACAAATCAGCAAATCAACACCGTCGTTCCGGCCAGAAGTGATGAAACCTACCTTTGGTATTGGTCTTTGCGTAACCTCGGTGACGAGATTAGAGCAGGTGGAAGTGGTGGATCGGTACTCACCAATCTGAGCACGGGGCGTTTCGCTCAGCTACGCGTTCTGGTGCCTCCAGCAAAGCTTCGTTCTTGCTACCATTTGCTCGTCGCACCTCTTTTCAACCGCATCTTGGCAAACGAGAACGAATCCCGCACCCTCGCCGCCCTACGCGACACGCTGCTGCCCAAGCTCATCTCCGGCGAGCTGCGCGTGCAGGATGCGGAGAGATTCATCGAAGGGAGGCAGTGATGGCCAAGACAACAACTGGGTTTTCCGTACGCATCTTCATCCCCTCCGGCGAGCCGGAAGGCCTGCGTATTGTGGAGAAGTCGAACTGGACCGGACAGGGGTTGGTGTTTCCACGCTCGCTTTTCGCCGAGACGCGCCGGCGCATTAACGAAAGGCGCACTGAATCCATTGTTGATGATGCCCCCCCCGCCTGTCTGAAAAGCCTCGGATGGTTTAGGTGGCTCTATGATCGCCCTGGTGCACTTGCCATGATTTGAATCGAAAGGTAAGAATGCATGAATAGTCGTTTTCTCTATATCTTCCTGGATGAAGCCGGCAATCTTGATTTTTCTCCAATGGGTACGCGTTATTTTTTACTATCGAGTGTGACGAAGGAACGGCCGTTTCTTGCCTACAAAGAGCTGACAGAATTGAAATACGACCTTGCCGAGACGGGGATGGACATCGAATATTTTCATGCTTCTGAAGATACGCAAGCTGTCCGCAACAGTGTCTTTGATATCATCAGGCGTAACCTGACCGACGTCCGTGTCGATACTCTCGTGGTTGAAAAACGAAAAACAGGGCCTGCCTTACGGATTGAGGAACGTTTTTACCCGGAAATGCTCGGTTATTTGTTGAAGTATGTACTGGGAGGATTCAATTTGTCCTGTTACAAAGAGGTGATCGTGTTTACGGATCGAATTCCGGTGAACCGCAGGCGCAAGGCCGTCGAGAAGACAGTGAAAATGACAATCGCCAAGATGCTGCCAAAAAAATTGCCTTACCGGATTTTTCATCACGATTCGAAGTCAAACATTGATCTGCAGATTGCCGATTACTGTAATTGGGCGATATATCGTAAATGGGATAGGGGTGATGAACGCTCTTATGAACAGATTCAATCGGTCATTCGGAGCGAATTTGATATCTTCAAGACCGGAGATCGGACTTATTACTAAAATGCGACCACCCCGGCTACTCTTTCGAGAGAGCCCCATGGGCTCTTGTCACCAGGGTGGAACCTTTTTATTTTATAAGCTCTTGGCTACTCTCTACTCTAAATTGATTCGTGTGTAAAGAAAAATTTAACGCCGAGATATTGGACATGAAATGTTGTGTCTTCACCGTGAGAAACCAATGGGAATAGAAGCAACCAAATTCACCGAATCCATCGTTGAAGAAGCCGCCCTCGCCTGGCTTGAGGGGCTGGGCTACGTCGTGCTGAACGGTCCCGAGATCGCGGCGGGTATGCCCGAGGCCGAACGCAGCGATCCCAACTATCGCGACGTGGTGCTGGAGCGGCGCTTGCGGCAAGCGCTTGTGAGCCTGAATCCCAGCCTGCCTGCCGAGGCGCTGGAAGACGCCTTCCGCAAGCTCGTGTGGGCGGATGCGCCGTCGCTGGTGGAACGTAACCGCGCCGTTCACCGGATGCTCGTCGATGGGATCACGGTCGAGTATCGCCGGAAGGACGGGTCCATCGCCGGCGCCCAGGCTCAAGTCATTGACTTCGACCGACCCGACAACAACGATTGGCTTGCCGTCAACCAGTTCACAGTGGCCGAGGGGCAGCACACGCGCCGACCGGACGTGGTGCTGTTCGTGAACGGGTTGCCGCTCGCGGTGATCGAACTCAAGAATCCGGCGGATGAGAACGCCACTGTCTGGAGCGCGTACCAGCAGCTTCAGACCTACCAGGTGCAGATTCCCTCGCTTTTCGCCACCAACGCCGCGCTGGTTGTCTCCGACGGCGTGCAGGCGAGAATCGGGACGCTCGGAGCTGGGAAGGAGTGGTTCAAACCCTGGCGGACGATCACGGGGCGGGATGACGCGGCGCCGATCCTGGCCGAGTTGCAGGTGGTCCTGGAAGGGGTCTTCGACCGGCGAAGGTTCCTCGCTCTCGTGCGGCACTTTATCGTGTTCGAGGATGCGGGCGGCGGTAAGCTCACCAAGAAGATGGCGGGCTACCACCAATTCCACGCGGTGAATGTAGCGGTGGAGGAGACGCTCCGTGCGGCACGGTCTATTGCCGCCGATGTATGGACGGAACTGCCGGGGCGCTACGAGGCAGGACACAAACCGGGCGGCAATCCCGGCGACCGGCGCGTGGGCGTGGTATGGCACACCCAGGGTTCGGGCAAGAGCCTGACCATGGCCTTTTATGCGGGCCGCGTGATCCTGCACCCGGCGATGGCCAACCCGACGATCGTGGTGCTGACCGACCGCAACGACCTTGACGATCAGCTCTTCGGCACCTTCGCCCGCTGCAAGGATCTATTGCGCCAGCCGCCGGTTCAGGCGGCGGACCGTGCCGACCTGCGCGAGAAGCTGAAGGTCGCCTCCGGCGGCGTGATCTTCACCACGATCCAGAAGTTCTTCCCCGAAGAGAAGGGAGACCGTCACCCGGTGCTCTCGGAGCGGCGCAACATCGTCGTCATCGCCGACGAGGCGCACCGCAGCCAGTACGATTTCATCGACGGCTTCGCCCGGCACATGCGCGATGCGCTGCCGAATGCGTCGTTCATCGGATTCACCGGCACCCCCATCGAACACACCGACGCCAACACGCGCGCCGTCTTCGGCGACTATATCAGCATCTACGATATCCAGCGGGCGGTCATCGACAAGGCCACCGTTCCGATCTACTACGAAAGCAGGCTCGCCAGGCTGGAGCTCAAGGATTCCGAACGCCCAAAGATCGATCCCGAGTTCGAGGAGGCTACCGAAGGGGAGGAGATCGAACGCAAGGAGAAGCTCAAGACTCGGTGGGCGCAGCTCGAAGCCGTCGTGGGATCGGAAAACCGGATCAGGCTCATCGCGCACGACCTGGTGGACCACTTCGAGCGGCGCGCCGACGCGATGTTCCGGCAGATGGGCGACGAGGGCAAGGCCATGATCGTCTGCATGAGCCGGCGTATCTGCATGGATCTGTACGATGAGATCCTGAAGCTCCGTCCTGCCTGGTACGACGAGGAGGACGACAAGGGCGTGATCAAGGTCGTTATGACCGGCAATGCGTCCGAGGGGCCGCGCGTCGCCGGGCACGCCCGCAACAAGCCGCGCCGGGAGGCGCTGGCCCAACGGTTCCGCGACCCGAAGGACTCCTTCAGGATCGTCATCGTGCGCGACATGTGGCTCACCGGCTTTGACGCGCCAAGCCTGCACACCATGTACGTGGACAAGCCGATGCGCGGGCATGGATTGATGCAGGCCATCGCCCGTGTCAACCGCGTATTCAAGGACAAGCCGGGCGGATTGGTCGTGGACTACCTCGGGCTCGCCGACGAGCTCAGACAGGCGCTTGCGACCTACACGGAGAGCGGCGGCACCGGCAAGACCGCCATCGATCAGGCGGAGGCCGTGGCCGTCATGCTGGAAAAATACGAGATCTGCCGGGGCCTTTTCCACGGCTTCGACTGGACCCGCTGGATCACGGGAAAGCCGCAGGATCGCCTCTCGGTCCTGCCCGCCGCGCAGGAATACATCCTCGCCCAGGATGACGGCAAGGCGCGCCTGCTCAGCGCAGTCACGGACCTTTCGCAGGCCTTCGCGCTCGCCGTGCCGCACATGGAGACGCTGCGCATCCGCGACGACGTCGGCTTCTTCCAGGCCGTCCGCGCGGTGCTGGCCAAGGGTACGCCGGGCGAGCGCAAGACTGACGAAGAGCTCGAACACGCCATCCGGCAGATCATCTCGAAGGCCGTCGCCTCCGATGAGGTGGTGGACATTTTTGCCGCGGCCGGACTCAAAAAGCCGGACATCTCGATCCTCTCCGACGAATTTCTGGCCGAGGTGCGCGGCATGCCCCAGCGGAACCTTGCCGTCGAGCTGCTCCGCAAGCTCCTGACCGGCGAGATCAGGATACGCTCAAAGCGGAACATCGTCCAGGCGCGCTCCTTTGCGGAGCTGCTGGAACAGGCCGTGCGCAAGTACCAGAACCGGGCGATCGAAACGGCCCAGGTGATCGAAGAACTGATCGCGCTGGCGAAGGAGATGCGCAATGCCGGCGCGCGTGGCGAGGCGATGGAACTGTCCGAAGACGAACTGGCCTTCTACGACGCACTGGAGACCAACGACAGCGCGGTCAAGGTGCTCGGCGAGCCAACCTTGAAGGCCATCGCCCGCGAGCTGGTGGCGACCGTCCGAAAGAACGTCACCATCGACTGGACACTCCGCGAGAACGTGCGGGCTCAACTCCGTGTTGTGGTCAAGCGCATCCTGCGGAAGTACGGTTACCCGCCGGACAAGCAGGAGAAGGCGACGCAGACGGTTCTCGAACAGGCGGAGGTCTTGTCCGAAGAGTGGGCGGAGACGTGAAAGAGGATGGATTCGCCCCCGGACGTTCTGCCGGCGGATGGCGGAAGGGGATTTCCGTTCGGCCCGCATTCATGGTATAGATCGCAAAATGTTCGGGAGGTGACCCTACGGAAACGACGGAAGATCTGCTCGATACATGGCGGACGCGCTATCCGGAGAAGTTCGCGCCGGAAGAAAAGGTGTTCGACCATATCCGCCGGGGAAACCGGATCTTTATCAGCACGGGTTGCGGCGAGCCCCAGCATCTGGTCCGCACCCTGATCGACTATGTCGAATCCCATCCCACTGCCTTCTATGACGCTGAGGTCCTCCAGGTCTGGACCCTCGGGGTTGCCCCCTACACCGACGTGAAGTTCAAACGGAACTTCCGCCACAACTCTTTCTTCATCGGCAACACGACCCGGGAGGCGGTCAACCGGGGTCTGGCCGACTACTCCCCCGTCTTCCTCTCCCAGGTTCCGGATCTGATCCGCCGGGGGATGGTGCCGATCGACGTCGCCCTGATCCAGACCTCGCTCCCGGACAAGCACGGCTGCCTGAGCCTCGGCGTCAGCGTGGATATCGTCAAGGCGGCGACGGAGGCGGCCTCGCTCGTCATCGTCCAGGCGAACCGGGCGATGCCCCGCACCCACGGGGAAGGGTTCATCCGGATCGAGGAGGCGGACTTCATCCTGCCCCACGACGAACCCCTTCTGGAATACGACGCGGGCAAGTATGGGGAGATCGTGCAGCGGATCGGGAAATATGTCTCCCATCTCATCCAGGACGGGGACACGATCCAGATCGGCTACGGGATCATCCCGGACGCCCTCTTTTTGAACCTTGCGGACAAGAAACACCTCGGGGTGCATACCGAGCTCATCTCCGACGGGATCGTCGAGTTGATGAAACGCGGGGTGGTCGACAATTCTTGCAAGTCGATCAACCGCGGCAAGACCATCGCGACCTTCTGCATGGGACACAAGGAGACCTACGACTATATCGACGACAACCCGCTCGTGGAGTTCAAGACCATCGACTACACGAACAACCCGCTGGTCATCGCCCAGCACGAGAACATGACGGCGATCAACACCGGCCTGGAGATCGACCTGACCGGCCAGGCGACGGCGGAATCGATCGGCCGGACCTTCTACAGCGGGATCGGAGGGCAGGCCGACTTCATGCGCGGCGCCGTCCTGGCCAAAAACGGGAAGACGATCCTCGCCATCCAGTCCACGGCGGATCACGGCCGGGTCTCCCGGATCGTCCCCTTTCTCGGGGAGGGCGCCGGGGCCTCTCTGATCCGCGGCGACATCCATTATGTCGTGACCGAATTCGGGATCGCCTACCTCCACGGAAAGAACATCCGGGAGCGGGCGATGGAACTGATCGCCATCGCCCACCCCGATTTCCGTCCCTGGCTGGTCGCGGAGGCGAAGAAGGCCGGCTTCATCTTCCATGACCAGGCCTTCATCCCGGGGAAGGGCGGGGAGTATCCGGAGGAGTTGGAGACCTGCAAAAATACGAAGACGGGGTTGGACATCTTCTTCCGGCCGGTCAAGATCAGTGACGAGCCCCTCCTCAAGGAGTTCATCTATTCGCTGTCCGACCGGAGCCTCCACCGCCGCTTCATCTCCTTCCGGAAGGACATGCCCCACGAGCGGCTCCAGGAATTCGTCATCATCGATTATACGAAGAAGATGACCATCCTCGCCATCGTCCGGAAGGGGAAGAAGGAGATCATCGTCGGCGTGGGACAGTACGTCATCATCGAGGCGACGCACACCGCCGACGTGGCCTTCATGGTCCGCGATGATCACCAGAACCGGGGGATCGGGACGGAGCTCCTCCGCTACCTGACCTATCTCGCCAAAAGGCAGGGGCTCCTGGGCTTTACGGCGGCCGTGATTTCGGACAACGAGCCGATGCTCCACGTCTTCGAGAAGTCAGGCGCCGACATTGAGTCGGCGATCGATACCGGCGTCCTCGAACTCAAAATGACCTTCCGGGGGTAGGGCGGACCGCTCCCCGCAGGCATGGCGCTGGGGGCCTTTACTCGTAGTGCAGGGCGTCGATGGGGTTGAGCAGGGACGCCTTGTAGGCGGGATAGAAACCGAAGAAGAGCCCTACAAGGCCGGAAAAGCTGAAGGACAGGAGGACGGACAGCGGGGAAACGACGGTCGCCCAGCCGACCAGGGCCGAAAGAATCTTCGACCCCGAAATGCCGAGGATGATGCCGGCAACGCCGCCGATGAGGGAGAGCGTCAGCGCCTCGATGATGAACTGCAGCCGGATATCCCAGGTCTTGGCCCCCACGGACATGCGGATGCCGATCTCCCGGGTCCGTTCCGTCACGGAGACGAGCATGATGTTCATGATGCCGATGCCCCCCACCAGCAGAGAGACGGATGCGATCGCCGCCAGCAGGAGACCCATAACCTGGGTGGACTGCTCTCTGGCCTCCATCATCTGGGTAAGGTTCCGCACCGTGAAATCCATCTCCTGACGGGGGCCGATCCGGTGGCGCTGGCTGAGCAGTTCGTTGATCTGCCCTTCCGCCGCCGCCAGTTCATCGGCGCCTCTCGCCTTCACGGTAATCGACCGGACCATCCCCACGAAAGGCGTCCCGAAAATCTTTTTCTGCGCCGTCGTGAGAGGAACGAGGATCGTGTCGTCCTGATCCTGGCCATTGCTCGATTGACCCTTTTTCGCCAGGACGCCGATGACCATAAAGGGAACCTTCTTGATCCGGATGATCTGGCCCACAGGGTCCGCGTTGCCGAAGAGACTGTCCACGATGGTCTGCCCCAGGAGACAAACCTTGGTGGCGTTCCGCACGTCCTGCTCCGTGAAGGCCCTTCCAGAGGAGAGCGACCAGTCCCGGACGGGCAGGATACCGGGTGTGGTCCCGGAGATCCCCGTCGACCAGTTCTGATTGCCGTAAACCACTTGGGCCGCGCCGTTGTAAATGGGGGCAACATCGGAAACGGCCGGGCACTCCTGGGCGATGGCTTCGGCGTCATCCTGCGTCAGGGTCGACTGCGTTCCGCTTCCCATACGGATGCCGCCGGAGGTGCTGCTCCCCGGCATGATGATCAGGAGGTTGCTGCCGATGCTTGCCATCTGCTCGGAGATCCTCTCACTTGCGCCGGTCCCAACGGCGAGCATCGTGATTACCGCACCCACGCCGATGATGATCCCGAGCATGGTCAGCGCAGAGCGCATCTTGTTGACCCGGAGGGCGCGGAGCGATATCTTGAGAGTTGAGGGTATGCTGATCATCCGTGCCTCCGTCCAATCATTCGCGTTTCCGTCCGTCGGCAACCGTTTTTCATGGATCTTTAACCTGCTGTTCCGCCTGTTTGACGGGCTCGTCGCTGACGACGAGCCCGTCCCGGAATTTGATGATCCGCCGGCTGAAGGCGGCAATGTCCGGCTCGTGGGTTACGAGGATAATCGTGATCCCCGACTCCCGGTTGAGCTTCACGACAAGCTCCATGATCTCGACGCTGGACCGGGTGTCGAGATTCCCCGTCGGCTCGTCGGCCAGAATCAACGGCGCCCGGTTCACCAGCGCGCGCGCGATCGCCACCCGCTGCTGCTGACCGCCGGAGAGCTGGTTCGGATGGTGGTGCTCCCGCCCTTCCAGGCCCATCGCCTTCAGGGCTTCCATGGCCCGCTGCCGGCGTTCCCGCGGAGGGCACCCGTCATAGAGCATGGGCAATTCCACGTTCTCCAGGGCGGAGGTGCGGGGAAGGAGATTGAACCCCTGAAAAACAAATCCGATCTTTTTATTGCGGATCTCCGCCAATTCGTCCCGATCCCGATCACCGACATCCATTCCGTCCAGCAGGTATTTCCCGCCGGTCGGCACATCAAGGCAGCCGATCACGTTCATGAAGGTGGACTTGCCTGAGCCCGATGGGCCCATGATGGCCACGAATTCCCCGTTCGCCACCGTCAGGGATACATCGTCCATGGCGCGGACGGCGCTGTCTCCCAGTTCGTAGACCTTCGTCAGATGTTGCGTCTCGATCAATGCCATGGCGTTATCCTGTCCCCGCATACCCGATGTCTGCCATGCGGAGGGTCATCCTCCCCGCTCTTCAGCGGAAGATACCCGGCCCGCCGGCGGGCGGTGAGGCGCTCGTTTTCGCCTGTCCCGTCGCCTCGAGGATCACCGCATCCCCCTCCTTGAGCTCCTCGGAGAGGACGGCGGTCTCATTCCCGTCGCTGATCCCCAGGGTCAGGGGCGCCCGGCGGGGTTTTTGCCCGTCGAGAACCCAGACGCCCTGCGTCTTCGCCCCGTTCGTTGCACGGACCGCCTGCGGACGGCCCGCACCCGTTGCCCTCGCGCTTTCCTGGTCGGGCACAGCGCCCGCCGGCGGCCACTTGAAACGGAGGGCGGCGTTCGGGACCTTGAGAACACCTTTTTCTAAAGCGGTGATGATGGAAACATTGGCGGTCATGCCGGGTTTCAGCTTCAGCTCCGGATTGGCCACCTTGACGACGACGTCATAGGTGACCACGTTCTGGATCGTCGTGGGTGCATTCCGGATCTCCGCCACCCCACCGGGAAATGTGCTGTCCGGGTAGGCATCGACGGTAAACTGGACGGACTGCCCGACCCTGATCTTGCCGATGTCCGCCTCGTCCACGTTGGTATCGATCTGCATGCGGGTCAGATCCTGGGCGATGCTGAAGAGGGTCGGCGTCTGGAAGCTCGCGGCCACGGTCTGTCCGATATCCACATTCCGGGAAATAACGGTCCCATCCACCGGCGAGAGGATGCGGGTGTAGTTCAGGGTGGTCTCTTCCTCGTTCAGCGCCGCCTTCTGCTGTTCCACCTGCGCCTTCGCCACTTTCAACAGGGCCAGCGCCGAAAGCCGGTTGGTATCCGCCGTATCCAGATCGCTTCTGGCAATGAAATTCTTGGCAAAAAGGGTCCGGTTCCGCTCCAGCGTTCGGTCGGCGTCCTGCAGGGCGGCCTCCGCCTTTTCCACATTGGCTGCGGCAGCGTTTAGATTGGCCCTGGCTTGCGACACCTTTGCATCGGAAAGCGCCGGATCGATCTGGGCCAGCAGTTGCCCTTTTTTGACCGGGGAATTGTAATCCACGAAGATCTGCTTGACCGTCCCCGAAACCTGGGTGCCTACCAGAACGGTCGTCACCGCGCTCACCGTTCCCGTGGCGGTCACCGTAGCGCGAAGATCCCCCCGGGACACCCTCGCCGTCTTGAATTGGACGCCGTTTCCCTTGTTCTTCAGGAGGTAAAATCCGCCCAATGCCAGAACAACCGCCAAAACAACCAAAACCAAGATCTTCTTTTTCATGGTTCTCCCGCCGCCTTCTCCAGGCTGGATTGCGCCAGTTTATAGTCGTAAAGGGCCGAAATTTGTGACATTTTCGCATTGCTTGCCGCCACGAGGGCATCGGTCACCTCGATGGGGCTGCCCACCCCCGAGGCGTAGCGGCCGTTGGCCAGCTCCAGGTTCTCCGCAGCCTGACGGACAATCAGCTCCGCCGCCACGCCCCGGTCCGCCGCCTCCTGCAGGTTCAGCCACGCCTGCTTGACATCCTGATCGATGGTCTGCCGGAGCAAGGCCTCATTGGCCGCAAGGACCTCCAGATTGGCCTGTGCCTCCGCCACCTGGTATTTCGTCAAGAATCCGCTGAACAGGGGGACGTCCAACTGGGCGCCGAAACTCCAGCCCTGATCCAGTGGGAAACTTCCCCCGCCCCAGCCGTAGCCGGCATTGCCCGTAACAGACGGATAATAGCCCTTCCGGGCGAGCTCGATGCTCTGCTCCAGGGATTGCTTCTTCACGGCGATCGCCTTCAGATCCGGCCGGCGGTCGTAGGCCTTCCGGATGGTTTCCTCCAGATCGATCTCCACCCGCTGAGAGGAGAGCTGATCCGCCACCTCGTAATCCGGGGCCTCCGGCAGCCCCATGGCGTTGTTCAGCGCGACCCGGGCAAGCCGGAAGGCGTTTTCGGCTTTGATGAGGTTCAGTTTCGCGTTGGAGAGATCGACCTCGGCCTTGGTCACGTCGAATTTCGGCTTTGTGCCGACTTCGAAAAAAGCCCCGGCCTGATCGAGGTGCTGCTGGAACTGTCCCACCATCTCCCGGGAGACACCCCGATTCCGCCCGGCCTGGAGAAGTCCGAAGTAGGCCTGCTTGACCCCGAAGCTCACCTGGGTACGAATGTTGTCCAGATCCGAACGGGAGGAATCCCGGTTGAGCTCCTGGATCTTCACCTGGGTGGAGGTCTTGCCGAAGTCGTAGAGATTCTGGCTCAGAGAGACGCTGGAGGAGTAGCTGTCGTAAGCCTGTCCTGCGGACGTCGTCGGATCCGTTCGGCTGTAACCGACCGATCCGTTCAACTGCGGATAGTAACCGGAGCGGGCCTGGCCGATCCTGCTTTCTCCGGCCCTGAGGGTGCCGGCGGCCGCCTGGATGCTGGGATGCCTCGAAAGCGCGATGGCGATGCAGCGCTGAAGATCCAGCATTTCGCCCTTGCGGATCAGCTCTTCCGCGCCGGCCGCCGGTAGGAGCGACCCGAAACAGACCCCGAAGCAGACCCCAAAATAGACAAGGAACAGAAGCAATCTTTTCATGACACCCTTACCCCGTTTCCGACACCGGCACGATCAGCCCGGGCCATGTTTCACCAATTCTGAGGCGGAAACGCTGCGCATTGCCTCCCGCCCCTTTTACCATGTTTTATGTGTTGTGGTGTTGTAAATTTTAAGAATGATGATCTCGTAAAAAGTCTTAAAAGCCGCGAAAATGGGACGGCTTCGTAAAAAGGCTGCAGGCAAGGCGCGCGAATCCTGAGGAATGAGGCGTACTTTGGCGTACGCCGCAATAAGCCTGCCCCTGCGAAAGCAGGGGAAGGCTGAAGCGCAACGCAGCATCCGGACTTTTTACGAAGCCGTCAAGAATGAACCATGGAAAGGCAGGAGGACTTATAACTTCCCGGGTTATTGAATCCTTACTACAGTCTGTTCCATGCCTTCCCAAACCATGATCAGTGGATTGGGTCATTGAACCCTGGTTACGATGGAGGATTGGTTGGGAAGGCTCCGGCACTCTGCTCCATCCCGGATAATTCCGATGCGTTCCACCCACCCCCGAGCGCTTTGATGAGAGAAATAGCGGCATTCAACTGTTGACCGCGAATACCCAGCGCTGTTCTTTCGTTTGTGAGCGCAATGGATTGGGTGGTAATGACGTTGAGGTAATTGACGATTCCGGCTTTGTACTGATTGGTGGTCAGGACGACCGATTCTCGCGCTGAATTCACTGCTTCGTCTTGAACCAGCGTTTCTTCATCGAGGATACGCAGTGCTGCAAGGTTGTCTTCCACCTGTTGGAAACTCGCCAGTACGGTTTGTTTATAGGCAGCCACGGTGGCGTCATAGGATGCAATGGCCTGTTCCGTCTGAGCTTTACGGGCGCCGCCGTCGAATAGCGTCTGGGCCAGTGCTGCAGGGCCTAAAGCCCAAAAGAAGCTGGGCGCGGTAAGCAGATCCGCTAAACTCGTACTTAGATAACCGGTGGAGGCGGATAGTGTCAATGATGGAAAGTAGGCGGCCTTCGCCACCCCGATCTGAGCATTTGCAGCGGCCATCTTTCGCTCTGCGGAGGCGACGTCCGGGCGGCGTTCGAGAATATCGGAGGGAATGCCGATCGGAATTTGCGGCAGTGTTGGGACGATCGGTGCTGCCGGTATGGAAAAGTCAGCCGGAGCCTTTCCAATCAGCAACGCGATTGCATGCTCAAGTTGCGCGCGTAGTATCCCGATGTCGATGGCCTGTGCCTGGCTGGACTTAAGCTGTGTCTGAGCCAGAGCAACGTCGGCTTTGCCTGCTACGCCGGCTGCATACCGGTTTTGGGTAAGTTCAAGAGTCTTCTGGTAAGCGATAACCGTGTCATCCAGTGTCTTCTTCTGTGCATCCAATGTGCGCAGCTGGAAATAATTTTGTGCCAGTTCCGCCTGAATGGACAGTCGCAAGGCTTGTAAATCGGCGGCGCTTGCTTGAGCACTTGCCGTGCCTGACTCCACCTGGCGTCGCACACGTCCCCATAAATCAATCTCCCAACCGGCATCGAGGGAAAGCGAATATTGATCCGTTGGATTCGTTCCGGAAACACTGTTGCTTCTCGACTGCCAGGAACGGTGGGCCGCTGCAGAAGCGGAAATTACGGGGAAATAATTCGCTCGCGCCCCCTGAACAAGTGCCCGTGCCTGGCGGTACTGGGCCTCTGCCTGTGCAAGCGACTGGTTTGATATGCTGACCTGCTCCTCGATGGAGTTAAGCAGAGGATCGTTGAAAACTTTCCACCACTCTGTTTTTATCCTGTCGTCACGGGGTTGCGCTTCCTTCCAGCCCTTCATTTCCTTAAAGGCTACTGGGACAGGGACAGACGGGCGTTTATAGTCCGGCCCAACGGCACAGCCGAAAAGCATCACCAAGCCCATCATAACAATGCTTCGATGCAATGGTTTATTCATCTTTGGATTCCTCCAGTCTTCTCCATTACCAGAGTATGTGTCCGGCCTTTGCGACCTATCATGGACAGACACCAAAGCCGGAAACGGTCGAGGTATAAATAGACGATCGGGGTGGTGTATAATGTAAGCATCTGGCTCACGATCAGTCCACCGACGATGGAAATACCCAGCGGTCGACGAAATTCGGCCCCGTCCCCGGCGCTGAGCATGAGCGGTATCGCACCAAGCAGTGCCGCCATGGTCGTCATCATGATCGGCCGGAAACGAATCAGGCATGCCTCGTATATGGCCTCTCTGGAGTTTTTCCCTTGTTTTCGTTCCGCATCCAGGGCGAAGTCGATCATCATNNATGGCGTTCTTCTTCACGATACCGATCAGCAGGATGACTCCGATCAGCGCCATGATGCTGAATTCCGTCCGCGATATGATCAGGGCCAGGATGGCCCCTACACCGGCTGACGGCAGTGTAGAAATAATCGTTAGCGGATGAACTAAGCTTTCATACAGGATGCCAAGCACAATATAGATCGTGACCAAAGCGGCGAGGATCAGCCAGGGCTGGCTTTGCAGGGACGTCTGAAATGTTTGGGCCGTTCCCCGGAAGCTGCCCCTGATGGAGCCCGGCACGCCGATGCGGTTCATCGTATCGTTGATGGATTTTGTAGCCTCCGAGAGCGAGATGCCGGGAGGCAGATTGAAAGAGATCGTTGAAGCTGCGAACTGCCCCTGGTGATTGACTTGCAATGGCGTATTGTTCAATCCGTAGGATGCAAAGGCCAGAAGCGGCACTTGGGCTCCCCCCGGAAACTGTGCGCTGGAAGGCACACGAACGTATAAATCACGGAGCGCCTCGGGACTCTGCCCGTACTGCGGCGCCACTTCCATAACGACCCGGTACTGATTCAGCGGATTATAGATTGTGGACACCTGCCGCTGACCAAAGGAGTCATTCAGAGAAGCATCGATGAGCGCCGCTGTCACTCCCATGCGCGAAGCAGCATCGCGGTCAATGGCAACAGCGGTTTGAAGACCCCTGTCCTGCTCGTCCGTGTTGACATCCACCAGTTGAGGGAGTTGACTCAGAGCATCCCGGATCCTCTTTTCCCAGGTTCTCAGTTCGGTGAGATCTTCGGCCTGCAGGGTATACTGGTACATGGCGCCGGATGAGCGTCCGCCGACCCGGATATCCTGTACCGGCTGCAGAAATAATCGTGCGCCGGGTTCCCTGGCCAGTTTAGGGCGCAGTCGCGCCATCACCCTGTCGGCAGAATCCATGCGTTCGCTGCGCGGTTTCAAGGACACGAACATAAAGCCGGAGTTGATCTGGCCGCCTCCCGTGAAGCCGGCGACACTATCGACGGCCGGATCCTGTCGGACCACGTTCATGATATTGACCAGTTTCCGTTGCATGGCCTGGAAAGAAATGTTCTGGTCGGCCTGGATACTGCCCGTTAGTTGCCCCTTATCCTCCTGCGGGAAAAACCCCTTCGGGATAACCACGTACAGGTAGACGTTCAGGCACACCGTCGCCAGCAAAAGGAGCATCATAAAAGGCCCGTGGCCGAGCGCCCAGTCGAGCGAGCGCTCATACCGGGAAAGTAAACCCGTAAACAAACGTTCACCGGTCCGGTAGAACCAACCGCGTTTCAGATCATCTTTGGGTTTGAGAAGGCGTGCACACATCATCGGTGTCATTGTAAGAGAAACAACAAGTGATATGAGGACCGCCGCCGAGAGCGTCACTGCAAACTCGCGAAATATCCTGCCAATGACGCCGCCCATGAGCAGGATGGGAATAAAAACGGCAATCAGGGAGAGGCTCATGGACAGCACCGTAAATCCGACTTCGCGCGCCCCGAGTAGCGCCGCTTTAAAAGGCTGCATCCCCTTTTCGATGTGGCGCGAAATGTTTTCCAGCACCACAATGGCATCGTCCACGACGAAGCCGGTGGCAACGGTAAGCGCCATCAGTGACAGGTTGTCCAGGCTGTAGTTGGCGAGATACATCACGCCAAACGTACCGATCAAGGATAC
>PLLC01000027.1 GCA_003141195.1 Syntrophaceae bacterium
AACTGTCAGCCATCATGTCTAGTAAATTTGAATTGTTATGGACTCCTGCTTTCGCAGGAGTGACAGATTTACGACTTTTTTACGAGGGCGTGAGATGTTGGGAGGCGCTAAAACTTAAAAAGGAGGTTCGTCATGGCTGAAAAAATAGTGGTACAAGTCGGAAAGAAACTGAAAGATTTCAAATTGAAGGACCATAACGGCCAGGATTTCATCCTGGCGGATTGCAAGGGGAAAAGGGTGCTGCTCTCCTTTCATCCGCTGGCCTGGACGCACGTCTGCGCCCTGCAGATGCAGTCCCTGGAAAAGAACAAGAAGGCGCTGGACAAGCTCGATACCGTGGCCGTCGGCCTGAGCATCGACGCCGTTCCCTGCAAGACGGCCTGGGCCAAAAGCCTGAAAATCAAGAACACCCGGCTCCTGAGCGATTTCTGGCCCCATGGTGGGATGGCCAAATACCTGGGGATCCTGCGGGCCGAGGGGTTTTCGGAACGGGCCAACATCATCGTCGATGAAGCGGGCAAGGTGATGTATGTCAAGGTATATCCGATCAAGCAGCTTCCCGACATGGGGGAAATCCTGGCGGCCCTGAAGGCCTGACCGGACGAGGGGCATCCTATGACAACATCCGGATGCCCGATCACCATTGTGCTGCTTGTCCTGATTACTCCGGCAATTGAAAATATTAAATGTCATGCCGGACCCCGTATCAGGTACGGGGCAGGCCCGATCCGGCATCCAGCTCAATTCTGGATTCCCGCTTTCGCGGGAATGACGACTTTGAGATATTGTTGCCGGAGTAATAAATCCGACGCTCCGCAAGGCCGTTTACGGTAAAGGAAGGGCAACGATGAGTTTCGAGAGAAGCTGGCATAAGAGCTACGCCGCCGGCGTGCCCCGGGAGGTGGAGTTCGAAAAGATCACCATGCCGGAGGTCCTGACCCGGACGGCGCAGCGTTTCCCCGACCGTATGGCCCTGATCTTCATGGGAAAGAAGATCACCTACCGGGAGTTGGAGGCGCTCGTAAACCGTTTCGCGAAGGCCCTGACGGAGCTCGGGGTGAAGGCGGGCGACAAGGTGGCGATGCTGCTGCCAAACATGCCCCAGCTTGTCATCGCCAATTATGCAGCCTTCCGGATCGGCGCCGTGCCGGTGCTGAACAACCCGCTCTACACCGAGCACGAACTCGCCCATCAGCTCAACGACTCCGACTCGTCGATTCTCATCGCCTTGGACCTCCGTCTCCCGCTGGCCGTCAAGCTGAAGGGGAAAACCGGGATCCGGTCGATCATCGCCTGCCACATCACCGACTTCCTCCCCTTCCCGGGAAACAAGATCCTCCAATACCTCCACAAGGAGCTGTACGTGAAGGTCCCGCAGCAGGCGGGGATGTACGAATTCCTCCCGCTGCTCAACAAACATCCCGATACGCCGGTGGAAAACGCCGCGCGCTGGGAGGAGTTGGGGGCGCTCATGTATACGGGAGGAACGACGGGGGTCGGCAAAGGGGTCATGATGACCCACGCGAACATCTCCTGTAACACCCAACAGCTCCGGGCCTCGTTCCCCGAAGCGAAGGACGGGGAGGAGAAAATCCTGGCCGTCTTCCCCTTCTTCCATTCCGCCGGCTGGACGGGGATGCAGAACATGTCGATCCTCGCCGGCTGGACCGATATCCTCGTCCCCCGTCCCGATCCGCAGGTCATCATCGAGATCCTCAAGAAGTACAAGCCGACGCTTCTGCCGGGGGTGCCGACGGTCTACATCGGCCTTCTGGCCCGGGAGGAATTCCGGAAAATGGATCTCTCCTCGGTCAAGGCCTTCCTTGCCGGGGCGGCGCCGCTCCCTCTCAAGGTGATCAAAAAGCTGAAATCCATCAAGGACTGTCCCATCATCAACGTCTACGGCCTCACCGAGATCTGCCCGATGGGGACGGCCACCCCCTGGGGCCGCGAGGAGAAGCCGGGGACCGTGGGCGTGCCCCTCCCGGGCACGGACCTGAAGATCGTGGACGTGGAGACGGGAACGCGGGAGCTCCCGGTCGGCGAGGTGGGTGAGATCTGCTTCAAGGGGCCGCAGGTGATGAAAGGCTACTACAAGAACCCGGAGGAGACCGCGGCGGTCCTCAAGGACGGCTGGCTCTTCACAGGGGACATCGGCTTCCTCGACGCCGACGGCTACCTCACGATCGTGGACCGGAAGAAGGAGATGATCGTGGCCAGCGGTTTTAACGTCTACCCCAGTGAGGTGGACGGGGTCCTCTTCGCCCATCCGAAGGTCCTCGAGGCCTGCACGATCGGCGTCCCCGACGAGTACCGCGGCGAGACGGTGAAGTCCTACATCGTCCTCAAAACCGGGGAAAGTGCCGAGGCCGAGGAAATCATCGCCCATTGCAGGGAGACGCTCGCCGCCTACGAGGTCCCGAAGATCGTCGAGTTCATCGACGCCCTGCCGAAGAGCGCGGTGGGCAAGGTGCTCCGGCGCGAACTGAAAGAGCTGGACAGCAAGAAGCGGGAAGGGAAAGGAACAGCATAGTAGCGGGCTTTCATCGGGGCGCGGATCTTTTTTACGACCATGCACATCAATACAATGAGATCTTTGCGCTACGGGGAAATCGGATCCCGGAAGCGTGCATTGGAGATTTTTCGGGCACCCTGCCCCCGCTGCGGAGCGCCAGCAAAGACGACTGTTTGAGCGCGAAGCGCGAGTTTCGTCTTTGCAGCGAAGCGAGGAGGCGCAGGGTCGAAAAATATCCAGCGCGCGGAGGGATCACGATTTTCAAAGTCTCACAACATGAACTAAGGAGGTGCATCTTGCGTGTTGCCGAAAAAACATTCTCCACGATGACGGTTGCGGAGCCGGAACCCGGGGTGGGTCTCTTGACCCTGAACCGCCCGGAGCGGCTCAACGCGGTCAACCCCGACATGGTTACTGATTTCGAGGCGCTCTTTGCCGCCCTCGCCGAGGATGAAACGATTCGCGTGCTGATCCTCACCGGCACAGGGCGAGGCTTCTGTTCCGGGGCCGACCTGAGCGATGTGACGTCCTACCGGGAGACGGAGGCCTTCGCCGATCCGGAAAGCTACCTCCGGCTCGGGCAGGAGCGCTACGGCCGGCTGGTCCTCGGTCTCCGGGCCATTCCCCAACCGGTGATCGCGGCAGTGAACGGCCCTGCCGCGGGCGCCGGGTTCTGTCTGGCGCTCGCCTCCGATGTCCGGTTCGCCTCGCCCGGGGCCTATTTCATCGCCTCGTTCATCAACATCGGCCTCTCTGCCGGGGAGCTGGGAAGCTCCTACCTCCTTCCCCGCCTCGTCGGCCTCTCCCGGGCGGCGGAGATCCTTTACACGGGCCGGAAGGTCCATGCCGAGGAGGCGGAGCGGATCGGCCTGGTCAGCCGGATGGTTGAGGCGGATGCCCTCCTCGAAACCGCCCTCGCCTGCGCCCGGCAGATGATCGCCAAAAGCCCCGGAGGACTCAAGCTGACCAAACGGGCCCTCGACCGGAACATCGATGCGCAGTCGCTGACGGAGGCCGTGGACTTCGAAAACCGCAACCAGGCGCTAATGGTCTTCTCCGGGGAGTTCTTCAAACTCATCCAGGCCTTTGCAAAGCAGCCGGAAAAGCGATAGTTATTACTCCGGCAAGTAAACATGTCAAAGGGTGTCATGCCGGACTTGATCCGGCATCCAGTCCTCTTGGTAGATTCCCGCTTTCGCGGGAATGACAGTGTTGGCCTTTATGATCGCCGGAGTAATAAAAGGGGCATGGGGACGAAACCTGATCGAAAACGGATTGGCATCATCGCCGACAGCCACGGCAACCTGGAGGCCACAGCGGAGGCGATCCTTCTCCTGAAGGGGCGCGGCGCGGGCCTTCTCGTCCATCTCGGCGACTTCTGCGATTCCATCCGCCACGACCGGGCGGCGGCGATGATCGACCTCATTCTGGAACACGACGTCCTCGCCGTCAAGGGAAACAACGACTTTCTCGTGCAGAACATGCTGGCTGACGCCCGCCGGCCGCCCGATGCCGAAGGGGTTAAAATGCTGGCATTTTTACGGGACGTACCCGTCGTCCGCGCCCAAGGCGACATCCGCTTCGCCCATTCGCTCCCCTTCGACACGCCCCGCGCCTTCTATGAGCCGATCGACACGGGAAACACCCGGCGGGCGGAAGAACTCTTCAACGAAGCGGACTTCCGGATCCTCTTCTGCGGCCATTCGCACCTCCCGATCCTCTTCCGGAAGTCGGACGGGCGCGTGACTAGGGAGCCGGTCCCGGCGGAACGACCGACGGCCCTGGAACGGACGGGGCGCTATATCTTCGTCGTCGGCGCGGCGGCTGACGGCGAGTGCGCCCTCTTTGATCCGGCAACTGGTCTCTACGAACGGATCCGGATCGGGAAGGGGAACAACCGTGGTATGGGCCAACGGTTGTCCCAATCGTCAAGCGATCCGGCATATCGACCCGCTCACTGAAGGGGAAAAGGAAGGATATCCATGGAGATCTATGGGATGCAGAAGGACATGGAGGCTTTCGGAAAGCTCATTCCCGAGCGACAGGAGCGGATCGCAAAGGCCTCCGCGGAGCCCGTCCGGGACGACCCCATGAACGCCCTGGCCCGGAGGCTCCACCCCGAACGGATTGATCTGGTCATTGCGGAGGTCCGGGAGGAGACGGCTACAACCCGGACCTTCCGCCTGAGACCGGCACCCGGCACAGAGCTTCCCGTCTTCCGCGCCGGCCAGTACCTGAGCCTCAAGGTTCCAATCGGGGATTCCTGGCTCACGCGGCCCTACGCCATCGCCTCAGCCCCGCATGAAGCCGAGGGCGCCGACGGTTTCTATGAGATCGCGATCCGCCGGAAGGAGGGCGGATTCCTCACCGCGCTGATCTGGGAAACCTGGCGGGCCGGAACGGAGATCTCCGCCTCCGGCCCCCATGGGACCTTTTATTACGACCCTCTTCGGGACAGCCCGGAGATCACGGCCCTCGCCGGGGGAAGCGGGATCACCCCCATCCGGTCGATGCTCCGGGAGATCGCAGCGGGGAGGTTCGCCGCGCGGATCGCGCTCCTCTACGGGACCCGCCGCCCCGATGACATCCCTTTCGAGGCAGAGCTCCGCAATCTTGCGGCGCGCCTGCCGGAGAGGATCCGGGTCGCCTTCGTCTGCAGCGAACCGGATGAACAGTGGTACGGCCCGACCGGTTTTCTCACCGCCGCCTGCATCCGCGACCACGCGGGCGACCCCACGGGGAAAACCTTCTTCCTCTGCGGCCCCGCCGAGATGTACCGTTTCCTCGATCAGGAACTGGCCGCCCTGGGGATCCCCCGGCGGCGGATCCGCCGGGAGGTGTTCGGGGAAGAGGCCGCCATTGCCGCCCGCCCGGGATTTCCCCTCGCGGCGTTGGACAAGACCTTCTCGCTGACCGTCCGGACGGGGACGGCGGTGAATACCGTTCGGGCCGCGGCCGAGGAGACGATCCTCGCCGCCTTGGAACGGGCGGGGCTCGCCCCGGATTCCCAGTGCCGCTCCGGCGAGTGCGGCCTCTGCCGGTCGCACCTCGTCTCCGGCGAGGTCTTCATCAAGCCCGAGGACGACGGCCGCCGCGAGGCGGATCGGCGATTTGGCTTCATCCACCCCTGTGCGACCTATCCCCTCTCCGACCTGGAGATCCGCCTCCCGCTCACGGGCGCCGCCGCGAAGGGCGGCCCCCATTTCGACGCCGCTTACGACTGCATCGTCATCGGGGCGGGAAACGGGGGACTGGCCGCCGCCCTGAAGCTCGCCAAAGAAGGGGCCCGCGTCCTGCTGCTCGAACAGCACAACCTCCCCGGCGGCTTCGCCACGAGCTTCGTTCGCGGCCGCTTCGAGTTCGAGCCCTCGCTCCACGAGCTATCCAACGTCGGTTCACCGGAGGACCCCGGATTCGTCCGGAAGTACCTCATCGGCGAGGGGGAGGCGGATTTCGAGTTTGTCCCCGTCCCCGAGGCCTACCACCTGATCCTCACGGAAAAGGGGGTGAACCTCAAGATCCCGTTCGGGATTGAAAACTTCGTCGAAACCATCGCGCAGGCCGTCCCAGGGAGCCGCGAACCCCTGGAAAAATATCTTGGCGTCTGCAAGGGGGTCTTCGACGGAATCTCCTACGTGGGACGGATGAAAGGACAGCCCGACGGCCAGGTCCTGATGGAACAATACCCCGCCTTCCTCGCGACGGCGGGCTACACGGTGGAGGAGGTCACGCGGACCTTCGGCTTCCCCGGGGCCGCCCTCGATCTCATCTACCCCTACTGGTGCTACATCGGGCTTCCGGTGAACCGCCTCGCCTTCACGATCTGGGCGCTGGTGCTGTACGACTACCTCCTCCGGGGGGCCCATGTCCCGAAGGAGCGCTCCCACGGGATGTCCGCCGCCGTGGACGCCCGGATCCGCTCTCTGGGAGGGCAGACCGAATACGGCGTCAAGGTCGAGAAGATCTTCACGGAGGACGGTCATGTGACGGGCGTCGAAACCGCCTCGGGCGAGCGGATCAAAACGCGCTTCGTCATCTCCAACGCCTCGCCGAGCCTTGTCTACAGCCGCCTGATCGATCCGCCGGGGGCGGTCCCCGAGGGGGCCTTCAAACTGACCAACGCCCGGAAGACGGGGTCGAGCGCCTTCGTCGTCTATCTGGGACTCGACTGCCCGCCCGAGGCGCTCAACATCGAGAGCTACGGCTACTTCATCGGCCCGGACATGGATACCGAGATGGCCTACGAAAGTTTCAACGCCTTCGAGCCGCCGCGGATGCAGGCGACGATCTGCCTGAACAAGGCGAACCCCGGCTGCTCGCCCCCGGGTACGACGATCCTCTCGATGACCGCCCTGGCGGGCCCCGACGCCTGGAAGGACGTGAAACCGGAGCATTACGCAAAGGCCAAGGAAACCTTCGCCCGGGAGATGATCGACCAGTTCGGCCGGGCGCTGAACTGCTCGCTGTGGGAGCACATCGAGGAGGTCGAGATCGCCGCGCCGCCGACCTTCGCCCGCTATACGGGGGCCTTCAAGGGGACGATCTACGCCTATGAGCAGGATCCCTGGGACTCCGTCGTGGCGCGGGCCCTTTCCCTCCCCCAGGAGCGGTTCATCCGGGGGCTCGATTTCGTCGGGGGGGCGGCGCCGATGGGCTGCGGCTACGAATCAGCGATCCTCTCGGGCCGGACGGCGGCCCAGATGGTCCTCGCAAGGATGAGAAGGAAAGAATAAACTACTACCGGCTGAAGCCGGTAGCTTTGTGGGCGGTCTGGAAGACCGGTACTATTTTTAATATGATTGAGAGAAAAAACAGCATGCGGCAATCTATTCAAGCTTCATGATTTGAACCACGTTCGCCGCATGCATACTAAAGTCTTCGCCTGAAGGCGAGGGTTTTTCTCCCAATCCCAGAGTGGGACAATAAATCGTTGTAGGAAGTCGTCAATATTATGCCCGAGAATTGATGAGTTGAGCGTTGTCCGAGAAGGGAGTAAACGATCGCGGGTATAGAAGAGAAAAGATCGATCATGCACAGGGCTTGCTGGGCAAACATAAATGTGGCGATATCCAGAAACTATAGAATAACTTGTTCGGCTACAAAGGATAATAAGATGACTGCCCTTCTCGGGATCGATTGTGCGACTGATCCACGAAAAACCGGACATGCGTTGGGCGAGTTACGAAGTGGGGTTGTACACATAATACGATGCGCTACCGGAACAAAAAAAGAGTCACCCGCCATGATTGCTGCCAATTGGCTTCAACAGTACGATGAGGCCTTAATAGCTCTCGATGCACCACTCGGTTGGCCGAGAGCGCTTGGTAACCAGCTTTCCAACCATAAAGCCGGTCGTGTTATAAAGATAGAAGCGAACCAATTGTTCCGGCGTGTGACCGATGTGGAAATAAAGAACCGCTTGGGAAAGCAGCCGCTTGATGTCGGTTCAAACCTTATAGCGAGAACTGCTTTCGCAGCTCTCACGCTACTTGATCAAATCCGCCAGTCCACAGGGCGGCCAATCCCTCTAGCATGGACACCCGAAGAAAAGGAACGATGGCGGGCTATTGAAGTATACCCTGCGGCCACCCGTATAGCTCATGGTGCTTCCGATGTTGGTGGAAGCCTTGCGGGTTTGGGTGAATTGCTGGATTGCTCAGCGGTTTCATCGATTATGAAAAAGTCAAAAGATGCTGTTGATGCTGCTGTTTGCGCAATAGCCGCTGCTGATTTCTTGCTCGGACGTGCAATCGCACCGCTTGAAAACGAAACCGTTCAGGTGGAGGGATGGATCTGGGCTGTTGAGCGACGGAAAGGGCCGAACCTGTAAGTCCAGCGGACTCGCAAAGCTCGCCGCTGACTAATTCGTTCGCCGGAACGAGGTGGAAACGATATTTGATTTTCCGGGCTTGTTGGGATAGGCTTCGATCATGAGTGATACGTTTGCGGTAATTCAAACGCTCGCCCGGAAACTGGAAAAACAACGCTGCCTGATCATCGCCGATGACCTGACGGGAGGGGCCGATGCGGGCGCCCAGTTTGCCAAGCGAGGCCTGAAGACCCTCCTGATCCCCTTCCGCGGGGAGGGCCCCGTCCCCCTTGCCGCCCGACCGGCGCAGGACGTCCTGGTCATCAACACGATCACCCGCGGCCTTCCCCCGGCGGAGGCCTTTGACATTCTGTCCGGTCTCCTGAAGGGCTTCGACCCCAAACGATTCCCGATCCTTTACAAGAAGATCGATTCCACCCTCCGGGGCAACATCGGTTTCGAGATCGAAGCCATCCTGCGGGAAACGAATCTTCCTCTGTGTTTCCTGGCCCCATCCTACCCGGAGCAGGGCCGGACGCTGGTCGGGGGGATCATGATGGTCGGGGAGAAGCCCCTGGCGCTCACGGAGGCGGCACGGGACACGGCATCCCCCGTACAGGAATCCCATGTCTGCAAGCTGCTGGTAAACCAGACCTCCCTGTCCATCGGGACGATCGACCTGACCCATGTGGCGTCTGGGAAGGAGGCCCTTCGGAGGGTTGTGGAGAGGGAACAGCAGGCGGGCCGCAGGATCATCATCTTTGATGCCGTAAGCCGCCAGGACCTGGCCACGATCGCCGAGGTCGCCCTTTCCATGGAAACGGTCCCCCTCCTCGCGGGCTCCGCCGGCCTGGCCGGGGAGGTTGCAAGGATCCTTGCCCCCGCGCAGATCAACGCCGAACCGGAGAGGCAACGCACCTTCCGACACGTCCTGATCATCGGCGGCAGCGCCTCGGCCGTGACCCATGCGCAGTTGCAGCGACTCCAGGACGGAGGTCTCCCCTCCCTCGAACTCCCCAGGGATCTCGTCTCCGGCAACGGCGGGACGGAGGATCGGCGGCAGTTCGCCCGCTTGCTGGGAAGCGCCCTTGAGGGCGGATGCGCCATCTTCAGGACCTTTGCCGAACGCTGGACCGGCAACGGCGATGGGACCGCCCCCATCCCGCAGCGGATCACCGGCGTGATGGCCGACGTGGCTCTTGAGGCCCTGCAGGAGGCCCGGGTCGACGCGGGCGACCTGGCCCTGATCCTGACCGGCGGCGATACGGCCCTGGGCGTCCTGCAATTGCTGGACTATCAGGGAATCGATTTGGAAGGGGAACTCCTCGAGGGGATCGTGCGGGGGAACTTGCGGGGCGGACCATGGGACGGCCTCACCATTGTCACCAAGGCCGGCGCCTTCGGGAAGGAGGACGCCCTGGTGAGAATCGTGGAAAGGCTGACGCAGGATTCCGTGGAAAGAGGTTGTGAGGAGACCTTGGGATAGTGGATGCGGGGCGGCCGCAAGCCGTCATGAAAACCTTCAAAAAACAAAGGAGGATGCTATGAAACGTTTTTTCTTGCTGTCATTGGTGTTAACTTTGGCCGTTGCGATTGGTGCTGTTCCGTGCGCTTTGGCGGCCGACCAACCCATCAAACTGGTTTTCGCCTCTGCGTACTCGCCGGCAGATCACCAGAGTCAAACTCTGGTCAAGTTCGGTGAGTTGGCCGAGAAGTACAGCCAGGGCCGGCTGAAGGTAGATGTTGCGGTCGGGGGCGTGTTAGGAGGTGAGCGAGATGTGGCAGAGGGGATCCAGATAGGCACTGTGAACGGAGCGATTCTCGGTGGCATACTCCAGAATTTCGACCCGGCCATGTCCATTCTCGAGTTTCCCTTTCTCTTCAAGAATGATGCGCATGTGCGGGCTGTCATGGAAGGACCGGTGGGTGAAAAGATAAGGTCCAGGCTGATCGCGAAGACCGGTCTCCGCATCCTCTACCATGTCATGCGGACGCCCCGGGAGCTGACCACCAAAAAACCCGTCAAAAACCTGGCTGATGTCAAAGGTATGAAAATCCGAGTCCCGGAGATGGAGGCTCATCTGGAAACATGGAGGGCCCTCGGAGCCACTCCTACACCTTTGGCCTTCACCGAAGTCTATACGGCCCTGCAACTGGGGACAGTTGACGGGCAAGAGAATCCTCTCGGTGTCATTTACGCCAACAAGTTTTACGAAGTCACTGATTATCTGGCCATCACCGACCATCTTGTCGGCTTCATGATGATTGTCATGAACGATGCCAATTTTAACAAGCTCGATCCTAGCTTGCGGAAGGCTCTTATCCAAGCTGCCGTCGAAGCGTCTCAGTTCAACGACAACCTGCTCAAGAGTATCAACGCGGACATTGAAAAAAAGCTTTTCGAGAAGATGAAGGTTACGAAAATCGACAACGGTCCTTGGCGCCAAGCATCCAAGGATGTTTACAAGAGATTCCTGAAGTATGATGGCTTCGAAGATCTCTACCTGTCCATTCGCAAGGTCGGTGAAGGAATCTGACCGACCGCCAGTCATTTGTACGACAAGGGGAGGTCAAGGGATGAAAATGACGCGATACTTGGACATGCTCGAAGTCATGATTCGATGGACAGTCGTCTTCCTGCTCATCATCATGGTGGCCGCCATCGGTTCGCAGGTATTTGCTCGATACATAGTCCATCAATCACTTTACTGGACGGAAGAATTGGGCCGGCATGTGATGATATGGATGATATTCCTTGCTTCCGTGTTGTGCGTTCGAAGAGGCCTTCACCTCAGCATCACGTTGTTGCAACAAAGGCTCAAGCCTGAAAAGCAAGCGGTTTTACAGATCATTGGGTCAGTCATTCTCGCGTTCTTCTTCTACTTGATGGTTGTCCATGGTTGGACACTTGCACAAAAGACCATGGTACAACGATCCAGCGCCATTCACTACCCAATGGGCTTTGTGTACGCTGCCTTGCCGGTAAGCGGGCTTCTCATGTTTATCGTCAACCTCGAGATCATTGTCAAAACCGGTCTCGAACTCTTCAAAATGCGCAAGAGCCAAGAGAAAAAGCTTCGTTTTGTGCCGGGAGGTGAATTGGGATGATTATTGCCGCCATTTTTTTGGTTCTTTTGATCCTCGGCGTGCCGGTGGCTTTTACCCTCGGTCTGACGGCCATGGCTTACATTTCATTTCAAACCTCTCTTCCTCCCCTTGTCGCTTTTCAACGGATGTTTGCCAGCGTGGATTCGTTTCCATTCATGGCTATTCCATTTTTCATGCTGGCCGGAAATCTGATGGGCGCCAGCGGCTTGGCCCATCGCATCATCGGTCTCGCACGCGCGCTGGTAGGCCATCTGCGAGGCGGGCTTGCCAACGTCTGTGTCGTTTCCAACATGTTTATGGGTGGTATATCCGGCTCATCGGTTGCCGATTGTTCCGCTTTGGGTTCCATCCTGATACCGGCTATGCAAAAGGAGGGTTACGGTTCCAAATTTGCCGGAGCGATCAATGCCACTGCCTCCACAATGGGGATCATCATTCCTCCGAGCATTCCGATGATTTTGACGGGGGCTGCAACGGGCCTGTCCATCCGTGACCTCTTTTTCGGAGGGCTGGTGCCGGGTATTTTGGTCGGCCTGGGAATGTTGGTTCTGACGACTTTCATATCCAAACGACGGAACTACCCAAAGTATCCGCGTGTTTCCGGACGTGAACTGGTGCAGGCGCTTTTCAAAGGGCTGCCGGCTTTCATCATGGTGATGATCATTCTGGTCGGGATTATGACCGGTATTTTCACGCCGACCGAGGCCTCTGTCATAGCGGTCCTGTATGCCCTGTTGGTCGGCCTGATCGACCGGAAGCTGACTTGGCAGGGGCTTTACACGGCGCTGTTGAATGCCGCCATATCTTCCGCCGTGGTGATGATCGTTATTTCAACGGCCGGCCTTCTGACCTGGCTCCTCGCATATTCCATGATACCGCAGAAGCTTACCGTCTACCTTTCAGGGATTATTCACTCGCCGGTTTTGTTGATGGTAATCCTCGGGATAGTATTTTTGCTCGTGGGTTGCGTGCTGGATGTCTCTCCTGCGGTTCTGCTTTTCGGGCCGGTCCTGTTACCTCTGGTTATGTCCGTTGGAGCGGACCCCATCTTCTTCGGGGTCATGATGGTTTTCGCTCTCGCTATCGGCCTTATCACGCCACCGGTCGGCACGACGATGATGCTGTCGGCTTATATTGCCGGGGTGACCATCCTTGATGTTGCCGGGGAGAGTATCCCCTATATCTTTTACATGATCGGGCTGCTTTATGTCTTGATTTTCTTCCAGGGCCTCGTTTTATGGGTTCCTAACTTTCTCTTTCACTGAGCATGGACCGGCTTTTAAGCGGATTGATGATCGGCGGAAGCTCGCCCGCCTGCTGGGAAGCGCCCTTGAGGGCGGAAGCGTCATCTTCCGGACCTTTGCCGAACGCTGGACCGGCAACGGCGATGGGACCGCCCCCATCCCGCAGCGGATCGCGGGCGTGATGGCCGACGTGGCCCTTGAGGCCCTGCAGGAGACCCGGGTCGACGCTGGCGACCTGGCCTTGATCCTGACCGGCGAAGATACGGCCCTGGGCGTCCTGCAATTGCTGGACTATCAGGGAATCGATTTGGAAGGGGAACTCCTCGAGGGGATCGTGCGGGGGAACTTGCGGGGCGGACCATGGGACGGCCTCACCATTGTCACCAAGGCCGGCGCCTTCGGGAAGGAGGACGCCCTGGTGAGAATCGTGGAAAGACTTGGAGACCTGGACCATGACCATGGACATATCCCCACCAAGATCATCGGCTTTCAGTACGACGCCAAGACCAACACCTGGGGAAGCGTCTCCGGCGTCAACATCACCTGCGGCCTTCCCATCATCCGGGTTTCTGTGGACCACGGGACGGCCTTCGGCAAGGCCGGCGAGGGCCGGGCGAACCCGGAGAGCATGTTGGATGCGCTCCGGATCGCGGCCCGGTTCGCTTCACCCGCTTAGCAGGCCGCCCTAAATCGAAAAGGAGGGAACATGGAGAAGGGACATCTGGCCGCGCCATGCGGTCTGTACTGCGGGGTGTGCGCGATCTACATCGCCCACCGGGACGACAACCTCAAGTTCAAGGAGCGCCTGACCGGTCTCTACGGCGTCGGCATGGACGATCTCCATTGCAAGGGCTGTCTTTCGGACGACGTCTTTCTCTACTGCCGCGTCTGCCCGATCAAGGCCTGCACCGCCCAAAAGGGGATCGCGGGCTGCCACCAGTGCGCCGATTTCCCCTGCGGGCACATCGACGCCTTTCCCTTCCCCGTCGGCAAACGGGTCATCCTCCGCTCCATTCCCGCATGGCGGGAGCTGGGAACCGATCAGTGGATGGAGGCGGAGGAGAAGCGCTATCATTGCCCCCGCTGCGGAAACGTCCTCTTCCGGGGGGCGAAGCGCTGCCGGAGTTGCGGCGAAGCGGCGGATATGGATTGACGGCGGCCCAGATGGTCCTCGCAAGGATGAAGCGGAAAGGATAGCAAAAAGGGAAGCGATTCCAGAACATTATTTGCTGGTCACGACCCACACGCCGTCCCAGTCCTCAGGCAGATGATCGAGCAGGGAACGACATTTCCTGGCATAGGCCGCTGCTACAGGATCCCTGTCCTTGAAGCCGGCGAAGATCCCTTCCGCAGCAGCAAATTGCCCCCTGTAGAAGGCCGCGAGGCCCTCGGCGAACAACGCCAGTTCCTTTTCCCGGACTGCAAATTCCTCCGGGAAAATGGGTTCGTAGATCCTGACCGGATCTTTGCGGCCGACGACGGCGACCCGGGAGAGTTCGCGGACGGGGAACGCCTCTTCCATTCGCTCCAGCGTGGCCTCGGAGACGATGGTGTAGGTTCCGAACTGTTTGTTGATCCCCTCCAGGCGCGCGGCCAGATTCACGGCGTCGCCCAGCATCGTATAGTCGAAACGGGTATGGGAACCCAGATTCCCAACCACCGCCGGCCCGCTATTGATCCCGATCCGCATGCGGAGGTCCCTGCCGATCCGCTCCCGGATGGACGGTCTCATCTCAGCCAGTTTCGCCTGGCAGCGCATGGCCGCGCGCACGCTGTGCCCGGCATGATCGGCCTGTTGCAGAGGTGCATTCCAGAAGGCAATAATGGCATCGCCCTCATACTTATCCACGGTTCCGCCCTCCTCCTGGATGATATCCGTCATGGCCGTGAGATATTCATTGAGGAGGGCCGTCAGCGCTTCCGGCTCCAGCCCCTCTGAGATGCTGGTGAAGCCTTCCAGGTCCGAGAAGAAGATGGACAGCTCCCGCCTCTCCCCGCCCAGTTTCAGGCGCTCCGGATGCTGGATGAGTTCTTCGATGACCGCGGGACTCAAATACTGTTTGAAGGCGTTCTTGATGAAGAGCTTCTGCCTCCCCTCCGTGGAATAGTAGATCACCCCGGCGCCGAACAGCGTAATGGTTACGCCCACCTCCTGAACGACCAGCGGAAGCCAGAAACCCCGGGTATAGGCGATCAGGCAGACCGCAACCGGCATGATGATGGAAGCCGCATACACCGTTAAACTCTTGAATATGCCGGAAACATAGGATGTGCCTACCCCGGCCATCAGCGCCATGAGGAGCGTAAGGGCCGCTGAAATTGAAACCGGCACGGCCCGGATGAAGTCGTTGGAAAGCAGGTTGTCCAGGATGGTGGCATGAATTTCAACCCCCGGGTAGACGCCGGACACGGGGGCGGGACGCAGATCGAACAGGCCGGGGGCGGACATGCCGAAAAAGACATAACTGTCCCGGAAGGCCTCTGTGTCCTTGATCGTCGGCGGCTCGCCGTTACGGATGCGCAGCTCGCTCTGGATGATGGAAGCGGCGCTGTATGCCCTGTGCGTTCCGGAGAGTCCCCGGAAATTCAGAATTGCACTGCCGTCGCCATCGATGGATACTCTCCGGTCGCCTATCGAAAAGGCGCCGGGGCCGATGTTCAGGGAGGCATCCGGATTGGCCGCCAGATAAGCGCCGAGGCCCAGCGAGGGCAGGATTTTCCCATCGAAGACGCTGAAGATCTTGACCCGGCGATAGACGCTGTCCGGATCGGGATCGAGATGCACATTCGCCAGCACGGCGGCGCCTGCGGCGATCTCGGGGATGGGAAAGGCCGCGCGAAGAAAGGCTATGCCCCCGGTCCCGGTCTCGGCCAGCCATTTTTCCAGGCCACCGATACGGAATCTCGGCTCCGGAACGGCGCCGGGCCACTTCCGTTCGATACCCGTGGTCTGACTCACGAATACGGAACCGACAAAACCCCTGAAATCGGCGATGGTCGCCCCAAAGGACCGATCGTCGTCCACCCCGTATTTGGAGGGCTCGGTGTAAAGGACATCGAAAGCCAGGGCTTTGACCCCGCTTCTTTTACAGAAGCTGATGACGGCGCTGTAAATCTCCCGTGGCCAGGGCCAGGACAGGCCGTTTTCCTGGCTTCCCCAATCCAGGCTGTTCTGATCGAGCAGGATGAGATGGATCTTCTCCGTGGCCTTGCCCGGTTTGGCCAGAAGCCTGACCCGCCAATCCCAGGTTCTCGCCTCCCAGTTGTCGAGCCAACCTGGCGACCAGAGGATCAGGGCCACCGCAGACCCGATCAGGGCGGCCAGGAGCCCCTGAAGCAGTTTTTTGATTGCCGGCGAGAGGGCGTTCATGATGTTCTCATAAATCATGGGAAAAGCATCGAATCCGGGACGGCTTCGTAAAAAGCTCCAGAGGCAAGGCGCGTGTGTGGTTCGACAAGCTCACCATGACATGGCTCACCGTAACAGGAAACAAGCCTGCCCCGAGCTTGTCGAGGGGAGGGAGGAAGCACAACGCAGCATATGGACTTTTTACGTAGCCGGCGTTCATGGCTTATTCCATTTCTAAATCATTCATGCTATAATAGCCGCATATCCATGAGGAGGTGTGGCTATGGCGAGGAAGGCGAGAGGCGGAGATTTATTGGAGCAGGCAAAAGGGTGTTTATCCAAGGCCAAGACAGCAGAAGAGTTGAGGCAGG
>PLLC01000018.1 GCA_003141195.1 Syntrophaceae bacterium
TGGCCTTCTCGGCGGCCTTCTTCGCGGCCACCTCGGCCTTCTTCGCGGCCTTCTTCTCGGCCACCGCGGCCTTCGTGTCTGCCTTCTTCTCAGCCACTGCGGCCTTCGTGTCTGCCTTCTTCTCAGCCACTGCGGCGGGGGTTGCCGGGGTGGCGGGAGCCTGGGCGGCTGCGATTCCGGACACTGCGACCAGGAAAACCAATGCGATTGCCCATACCATAAAACGTTTCATCTTACTACCTCCTCTTTTCATTTTTTTGTCAGTCCCCTTCCGATTCGCCGACAGCCGGCGATCTCGGGAATCTGCTCAGAATTACCTTCATCATGAGATGAAGGGGTAAAGCTTATTTTGTGACCGGCGGCGCCGGAGGGGCGACCGGCTTCATCTCCTTTGGAAAATCCTTCTTGACGGCCTTCCGGACCGCTGTCTTCTGTGCCAGCGCCACCCGTGTCAGGATGTTCCGGCCATCCCTTTCAAGGTAGCTGACCTTGATCTGATCGCCCGCCGCGATATTGGGAAAGGGCTTCTCCAGGATAAATTCCGTGATCTCCGCTTTCCCCTTCAACGTACGTTCGATTTTCAGAATCGTGTCGGAAATTTCCAGCACCTTTCCGGCGGCGCTCATCTCCGGAATCCGGGGGGGAAGGGGTGGGGCGGACGTGGGCTTCTCCGCGGCAAATGCCAGCGTGAATCCGATAAAGATGAGAACAGCCGCCAATGTCAGAAAACGTTTCATCCAACAACCCTTCCTTCGTCCCGGTCTTTCCGGACACCGCCTTACAAGCAATGTACGTGCCAACAGAGAAGAACCGGAAAGCTATGGAAGAAACTGCTGGGATATCAGCTAAGATCACCTTTGGGCGGACCTGGTATTTCCGTGCCCTCCGGAGGGAGAATTGTTGAAATTTTCCCCAATGGCTGGGGAATTCTTCATCAGTTGCCTCTGGGATGATGGGGAAAGAACGCCTTCCCCTCCGCCCGGCAGGGGGGGATGACGGCGAAAGAGGGCACTACAAAAGATTATTACACCGGCAACTAAATATAGCAATGCATGATCGACCTTTGCAGGAAAGACATGCATTGCGCAGATTTAATGGTCATGTTTAATTGTCGGAGTAATACTCTAAATAGCCATTTATTGTCAAACTTTTTGGGGTCCACTTTAAAAAAGGCTATTCCAAGCCGCGCCTGATGAAGAGCGGTTTGGGATCAATTATTTCAAATGCAAATCTATAAAAAATTCATCCACCGTGCTTATTGCTTTGTAGGTGGCACCAATAACCGGCACATTTCATTTTTTCTCCGATCACTTCTGTGCAGTACGGGTTGAAATCTGCTACACGAGCGCCTTTCCCCAAAATCTCGACTCCATGAAAAAGAGAGAAATGTTCCCCGAAAGCAAAATAATGTGATTTACTGCTTGTCGGTCTGGGTCATGACACCGGATCTATCCGCGGTTTCTGTTTTTTCCTAGCCCTCCAAAAGCCTCAGATATTCCTTTGCCGATTCGTAGCAGACCCCGGTGATAAACCTGATGAACGGCCCATCGTCGCCCTTGTGGGTCTTGTTCAGGGCGTCCAGGTAGTCCCGGCGCAAAACCGGGGGAATGATCGCCAAGGGATAGCCAGCTTGCAGCAAGGCAAGATTCATCAGCAACCGCGCCGCCCGTCCGTTGCCGTCGATGAAGGGGTGAATGGTTACAAGCTCCTTGTGGATGATCGCGGCAAATTCAACCGGGTGACGCTTTGTACTGGCTTCCGACAACCCGGCAATGAACGACTCCATCAAAACCGGTATCCTCTCCGGCGCCGGCGGGATGAAATTCGTCCCGGTGATGATGACCCGGCGCTTTCGATACTTCCCCGCCTGCTTCGCATCGATCCGGTAGTAAAACAGCCGGTGCAACTCCTTGATGTTCGCCTCTGTGATGTCTTGGCTCTTTGCCAACCGGAAAAGCAGGTCATACGCTTCCGAATGGCCCAGGACTTCCAGGTGATCCCGGACGGGCTTTCCCCCGATGGTCAGTCCGTCCTCAATGACGATCTTCGTTTCCGTCTCGGTCAACGAGTTTCCCTCAAGGGCGTTGCTCGAATAGGTCATGCCGATCCGGAAATACTCCCGGACTTGTTTGAGCATGTGCGCGTCAAGCGGTCTGCGGGCGTCAATTTTATCCCTAAGGACGTCAATCTTCTTCAAAACGGGTGTTATCATGTCTTTTCCTTGGCACCTCCGTCATCGGCCTATTTGTGAGGAAATGCGTTACCTGAATAAATCGGTATGGGTTCCGGTGCGTTCAAAGATGATCGCGCTTTCCTCTATCCGGTAAATCAACAGCCAGTCCGGTTCAATGTGACATTCGCGACGATCTTTGAAATTGCCGATCAAGACATGATCTCGGAATTTGCGATCAAGGGGCCTTTCTTCAATCAGATTTCGGATGACCGCCTTGATATTTTCAGGGTCACGGCCACGCTTTGTCATCAACTTCAAGTCTTTGGCAAAGCGGTTTGTATAAATGGGCATTTTCATCAGACGCCCAATCTCTTGAACATATCGTCGGCGTCCTTACATTCCACAAGCCCCTTGCCCTCTTCGCTGTCCTGAAACACCTTCAAGGTTTCTTCATTCGGTATTTCCACGGGAAAGGGTAGGCCACGCCGTAACTTAACTTGCCGGAAAAAGATATTGATCGCTTCCGATGTGGACAAGCCAAGGGTCTTCAAAATGCCTTCCACTTCCTCTTTAAGTTCCGCTTCCGTTCGGGAGTTGATTTGCGCAGTCCTTGCCATTTTGCTTACCTCGATTCATTTTTCCTTACTGTATAGCAAATGGGTTACATCGTCAAGGTTCAATCCTTATGCCGTTGCCGTCTCTGATTCCTGTTCCTTCCCTTGCGCCGCCTGTTCGATGCCTGTTCAGCCGAAGGCCAATTCGAAGGCGTTCCGGATGAGCTCGATCTTGTGACCCGAGGAAAGCAGTTTCACCGCCACGACATCGAACCTTGCCAAGCGATGGCGCAGGGATCTTTCCTGAAGATAATGCATGGCGATCCGGGATATCTTCTTCTGCTTCTCACGGCCGACGGCCAGTTGCGGGTCGCCGTACGCCTCGGAGCGCCGGCTCTTGACCTCAACGAAGACCAGCGTATCCCCCTCCTCGGCCACGATATCGATCTCGCCGAAAATACACCGGTAATTGCGTTCAACGATCCGGTACCCGGCTTCCGCGAGGTAAGCCGCCGCCAGTTCTTCGCCCCTTTTTCCCGTGCGCATTCGCATGAGCGACATGGTTGCCCTTTTTGAAAGAGGATTGACCGTCAGAGTTGAAGTTTTTTATTGACCGGAAGACCGTCGATCCCGGCGACCCGGAAAGAGCGGCGATGAATCTTGGAACGGCCGAATTTCAGGATCGCCTCGCGATGCTCCCGCGTTCCGTATCCCTTGTTGCGGAGAAAATTGTACTGTGGAAACTGGCGGTGGTACATCTCCATCAGCCGGTCCCGCGACACCTTTGCCACGATGGACGCCGACGCTATGGAGAGGCTCCGGGAATCGCCGCGAATGATGGTTTCCTGCTGTATGGCGAGATCAATGCGGTTCAGACCGTCGATCAGGAGATAATCGGGAGACGGGGAAAGTTCGAGAACCGCGTCCTTCATGGCAGCGAGCGTCGCTTGCAGGATATTCACGGCGTCGATCACGGGCGCCTCGACGACGCCGATGCCGATGGAGACCGCATCCCGTTGGATGATCCCGTAGAGCCTTTCCCTCTGTCGGGGAGAGAGCTTCTTGGAATCGGTGATCTCGGGATGTTCATATCCGGGCGGCAGAATCACGGCGGCGGCAACGACGGGTCCCGCCAGCGGGCCGCGACCCGCCTCGTCGATCCCGGCGATGATCCGATAACCGCATCCGCGGGCTTTGCTTTCAAAGACGTTCATCCACCGGACCGCCCTCGCCCGCCGCCCTCGTGCCTGCAGCAGACATCTTCACCGGAAGGTATTCTACATTTTTCCGGCTTCTTTGATCCTGGCCTGCTTCCCTCTTAGGCTCCGCAGGTAATACAACCGGGAACGTCTGACCTTGCCCCGGGTGACCACCTCGATCCGGTCAATGGAAGGGGAATGGAGCGGGAAGGTCCTCTCGACCCCGACCCCGTAAGAGATCTTCCGAACGGTGAAGCTGGACCGGACGTCCCCCCTTCTCCGGCGGATCACGACCCCTTCAAAGGCCTGAATCCGCTGCTTCTGGCCTTCCACGATCCGGACGAACACCTTGATGGTATCCCCCGTATTAAAGTCGGGGATATCCCCCCGCATCTGTTCTTTTTCCAGCATTTCCATGACATTCATAAACCTGAACTCCTTTTCAACCCGTACGGTATATTTTTTTCAAACCATTTTCATTGATATTTCTATTCAAACCCTTCAGCCAGCCATCTTTTTTCTTCCGCCGTCAGAACCCTCTCCTGGATCAGATCGGGTCTTTTTTTCCGCGTCCTCAAGAGGGCCTCTCTGCGCCGCCATGCCTCGATCTCCCGGTGATTCCCGGAGAGAAGCACCTCGGGGACCCCCCATCCCCGATACTCGGCGGGCCGCGTGTAATGGGGATATTCCAGAAACCCCATGGAGAACGAATCCGACGAAGCGGATTCGCAATTTCCGAGCACCCCCGGCACGAGCCGGGAAACGGCGTCCACAATCACCATGGCCGACAGCTCGCCCCCCGTCAGCACGTAATCGCCGATGGAGATCTCACGGTTGACCAGATGCGTTCGGACCCGCTCGTCCACCCCTTCGTAATGACCGCAGATCAGGATGAGCTGCGGATGTCCCGCCAGTTCTTCCGCCATTTTCTGGCAGAAACGCTCGCCCTGGGGGGTCATCAGGACGACCGGTACATTCTCTTCGATTACGGGAACCGACAGCAGGGTCCGGTCGATCGGCTCGACCTTCATGACCATCCCTCCCCCTCCGCCATAGGGGGCATCGTCGGTCATGTGATGTTTGTCCTCCGCATGGCTGCGGATGTCGTGCAGGTGAATTGCAATCAGTCCGCGATCCACGGCCTTTTTCAGGAGGCTGCAACCGAAGGGAGATGCGAACATCTCCGGGAAAACGGTCAGAATATCGAACCGGATCATGACGATCTCGTAAAAAGTCCCAGAAGCCTTGAATCTGAGGCGGCTTCGTAAAAAGCTCCGCAGGCAAGGCGCGCGAACCCTGAGGAGTGAGGCGTACTTTGGCGTACGCTGCAACGACGAAGGGCGAAGCGCAACGCGGCATCCGGACTTTTTACGTAGCCGTTAATCATGATTCAACAAAGCCCCTTCAGCAGCCTTACCACCATCACACCACGATCCGTATCGATCTTTTTGACCACATCGCCGATGGCGGGCAGCAGGATTTCCCGCCCCCCTTCCCGGCAGACATAGACATCGTTGCCCCCCGTCGGGAACACGGCTTCGATCCGGCCCAGGATCTGATCTTCCTCGGTAAGGACCTGAAGCCCGATGATTTCACGCCAGTAATACTCCCCTTCCGGGAGTTTCTGCATTTTTTCGGATGGCATCCAGACAGAAGATCCCCGAAGCCTTGCCGCAGCATCCCTGTGCTCGATTCCACCGAGTTGCAGAATGAAAAAATCCTTCCCGGCCTGCACGGCAACGAGTGGAAACAAAACGGCCTCCGAAACGCTGCGGCCGACAAACAGCCCGGAAAGGTCGTGCAGCACCTCGGGCGATTCAAGATACGACAGAACCTTTATACGGCCTGCAAGGCCGTGAGAACGGACAATCCTGCCTATTTCAAGGAGCTCTATGGGGGAATCATTCGATGATTTCAAGAACGGACCGCTTGCGAATCTTTGTAGACGCCGCACTCAGGATAGTCCTCATCGCCTTGGCCGTTCTACCCTGCTTGCCGATAACTTTTCCAAGATCTTCCTTAGCGACCCTCAGTTCCAAAACGGAAGTCTGTTCCCCGACGACTTCAGAGACCACGACCATATCGGGGTTGTCCACGAGAGCTTGAGCCATGTATTTGATCAACTCTTTCATCATCACAACCTCCACAGTCCCTCAAAAAGCTAAACCCTGATTCCTTTCTTTTCCAGCAACTGAGATACCGTCAACGTCGGTTTTGCACCCTTCGCAAGCCACTGCCGGACGCGCTCCTCTTTCAGGATCACCGATGCGGGGTTTTGGTTCGGATCATAATTACCCAATATTTCCAAGAACTTTCCATCTCTGGGGGACTCGGAATCGGCCACCACCACCCGGTAGCTGGGTTTGCCTTTTGCACCTATCCTTGTCAATCTCATTTTTACCGCCATCCTCTGTATCGATCACCTCCCGAAAATGAATTTTTTTATAGAAGTGAAACATAACATATCTTTTTCTGCATTAAAAGGGGAAATTACCCCTGCGCAGGGATTTTATCCCCCCTTGGGTCATCCGCTTCATCATTTTTCGCATCTCCGCGTAATTCTTCAGCAGGCGGTTGACGTCCTGAACCGTCGTCCCGCTGCCCCGAGCGATCCGCTTGCGGCGGCTGCCGTCAATGAGCAGATGGTTCCGCCTCTCCCTGCGGGTCATGGAATCGATGATTGCCCCGATCCGGACCAGCTCCCCCTCATCCGGCGTCATCTCTTTGAGGGCCTTGATCTTTTTCATCCCCGGGATCATGCCGAGGATCTCCTGAAGCGGACCCATCTTCCGGATCTGGGTCAACTGGCTTCGGAAGTCTTCCAGCGTGAATTCATTCTTCCGGATCTTCTGTTCCAGCGCCTGAGCCTCGTGCTCATCCACCGCCTCCCGGGCCTTTTCCACAAGGGTCAGGACATCGCCCATCCCCAGGATCCGGGAGGCCATGCGTTCGGGATGGAAGACCTCCAGGGCCTCGATCTTCTCGCCGACGCCGACGAACATGATCGGCTTGCCGATCACGGCTTTGAGCGACAGGGCCGCCCCGCCGCGGGCATCTCCATCCATCTTCGTCATGATCACGCCGTCGATCCCGAGGAGTTCATCGAAGCGGCCCGCCACATTTACCGCATCCTGGCCCGTCATGGCGTCCGCCACGAAGAGGATCTCCGCGGGATGGATCGCCGCCTTGATCCTCTTGAGCTCATCCATCAGCTCCGCATCGATGGCGAGCCTCCCCGCCGTATCGACGATGATGACTTCATAACCGTTTCGCCTGGCCTCTTCCACGGCCTGCACGCAGATTTGAACCGGGTCCCGGAGACCGGCTGCATCGAAGATTCCAGCCCCGATCTGCCTGCCGAGAACCTTCAACTGTTCCATGGCGGCGGGCCGGTAAACGTCCGCGGAAACCAGATAAACCTTTTTGCCCAGGACGGCCACGAGGCGCGCCAGTTTGACCGCGGTCGTCGTTTTTCCGCATCCCTGAAGACCGGCCAGCATGATCGGCGCCGGGATGCGGCTGCCGAATTTCAACTGGCTGCTCACGCCGCCCATCAGTTCGACCAGTCGGTCATGGACGATCTTGACCACCTGCTGTCCGGGGGTGATGCTCTCCAGGACCTCCTGTCCGACGGCCCGCTTCCGGATATCCTCGATGAAATCCCGGACGACACGGAAATTCACGTCGGCCTCGAGCAGGGCCATGCGGATCTCCTTCAGCGCCGACTGAATATTCTCCTCGTCCAGACGCCCCCGCCCCTTCAGTTTCCGGAAGATGCCGTCCAGTTTGTCGGTAAGATTCTCAAACATTTTTCACTTTCATAACGGACCCGTCCCAAATTGATTTTCCCATCTCGTTCAAGGGGAGAGCCGGGTTGGAGATGGGTGAAAAAGGAAAGAGGAGTCCTGGACTTATTACGGCTGCGACCATTCTCAATTCCCGCCATTCTTTCCGGAGGAGCGGATCACGCACTTCACACCGCGGATTTTTCCGGCAATCTGATCGGCTGCCGCCTTCGCCTTTTCCCGGTTTTCAAACCCACCGACGATCACGCGAAACCATCTTCCTTTGCCGGGGAGGTCCTTCATCACCACCCGGGACGCAAAGCCCAGGGGGCTCAATTTCCCCATCGTCTGTTCCGCTTTCCTGTTATCCTGGTAAGCGGCCACCTGAATCTCAAAACGCCCTTTCCCCGCGGTTCCATTCCCCTCGGCGGCCATTCCGGCCGGAATGGCCGCCGGAATCTTGGATCCAGAATCCGCGGCCGGCTTCCTTTCCGGCAAAGGATTCGGTTTCTTCCCGTCCCCGCCGGCAGATCCCGCCGACGGCTCCGGCAACGCGGGTTTCCCCGTCGGAACGGGAATAGGCGCGGATGTTTCCGGGGGCTGATCCTTCGCCGCGTCGACCGTTTTGCCGGCCGGCGCCCCCCCTTTTTTTCCGCCCAGGGTCTCATAAAACGTCAAACCGAAACTTTCTTCCCCGCCGGCCGGCACATCCCGTTTTCCCGCTTCCGTAGAAGGAGCTGCCTTATCCGTCTGCGGGGCGGAGGCAAACAGGCGGTCCCGGATCAGCTCCGCCACGCCGGGAGAAAACCTCTCCGGGTAGGCCTCCATGTGTTTGCCGACAACGATCCCCAAAAAGAACATGGAAAAGAGCAACAGGGACATCCCGCCGACAAACAGAATCAGCCCCAGTTTGCCCAGCCTGAGTTCGAACATGTGCCTGTTTTTCGCTGCCATGGTTTTACGAAAGCCGCCGTTACATCTTCTCCGGGGTGGAGACCCCCAGCATCTTCAGGGCATTCTTCAGGACCGTGAGGACGGAACTGACCAGGAACAACCTTGCCCCCGTGAGGGCGCCGTCATCGGACAACACCTTATTCTTGTTGTAATAACTGTGAAAAATGGCCGCGAGATCATTCAGGTAGAAGGTCAGCCGATGGGGCTCCAGGGTCCGCGCCGCCCCTTTCACCACCTCGGGGAAACGGGTAATCGTCTTGATGAGATCGATCTCTTCCGGCAGCCTCAGAAGGCCGGCATCCACCTGCCCGGTTGTCGGCGCCGCAACCCCCCGTTCGGCCGCGATCCGGAGGATGCTGCAGATCCGGGCGTGGGCGTACTGGACATAATAGACGGGGTTTTCGTTCGACTGCCTCTTGGCCAGTTCCAGATCGAAATCGAGGTGGCTGTCGGAACGTCGCATGAGGAAGTTGTAGCGGGCCGCATCCTTCCCCACCTCATCGACGACCTCGTGCAGGGTGACGAACTCTCCTGATCTTGTGGACATCGCCACGGGCTTCCCGTCCCGGAGGAGGTTGACGAGCTGCACCAGGATCACCTTCAGGGCGTCCCTCTCATATCCGAGCGCCTGCACCGCGGCGGACATCCGGGGGATGTACCCGTGGTGATCGGCCCCCCAGATGTCGATGACCATTTCGAAACCCCTCAGAAACTTTTTCCGGTGGTAGGCGATGTCGGCGGCGAAATAGGTCGGCTCCCCGTTCTGACGGACGACCACCCGGTCCTTCTCGTCCCCGAAGGCGGTGGTCCGGAACCAGAGGGCCTTCCCCTCCCGATAGATGAAGTCCTTCTCCTGAAGCGTCCGGAGGAGCTTCCCCACGCCATCGTCCCGGTAAAGCTCCCGCTCGCTGAAGTAGAGGTCGAAAACGACGCCGAAGAGCCGAAGATCCTCCTTGATTCCCTCGAGAATGGCGCTGGCGGCGTAATCGGTGAAAAGCGGGATGATCTCATCCGGCTTTTCATGGAGGTGTCGGTCCCCGTCCCTCTTCAGCAGTTCCGCGGCCAACTCCCGGATGTAATCCCCCCGATAGCAGCCTTCGGGAAACTCCACCGTTTCACCCAGGAGTTCCCGGTAGCGCAGGAGAACCGATTTCCCCAGGTTGTTCATCTGGTTTCCCGCATCATTGATGTAATACTCCCGGAAAACCTGATAGCCGACGGCCGCAAGGATATTTGCCATGACATCGCCCACGACCGCCCCCCGCGCATGGCCGATATGGAGCGGCCCCGTGGGGTTGGCGCTGACAAACTCCACCTGGACCCGCCGGCCCTGTCCCAGATTTGACGATCCATAGCGATCCCCCTGCCGCTCGACGGTCTCGAGGAGAGTGGTCAATTCCCCCTCCCGGATAAAAAAGTTCAAAAAGCCGGGACCGGCGATCTCCACCTTCTCCAGCACCCCATCCCGATCCTCGATCCCTTCCGAAAGGATCTTGGCGATCTCACGGGGATTCTTTTTCACCTGCGAGGCGAGGATCATGGCGATGTTGGAGGCGTAATCGCCGTGGCCGGGATCCTTCGTCAGCTCCACTTCGATCCGGGGGGGCGCCACCGGAGGTAAAAGCCGCGCGTCCATGCCCGACTGAATCGATTTTTCGAGCAGATTTACCAATACCTGTTTCATGCCGGACCATTCCTCATATATGAAAAAAGTTGGCCGCAAGGCCAACCCGTTGCCTTATGCAAAACGCCGCAAACCGCACCGCCGGAGACCGGCGTCTCCTTCTTGCAGCTCCGCCGGACAGCCGACGGCCTTTCCCTGCATTTCGCCTGACAATGGATGATGCTACACTTTGCGAAGGGAGGTCACGCCGGAATTACTTCTCCCGGCATGCCTTTTCCGCCGCGTCGATATCCCTCTCCTTGATGGAAAGGTCGCGCGAATAATCCGGGCAGCGCACGCAACCCGACGCATCGGTCACGATACTGAACCTCTTCTGGCAATTCTCACGCCACGCACAAATCGAGCAGTACCTCTTCTCCGTCCCCATGATCCTGTGACCCCCATGAACAGGCGTTTCCCGTTGCAGTTCGGACGTTAGCCTATCTTGATCAGGATTTGAAGTCAAGAAAATTGACGAGTCATCCCTCCGCGAGAGATATGGCCGTTCAGAAACCGTCCCGTGCCAGGGATATCCTATTATTCCACCCTTCTGTCTTTCCAGAAGAGCATATTGGTTCGATTCGCCAAACCGGGCGGATTGATGTTCGCCCGCTGGGTTTGGGCGCCGATGAGGCCGCTGCCGCTCGTCGTGACGTACAGATCGGGGGTCGTTCCACCGCCCGGACCGCCCGGTTTCAGCGAAATGATCGGGGCGGATGGGATCCCCGTTCCGACATCTATGCTGCGGGGCGGGGGAGTGGTGTTCCCCGGGATGACGAGCGCCCCGGCGCCCGTCGTGTAATTGAGACCGTAGGTCTTCGCCGTCCCCCCCTGATAACAGGGGTTCGTGCTGCTGGACGGCGTAAACGTGGTCGCGTAGAGGACCCCGCCGAAGACCGTCTGATCTGCAAGGACCTTCTCGCCCGCGGCCAGGCTGATGTACCAGCCGAATTTGGAGGTGTCGGTGAAGCCCGCGGCACTCGAAATATCCTGCATATTTCCGGTGGTGCGGGGGGTGGTGGCCGTTCGATCCTCGTCCTTCAATGCGAATATCGTCCCACTCGCGGTAGCATTCGTTGGATCCAGCTTATCCCCGGTGCCCCAGTAGACCCAGATTTTGTTATCCATGTCCATGGCCACGCTCGCCGACTGGTATATCGGGCGGCCACTGCTTGCCTGGAAAAGACGCGCGCCCGTCCACAAGGCGGAGGTGCTGCTGCAGGAATTTCCGTCCTTGCTGAGGCAGAACGTGAAACGCCACATGTTACCGCCGAGATCGCCCAGATAGACCGTATCGATGAATCCGTCATTGTCGGTATCGACGATCGAGGGTGGGGCCGGCATGGGGTAGTCCAGATTCGCATTGTCCGCCTTGGTATAACTCCACAGGACATTCCCCGTGGCAAGATCGATCACGAAGAATCCCTTGCCGCTGTTCGCGGCGCCTGGCGCAGAAACCCCGCCGCCGATGAAAGCGACCCATTTCTCGTTCCCTCCGTCCAGAACGCGGCCGATCATCGGCCTGCTCCAGGGTGCGCCCATGTAAGGCGCCCGGGCGGAGGATAATCCAAGCCGCCACTTGAAGGTCGGGGTCAGACTGCTGGTCACATCGAGGCAGTAATAACCACAGTAATATTGATATGTAGAAGTATACGACTGGTTAAAGCCGGAATCGCACGAGGAGGAAGAACTCCAGAGATTCGTCCCGGCGCCCCGGCCTTCCCCGAAGAGCAGGAGCGTTTTCCAATCGGAGGCGGCTTTCGATGTCCCGGTACCCGCCGTCGAGGGCACCCATGCGTCGGCCACCGTCACCGGACCGTCTAAGTAGTATTGGTGCGTGAGCGATGACGGTTCGGCGGCATGAGCGATCAGCTGCAGGCGCGACAGCTCGTTCGGCGGGATGAAACTCCAGGCCTCGGAACCGTCGCTGGTTTTGAAGGCGTGCAGTTGTCCGTCATTCGCGCCCACGAGGATGACCCGCTGACCGTTACTGGAAGTGCGGGGGTGACCTGTCCGGTGCTGGGCAAAGGCATTCGGGGAGGTCGGGGTGGCGCTCGTGTCCCTGACATCGTCAAAGTACGCAGAGGGGGTCCCCTCCGTGATCGGTGCCGAACGAGAGATATCCCCCAACTTCCAGTTTTCCTGGTTGTACGCGCTTTCGCCTCGGAAATAGCCGACCACCGCGCTTCGTACGGCATTCGTCGCGACGGCGAGATTCGCATTGGTCAGGTTCGTCGTCGTGAAGTCGACTAGTGCCCCCGCCTTGTAAGTTTTGATATTCCGACTGGCCGCCGCTGTCGTCTTCAGGACATCGCCCGCATCCCACAGTTCGCTCCCCACGGTGCCGTCGGTGTTGACACTGTACTTTTTCAGGTGTCCGAGCCAGAAAGGATCGCCCGTGATCGGCTGGAAGGAGCCCTCATAGATGAAGTTCTCATCCACAGTCCGGCTGGACTGGATCGACGACTGCGACAAGGAGTAGGTGGCTTCGCGGATGATGTTGATGGCCGCCTTGAGCTGGGTGGAGAGCTGATCCCCGTCGGAGGCGATAAAGGCATATCCGGAAAGAGCGGTGTTGCCCGGATCGCTCGCCGTGGCGAAACAGGGGTTCGTGCTGGTGCTGCCTGTGCAGTTTGCAGTCGTCGCAGATGTCCCACAAGCGGTCACTGCGGATGGATCATACCCGGTCGTGCTGCCCACGTTTTCAGTCAGAGGGTTGTCCGTTCCGCCGAAGTAGGCCATCCAGTTCAGGGTCTTTTCCAGATCATCGGGCATGGCCGCCCCGAAACCGATCACGAAGAGCCGGTACCCGGCATCGGCCAGTGCCTTGGCTTTGGCGACGACCTCCCGGCGCCTTTTGTACATGCCGGACTGAGTTTCGGTACCATCGCCGCTGCAAGCGTAGGTGTCCGCCCCGTCCGTTAAGAGGATGACGAACTTCTGACGGCAGGAGGCAGCGGTGTCGAGCGCCTTGTGGGCGTCAAGGTACAGTTTCGCCTCGCCGTTCACGCAGGCAGATGAGGTGCAGGTGCTGGAAATGGTGCAGCTCGTGTTGTTGTTGCAGAAGATATTGCTGTATTTCGTGCCGATCGCCTTCGAGAGTTTGTTGGCCCCGCTCAAATAATCCCCGGCTTGGTCGTCGCCGTTGTAAAACCTCATGTAGCCGATCCGGACGCCGAGACTCGTTTCGTCCGTGCTGTCGATGGTCAAGTCTCCGTTGTCGTCGAGGATATCGAAGATCGCCCGCTTGGCGATGTCGAGCTTGCTGCACTTGGTCGTATGGCCCGTACCCGAGCTGGTGTAAAAGGTCCCGCTGCAGGAGGCATTGCCCCAAATTTTAGAAGTGTCGGTATCGCCCGTCGGGTTGAAATCCATGCTGCCGCTCAGGTCCAGAACAATCATCGCGTCCGGGGCCACTGAGGTGGTGAAAAGGGCCGTCTCATCCGCCCGGGATGTTCCGCCCCAAAAACAGAGGCCGACCAGGAGCATGGTTATGATGCGGATTTTCGCGGACATGATGCCTCTCCTATCTCGACATGGTGGTGATCTCGATGGGGCCGTAGCCCATTCCCACGTCGATCGTTACCGAGCTGTTGTAGTTCGTATTGACACCCGTCACGCTGCCCTCATAGCGCCGCTGTCCCCACTGCTGACCGCCGCCGATCGAGTAGCCCCTCAAGGGAAGCGCATCCGGACCCGAAGTGGGCCGGCCGACGGAACCGATCGTGTAGCGCGAGTTCGGATCCGCCGCGGCGTTCACCTGCGCGTTGGTCACCTGGGCGCCGGTCATATTTGCCGGATCAAAGTTCTGCATGAGGCGGTGGACACCCGCCTCCGCAGCGATGGCAGCCTTCTTGTCGCCCACGTTCTTGGAGCTGACCTTCAGATCGCCGGTCGACAACTGAATAATCAGCATAACGAGAGCGAAAAGGATTGCGCAAGCCATGAGCGCGGTTACAAGGGCAAAGCCCTCCTCAGAGGATGGTCTTTTTCTATTGGCTAATCGCATGGTTCCTCGGTATGACGCTCGTCGAATAGATGAGCCGTCTTCTCTGATTCGAATTGGGATCCTTAAATTCCGTTTCCACGGCCAGGGTGATGTCGATCCGGCGGACATTGGGAATGCCTGCCGGAAGACCGGCGCTAACTATCTCTGTTCCCGTACCGTCATAATACCGGAAGACGGGAAGGCCCAACGTATCGTTAATGACCAGGACGGTCCGGGGACGGCCGCTGGCGGCTGTATCGCCCAGGAAGGGCTGACCGCTCCCGCAATTCGTCGCACGGGTGATGTATTGGTTGACCGTATCGTAGTTGTAACGAATAGTTTCATTTGGGTCACCGAGGGCCCCGTTACTCGGACTACCGGACGGGCCGCTAATATCCATTTCCACGGCAATGGAATTGGCCGTCGCCTCCTGGATGCCGTGATAAGTCTGATTAACCCCGACTGTGCTGCCGCAAGTACCCGTGCCGCCGGGAGGGTTGACCCAAAGATTGTCGGCTGATGTGGGGTTATAGGAAGCCATGCCGATCTCCATGGCCATGAGATTCAGGGTCGGTTTGATGTCCTGCTGGGCCGTCACTTTGCTTTCAATGGCGAACGAATGGCGCTGCGCGGCATTGACGGCCATGTAGACGGCGCCCATGAGAACCACCGTAACGCCCATGGCAATAATCAATTCGACCAGCGTGAATCCTTTCATCTCTTTCATTGGTTTGCACACCCCGCTGGAAAACGAAAACCTTCCTGCCTCGTCACCATGAGGCTCTCGGTAATGCTGCCCGTTGGATTGAGCGGCGGCCAACTCACCCGGACGGTGACCAGCCAGGCAGGCGGTATGCTCGCGATCGTGGTGGTGACCTTAAACTGTACGTCGCCCGGTTGAGGCGTCGGCTGGCCGCTGGCGAAGACTGTGGTCTCCGTCGGACCTCCTGTTGTCACGCTCCTGCAGGGGTTCATAATCCAGGCTTCCTGCGTCATCAACTGTTCATACAAAATCCCTGACGCCCGGCCCAAATAATCCGATTTGGCCACCGTCTTCCATCCCGGAGATATGAGAGCAAGAGTGCCCAGTATGGCAACAATGGTCAGAAACATGGCGATGACCACCTCCACCAGGGTAAAACCCCGCTTATCGCATGGTAAACGAGACATAGGCCCTGCCTGTAATATTGATAGTGATGGTCGCCGTCGAATTTTTGCTGTTTGTCAGGACTATCGTTCCTGTTGATGTTAAGGTGCCGCGGGGAAGAAAACTAACCTGGTCTGAGTTAAAATTGGTATTGGAGATGGTCAAACCCGATCCAAAGCTCGTAAGATTCTTAGCTTGTGTTTGCGTCGGCGCGCCACAGGAGGAGGTATTGATGCTATAATTTGGCGAACCGTCCGTAAATTGCATGCAGTATTGAACCCCTTCAGAGACTGCCCGTTGTTTACAGGCCGATATATCCGTAACAACATCTCTGGCTGCCGTCCTCAAATTGACATTGTCCTGGTAGCCCCGCCAGCCAAACAGGGCAACGGCGCTCAGGATGCCGATGATAGCGATGACTATCATCAATTCTATGAGTGTAAAGCCCTTTCTCAACATTATCGCTTCCCATCAACCAAATCAATCAATTCGTTTCCGGCATCGCCCCCGATACGGACTCCGACCATCAGGGAAAATAATGGCCGGAGTCCCCGTGATACCGAACGACTCCGCCAATTTTATGGTCTCATCAACTACCGTTGTATTACATTCCGATTTTTCCATCTCTTTGCCTTCGTAACAATCTTCGAGCAATATCATCGACTTGTCACAGATAATACTTACCGCTTCCAGTAGGCATCTTTATGAGGTTCGTACAACCTATTCATTCCTGCGGGTTCGATCAGGGCAAATCCGATTTTCCCGAATTTTTTAAAAACTCAAAGAGAAACCCACTCTTGGCCCCATGATAGGAGCAAGACAAGTCTGTTGTCAATAGAAACCTCGTTCCCTGCGTGAACTGCTTCACACCTTCCGTGTGATTCTCTTCACATTTTCGCAGCAACGAGGGAGGAGATGGGAGCTGTTTTTCTCCGGCAAGGGCGAGGATGTCAGATAAGATATTCGTGTCGACTACGCAGCCGCTCAAGGCCGTTCCCATTCCCTGGTCCATTCGTCACGCATGGCGCGGACATCCGCATCAGATCCAAGAAAATAAATCTGTCCCCTTTTTCTTTCATACATAGATTTGCCGAAATGAAGATCTTCCCGCCGGGCCTTGCCATCTGGGGACTGTGCATGCGATAAACGCAATGCAACGCTTATTATGTTTCGAGGCCGACGGGTTGACCCAAACTCAATCTTCTGCAGAGGTCGTCGAAGATGAGGTGTGAAGCTAATCTTATCAGACCTTGGTACAGCAAATGGATGTCTGGTCGCGTGATCGATTAACGCGGACCAAAAAGAGAGAAGAAAAAGGTCGAGTTAAGGCAAATTGTATTAAAAAGCCGCCGGGGAGTCCGTCAATCCTGGAGGTCAGGGGAAATCTCCGTTTTCCCCTTGACATTACTTATCATGGATGTCCCCGGAATTCCGCCCAGATTGTTAGAATGAGAAATGCCCCGTGGAAAGATACCACGGGGCATTGTGTGTTTACTGTATTAATAACTAATAACCACGATACCTGAACCGCCTGCAGAACCATAGGTACCAGCTGCTGCTGCATTACCTCCACCACCATTACCAGTATTAGCCGCACCAGTGACGCCAGAACCAAAGTTTCCACCAACAGCATATGTTATAGAGGTTCCACTAATTGAAGAGGCTCTTCCAGGGCCTTCTGTACCTCCAGAAGCAGCTCCACCTGCACCTCCTCCACCACCAGAGAGATATGTAGCAGTTCCAGCAGCACCATTAAACCCATAACCAGTTAAAGGACTTGTACTTCCCTGAGTTGCTGAACCACCAGCACCAGAATATTGCCCCCCTCCTCCACCACCACTTCCACCGTTTTGACCAGTTTTATTAGGAGTGCCGTTATATCTTGCTCCACCACCGCCACCACCGTTCGCAGTATATGTTGTTGTTCCCGAGAAAACTGAGTTTCCTCCATTGTTTCCACGAGTATTCGGTAAGACACCGGCTCCTCCGGCTCCAACCGTTACAGTATAAGAACGAGCAGTTAAGGACAAGGTTCCTTGTAACAACCCTCCACCACCACCTCCTCCTCCGTATGCAATGGCAGTCAATCCGCCTCCGCCTCCGCCACCACCCGCAACAATGAGAACCTGAGCCGAAGATACGGCAGCAGCACATGATAATGTACCGGAAGAAGTGAACGTATGAATCGTTTTACCTCCAGAATAAATTGGATTTCCACCGGAACCACATGTAGGCACAGCAGTGTTCTCAGTCACCCTGCTCGCCGCATTATAGTTGGTGCCGCCGGCCTGGTCGTATTGAACCACGCAGGTTCCTGTGACGGCATTCATCGTAAAAGTGGCCCCGTTGTTCGTGCAGACGCTCATACTGCCGCTACTGTATGCAACTGGCAGATTGGAACTCGCCGTGGCGGCCACCGTGAACGACGAGTTATACGCAGCACCCGCAGGCGCGTGTGTGGTTACCGTAATCGTCTGGCTGCCATTGTTAATCACGAAGGAACCGCTGGCCGAACCCTGGTAGTTGGTATTGTTGATCGTCGCCGTCACCGGGTAGGTGCCCGCGTTTGTCTGCGGAGCGCCGGTCCAGACGATGGTGAGACCAGCCGGATTCGTGGTCGCGGTCGGTGTAAGTGCGCTGCCTGTGTAAGTCTGGGTCATGCTGCCGAGAGTTACGGTGGCTGTGGTCTTGTTAATCACGAAGGAGCCGCTGGCCGAACCCTGGTAGTTGGTGTCATTGACCGTCGCTGTCACCGTGTAGGTGCCCGCGTTGGTCTGCGGAGCGTTGGTCCAGACGATGGTGAGACCGGCCGGAGTCGTGGTCGCGGTCGGTGTAAGTGCGCTGCCTGTGTAGGTCTGGGTCATGTTGCTGAGGGTGACCGTGGCTGTGCCCTTGCCGACTGTCAATGTGAACGCCTTGGTTATCTTCTGCTCTGCTGAGCAACTGCCGGTTGCCTGCACAGTAAAAGGAGCAGACGTTACAGTGGCTGTCGGTGTGCCGCTGATGACGCCGGTTGCCGGATCGAGGTTTAAACCTGCCGGCAGCGTACCAACGGTAACCGCCCATGTATAAGTAGTGCCAACGCTGCCGCCGCTCGCGGCTAATGTTGTCGAGTACGCTGTCCCTACGGTCCCCGCTGGTAATGAAGATGCGGTGTCGATGGCAATCGCAAGACAAGACTCCCAGCGGAGTTGCGCAGTGGCGCCGCCGCCATTCTCGTAGTACTCCATTACCACCGTGTGAGAGCCGGCCGTGAGGGTTTGTGTGGCCCGGTATTCGGTTGCTGCATGATCACTCCACGCAACTGGACCACCGGGGACAACGGGGAGGAGGCTGAGACTGGCACCATCGACCGAGACGCGGACGCCATCATCAGCGGTAGCGATGAAGGTGTACACGCCTGCCGGGAGGGTGAACGCGCCTGTCCACCTTGCTGAGAATTGGTCAACGGGGATGCTGCTGTCAGGGCTGCCACCTCCCCAGTCGAAGTCCAGGGGGTATGCGTCGCAGCGCATGAGTGCAGGCGACCCCGTGAGATTCATGTTGGCGAAGTACTCACCCAGGAACTGTCCTGGACAGCCCTGCTCCCAGCGGAGTCGAGCAACGGCACCGCCGCCATTCTCGTAGTACTCCATGACCACGGTGTGAGAGCCGGCCGTGAGGGTTTTCATGGCCGTATATGTGGTTTCTCCCTGCTCCTTCCATTGATTGATGATGAGGTCGCCATCGACCCAGACGCGGACGCCATCATCAGCGGCAGCGATGAAGTTGTAGGTCCCGGCCGAAAACGTGAACTGGCCTGTCCACCTTGCTGAGAATTGGTCAGCGGGGATGCTGGGGTCAGGACTGCCGATTCCCCAGTTGAAGTTCAGGGGCGATGCGTCGCAGCGCGTGAGCGCAGGTGACCCAGCGAGAGTCATGTTGTTGAAGTAATCACCCACGAACTGTCCTGCTGAACAGGCAACACCCGACTGGGTGACCAGGAAAGACTGTCCGGCTACGTTTATATTGCCGGTCCTCGTTGCGCCAGTATTATTGGCGGCCACGGTATAGTTGACCGTTCCATTGCCTTGACCATATTGTCCTCCTGTAATCGTGATCCAGTTGGCAGTGCTTGAGACCGAGGCCTCCCAGTAACAGGTCGATGATGTTGCGACGGCAAAGCTTCCTGAACCGCCTGCCGCTGGATGCGTTAGGGAAGCAGCGGGGGTGAGGGTATAACTACATGGAGAGGTTGCCTCCTGCTGCGGGAAAAAGACTTTTAAATTTGCAAGGTTTATGTTCTGACCCCCGCGGGTAGCCGTGCCCGACGACTCTGTGAAACCAAAGAAGATCTTACTGAAATCACTGTGATCCTGCGCTGAAAGGCTAACTGTCCTGCTAACGGTTATCGTCGCAATCCCAGTGGGCAACGGCACAGTAACGTCCTGAAATTCGCTCTGCGTGAGACCGGAAAGAGTACTCGACCGCACGATCCAGGCCGTGATCTGATAATTATATGTGCCGGTTGTGGCTGTATCCGGCGTCGGACGCACAATTTCCATCCTGACGCTGTATTTATTCCCGTCTTCCATCCAGTTGACTGCCGTGTCTTCATGGTAACCCCCACTGACTCCAGGGACTCCAGGAACCGAGTTCATGGGATCCCCGCCCGGTGTACCTTCACCTGCACCGTGCTTGTTGTCGTCATAGCTGTTAGAAACGCCTGTACAGCTTGTACCGGCGGCAGTTCTGGCGCCCCAGAAGATAAGCGCCGCATGATTCTTATTGGAGTAATCGTTTCTGCTGCCGGCCGAACAGATATTGGTAGGCTGTAGGAGATAACATGCCTTCACTGTTCCGACAATCGGGTCGCCAAATGCCGTTCCGTTGCTCGTTATGGTGGTGTTATCGCAAACTACAGGACTGGTTAAATTAGACTTGGTAAAATAGTGGCCGCCCGCACCATACCTCACGGTCGCTGTACCGCCGTTGAAGGTGCAGGTTCCGCCCTCCACCGCGCACGATTGCGATTGGTATGTAGAAGATCCTTCCTGATTGGGATAGGTGTCGAACTCCAGGGCCATTTTCGGAGGTTTCAGGCCGAGCTGGTCAGCGGTATTCCCCGGGCCGGCATACCCCAGTAGTTCACCCTCGGAGGTAGTCCCCATCCCGCCGGTACGGTCCTTTGTATTATTGATGGCGCTCATAACCGCGAAGGTAAGCCCATCGGCATAGTCCGTGCTCGTGGTAGAGTTATCTGGGAGTAAAAATGTAAATTCGAAATACGCGCGGAGGCCCAAACCAAAACTGCACGAACCGCCATTGCAGGAACCATTGGTGCTGGTCCCCTTATACCAGATGGAGCCATAGCTGTTAGGAGCAGTTCCGTCAGTACCAGTCCCCTTGCCCATATCTACGGTATTATCAGCGGGTTTATTGATATCACTATCAGGACCAGGGTTTATCACGATGACAGGATGGGCTGGATCATTTGTGTTTGGTTGCCAATTGTTCGGGGCGAAAGGTATAGTAGGGCCACTCCAGGCCGTTACAATGTTAAAGTCACTAGCGAGCTGCCTGAAGGCCGCCAGGAAAGTACCCTGGTTAACTTTACCTACGGATTTGTACTGTTTTTTGCCTCCGGAGATGGGAGTACTCGTGATCGTGAAGCATTGACCGCCCGACATACAATAGGTGGTGCCCTGTGGGGAAAAGCCCTCTGGGGGAGATGCAATATTGGCACTATTGAAGGCGGCATACCGCATACCGGCCTTTGCGAGTTGATAAGCATTATAGTCTCTGCCTGCCAGAAGCTCGCCGAAAGTGGAGGACGTTGTAATGGTATAGATGCCTGCGCCGAGCGCGGCCATCATGACCATGGCTATGATAAGGGTAATCAGAGCAAACCCCTTTTGTTTTTTAAATCGCATATATCCCTCCGTTAGTAGGATTCCTGTATGAAGACGGTGTTGTTATTAAAGCTTATTGGTGTGTTATTCGCACCGCTGATCGTGAGGTTGATGTCAACCCGTCGTATATTCGCCGGTGTCGCTGTTGAAGTGCCCGCGGCATAAAAGTAAGTCAGGGTAAACGCCGTGACATGGTCAATCAGGGTGGTTGCCGTTCCACTATCAACTGCAATCGTAATATTTGCATTTGAATATGTGATGATATTGGTAACTGGAGCAGTTCCTTGAAGCCTTGTGTAAATGATCGAGTCTGTACCGGCTGTTGTAATGGCCGTTGCGGCGCCAAGTTCCTTGACAATGCGGGCTATGGCTATCTGGGCTTTCTGAACAGTTTCCGCATTTTGTTTGGCAAAGACATAGCCCTCCGCGATCTTAACCAGCCCCATCCCCGCAATAGCGGCCATAATGCCGATCAGCACCAGAGAGACAATCACTTCGATCAGAGTGAAAGCCTTTTCATTCGACATGCGTCTGTGCATTTTACGAAGCATTTTCTTCACCATAACACAAACAAGGTCGTCAGTGTCTCATCGGTCCGGTTGGGAACAGTCGTTGGGAGCCCGATGGTGACCTTGAGATATTTTCCATAATCCTGGTCGATCGTTGAGCCGGTGAGGTCCACTTCCGTTGCCGGGCTGACGCTCGTATTGAATTTGATGAACCTGTTCTGGATGACGTGATAGCTGACACTGGCCGTATCATTAGGAAGGGTTTGGGTAATGTCCCGTCCTTCCGCGCCGATGAGGGTCTGCAGGATCACTGTCGGTACCGTGCTGCTGCTCCATCGCCATGTGACCGTACCATCGATTGGGGTCACTGTGCTGCCAATGGTTGTCGCTGATGCCCAGATCGGTGTTGAGCCGCCGCTTGTCCCCCCACCAGTGGTTACATACTGGTTACTTCCATTTACAACAATGCTGTTTGCGCTATAAATCTTGCCTGATTGCCACGCCTGATCGACCAGCGGCGCCAGCGTCGGCGCCGCGCCGTTCTGTGTCCATGTTAAGGAGCCGTCGGGAACCGTGCCTGCTGCCGGCCAGGTTGGTTCCGGGCAGGGGGAGGGGGAGCTGCAGCTTGTCCCGCCTCCAGTAATGTACTTAAACCCGTTTCTGTTCAACGTCGTGGGAACAATGATGGTGCCTGCGGCGTACGTCGTGTTCGGCTTCCAGCGGGAATACTGACCGTATTGGGCCGAGATTTTTTCCAGGATCTCATTTAAGCTTGCCACCGCATTCAGCCGGAAAATGGGAATAGAGCTCTGGGTAATCGATGTCCCGAAATAGGAGGTCATCATGGCTGCGACAACCGCGACAATTACAATGGTAATAATCACTTCAATCAGGGTGAACCCGGATTCTGAATCATTTTCCCGTGGCTTCATGGTTTTATATATCCTGTATATATCCTGTAATATTGTTAACCTTAAAGGCTTTAGTAACTCCGCCCTGACTCAGGGTAATCGTGATATCCGCTCCCGGGTTACCCCAGGAATCAAAAGCGACCGTTGGGGTTGTTGTACTCGTTACACCGGACGGAAAGGTGTGCGTGCTGGAATTTTCAGAAGGGAGATTGATGGACACAGCAGTCCCGCCGCTGACGGGTACGTTTGTAATGGTATAGGAGGTACTGCTTGTAAAAACGATGCCCCATGAGGTCGACGTATCATCACTCAAAGCCTTCAATTGCGCATATCTCAGATGCGATTTTAAGATATCCGTCTGCGGGATCAACTCATTCTGGTTTGACCCGACACGGCTGGCGGCAACGGCCGCGAAGATGCCGAGAATGATCAGCACGGCAATCACCTCGATCAGGGTGAATCCCTTGTTGTCAGATGTTTTCATATCAAACAGGCTCATGTTTTTTACCAAGGCATACGGACCCGTTGTTGCTCCTGACTTTTTCGATACCGCAGGAGAGAGCGAGGAAAATACCCGCGGCAACGCTGATGCCGACCATTGCGGCAACGAAGGGAATCAGAACGAGGCTTAATTCCATTAACAAAAGCGCCCCGCTGATCACCACCGCTTCGATGTAGAGAAGGCTGGCAAATCTCGCCCCTTTTACACCGGCTTGCGAATTTTTTTTCAACAGAAATCCCCAGAAACCCAGCCATCCGGCCAGACATAAAGAGAGCCCCGGCTGCAGCAGAAGGAGCGGCGGAAAGAGCGCACCCGCGTCGCTGTTTTTAAAACCGCTGTTTTTAAAACCAATGAACAGAACGACGGCGAGGGCCAGGTGGGCGAAGGCGACCAGCATAAAGTATAAAGACACCTCGTCTCTGCTGATCCCTGTGTGCAGAGCCCTGATCGGGTCCAGCGTGAAGTCGCGGGGTGCGGCAATGAAATGCCATAAACGCACAAAAGCCCCTTCCTGCGGCTGCATAATAGCGGCCATCACCCGGGGCGCAAAATCGTCCGGGGGCTCGATGGCGGGTGTTGACTTTATGAGGTCTATGATGTCCTGCTGATGTTCCATAGATTCTTTCTTGCCCGGTGATGATTTTATTTCTTACACTATATACAGCCCGAGGTGGAAAAAAGTCACAATTATTTTTGACAAATTTTTTCCGCCTCCGTTTACCAACTGCAGCTTCAAACCGCCCTCCATCTTTCACCACCGCAAAAAATCCAGTCCGAGATTCTTATTTGGAGCTTGGTGTCGACCTCTTAACAATTTGAGAGCTTTGAATTACTCCTGAAATTCGGCAAATCGTCATTCCTGCGAAAGCAGGAATCCAGTCATTTCAAGACCTTCTGGATTCCCGCCTACGCGGGAATGACAAAGTGGGGGTATTTTTCAAAGCTCTCGTAGTACAGGAGGCTATACGTAACAACCGGATGAACCATACTTTCCCTACGAACCTCTTTCCCCCTCTCAGAGGGAGAGGAAGGACCTGTTTTTCAAATCCGCAGAGAGAGGAAAAGCGCTATCAGATCACCCCCGAAGAAGAGGTAGACGACGGCCGCCAGACAGAGAAAAGGACCAAACGGCACCGCATACTTCATGTCCTTACCCTGGAACAGGATGAGCGCAAGCCCAACGACGGCCCCGAGAAGCGAGCTGCCGAGGAGGATGAAGAGAAGCGATTTCCAGCCCAGAAACGCCCCCAGCATGGCGAGCAGGTTGACGTCCCCGCCGCCCATTCCCTCTCTCCCCGTCAGCGCCTCGTAGTAAACGGCCACAAAATAGAGGCTGCCGGCGCCGATCATGATCCCGAGAAAGGCGTCGATGACCGTAAGCCCCATGAACAGGACGGCCAGCACCGCGAAGACCGGAATCCCGGTCAACGTGAGGACGTGCGGGATGATCTGGTGATCAAGGTCGATGAAACTGATGACGATGAGGGTGCAGACGAAGACGAAAACGGCGGGAAAGGCGGCCGTCAGGCCGAAACGCCGGAAGAGGAGCCAGGCGAAGACCGCCGTCATGAGCTCGATCAGGGGATAGCGGAAGGAGATCTTCCCTCGGCAGTCCCGGCATCTTCCCCCGAGGAGGATAAAACTGATCAAGGGGATGTTATCGTAGAAGCGGATCGGATGGCCGCATTGCGGGCAGCGGGAGGGCGGGGAGACGATCGAGAGGCCCTCCGGGGTGCGGCCGATGCAGACGTTGAGGAAACTCCCCACGGCGGCGCCCGCCAGGGTAAAGATGACCGCCAGCCACAACGTCGAAAACATGCCGCTTCACCCTCCGGCCGGGCCGCCGGCCCTCAGCCGTCCTTTCGCCCCCAGTCGTAGGGGATATCATTTTCATGGGGATGAATCCGGAATTCATCCGGTTCCCGATAGCTGTAAGGTTCGGTCGGGGTGTTGACGACGATGGCCTCTTCCGCAGAAATGCACTTAAAGCCGTGATGGACGAAGGGGGGGATATGGACGAGGATTGGGTTGTACGCCCCCGCAAAGAATTCATTGACCTCGCCGCGGGTCGGGGAGCCCTCCCGGCCGTCATACAGGACGATCTTCATCATCCCCCGGACGACCGCCATGTTGTCGGACTGCCGTTTGTGGTAGTGCCACCCCTTGACCACCCCCGGATAGGCGGTCGTCATATAGACCTGGCCAAAACCCTGGAACATTTCGTCGTCGGCGCGCAGCATCTCCATCAACCGGCCCCGCTCGTCGGAAATAATCTTCAGTTTCTTGATCATCACCCCGTCGATCATCGTTTTCCCCCGGTTTTTCTTAAGGCGAAAGTTTGACGAACTCGTAAAAAGTCGTCATACCCGCGAAAGCGGGTATCCAGGAACATGGTAACATCTTTAAAAGACTGGATTCCCGCTTCCGCGGGAATGACAAACAGGTCCGTGTTTCAAAGCTTGTTCGCCCCGGTTTTGGCCACCATGCCGCCGGCATACTGGAGGGAATCGAAGGTCCCCGCGTCGGTCCACCACCCGTCCAGGATGTCCCAGGCGATCTTCCCCTCCCGGATGTAGAAATTGTTGACGTCGGTGATCTCCAATTCTCCCCGTTCCGAGGGCTTCAGCGTCTTGATGAAATCGAAGACCCGGTGGTCGTACATGTAGATCCCGATCACCGCATAGTTGGAGGCGGGCGCGAGCGGTTTCTCATCGATCCGGACGATCTTCTCCCCCGCGAAGACCGGCACGCCGAATCGCTGGGGATCGGCAACCTCCTTCAACAGGATGCGGGCTCCGTCCTTCTGCGCCCGGAACGATTCGACCGCCCCGCGGATGTTTTTCTCGATGATGTTGTCGCCAAGGATGACGACGATCTTGTCGTTGTCGGCAAAGTATTCCGCGAGGCTGAGCGCGGCGGCGATCCCCCCCTCCCCTTCCTGGTAGGTATAGTTGATGTGCCGGAGGCCGAACTCCTTCCCGTTTCCCAAGAGGCGCAGAAAATCCCCGGCGCTGTTCCCGCCGGTGACGATGAGGATTTCGTCGATCCCGGCATCCACCAGGGTCCGGATGGGGTAGTAGATCATCGGTTGGTTGTAGATCGGCAAGAGATGTTTGTTGGTGACCTTGGTCAGGGGATACATCCGCGTCCCCAGACCTCCCGCCAGGACGACACCCTTCATGCGTTTCTCCTTTCGATTCTCCTAAGGGGACAGATTTGAAATCTGTCCCCTTAAACGTGTCCATAGCACATTTTGAAAGGAGATCACAACGAAAAACCGTTTACATCCTCCATAGTCATGTTATAAAAGACTGATCGGAAACTGGGAGAAGCAGATCATGGCAGCGGGAAAAAACCGTTCGACCGATGAGAGATTCATGCGACGGGCCCTCGCGCTGGCCCGGAAGGGGGAAGGAAGCGTCAGCCCGAATCCGCTGGTCGGCGCCGTCATCGTCCGGGATGGCCGGATCATCGCCGAAGGCTTCCACCACTGCTGCGGCGAGAACCACGCGGAGATCGACGCCATCCGGAATGCAACGGAAGCGATCGCGGGGGCGACCTTCTACATCACCCTGGAGCCATGCAGCCATCACGGCCGGACTCCCCCCTGCGTCGAAGCCCTGATCGCGCACCGGCCCGGACGCGTGGTCGTCGGCGCCGTCGATCCCAATCCGCTAGTCTCCGGGAGAGGCATCGAGGCCCTCCGACAGAGCGGCATCGAAACGGAGGTCGGCGTCCTCGAGGAGGCCTGCCGGGAGAGCAACCGGGTCTTCTTCAAATACATCCGGACCGGCCTTCCCTATGTCACCCTGAAGTTCGCCCAGACCCTCGACGGCCGGATTGCCGCCGCCTCGGGCCACTCGCACTGGATCAGCTCGCCCCCGTCCCTCCGTTTCGCCCACCGGTTGCGGGCGATCCACGACGCGATCCTCGTCGGCGCGGGCACCGTCCTTGCAGACAATCCGGAGCTCACCTGCCGCCTTGTCCGGGGCCGGGATCCCCTCCGGATCGTCGTCGATTCCCGCCTGCGTCTTTCGCCGGATGCAACCGTTTTTTCGGATGGAAAGCGGACGATCGCGGCCGCGACCCGCCGCGCCCCGGCGGAGAGGCGGCGGCTTCTGGAGAAGAAGGGAATCGAGGTCATGGAGATCGGTGAGGACCCGGCGGGACGAGTCGATCTGCGTGAACTCCTGACACTGCTTGGGAAACGGGAGATCTCTTCCCTCCTCGTCGAGGGGGGCGCAACCGTGGCCACATCGTTCTTGAAGGAAAATCTGGCCGACCGCCTGATCGTCATCCTCTCCCCGAAGATCGTAGGCGTTGGGATCAACGCCGTCGGCGACCTGGGCATCCGGCGGATGGACAACGCCCTGGGTTTTTCCTTCCAGCGGGTCACCCGCCGGGGCGCGGATCTCATCCTCGATGCCCGGAAGCGCATCAGTGGGGACACGCATCAATGGGGACAGATTTAAAATCTGTCCCCATTGATGCCTTGATGCGCTCGGCCGCCCGGATCCCGTCGAGGGCGGAGCTGACGATTCCCCCGGCGTAACCGGCCCCCTCCCCGCAGGGAAAAAGCCCCGCCACGTTCACGCCCTGACCATCCTCGCCCCGGAGGATCCGGACCGGCGAGGAGGTCCTCGTCTCCACGCCGATCAGATGGGCCTCCCCGGTGATGAACCCCGGCATCTTCCGTTCGAATTCCGCAAACCCCCGTTTCAGAGCCTCCACAACAAAGGGGGGAAGAACGTCCCTCAGGTCCGCCTCGCGGACGCCGGGGAGGAAACTGCACCTTCCGATAGGTGAATGATCCTTCCCCGCCAGAAAATCGGTCAGCCTCTGCACCGGGGCGCAATAGTCTCCGCCTCCCGCGCGAAAGGCCCTCTCCTCCCAGTGCCGGCGGAAGGCCAGACCCGCCAGCGGGCCTTCGCCTCCCAGATCCTCAACCCGGACGTTGACGACCACGGCGCTGTTTGCATACGGGCTGTCCCTGCGGAAACGGCTCATCCCGTTTGTGATCACACCGCCCGCCTCCGCACTGCACCCGATCACCATGCCGCCGGGACACATGCAGAAGGAATAGACGGAGCGGTTCAGCGCCTTGATCTTCGCCGTGAGGAAATAATCGGCGGGGGACAGGTCCGGATGGCCGGCCCACCGCCCGTACTGGATCCGGTTGATGCTCTCCTGGGGATGTTCGATACGGAGGCCGACGGCAAAGGCTTTGGGCCCCAGGGCGACCCCCCGCTCCGCCAGTTTCCGGTAGGTGTCGGCGGCGGACTGCCCGGTCGCGAGGATGAGACGGTCCGCCCGGATCTCTTCCGAATCGTTGACGATGATCCCGACCAGTTTCCGCTGACGGATCAGAAAATCCGTCACGTGCGCCCCGAAGCGGATCTCGCAGCCCATCCCGATCAGCCGGTGGCGGAGATTCACCACGATCTCCCGCAGGCGGTCCGTCCCGATGTGGGAGCGGGCGTCCGTTAGGATGTCCGCCGGCGCCCCCATGTCCGCGAGAACCCGTTTTACCCAGGCGGTGTAAGGATTTTTGACCCGCGTCGTCAGTTTGCCGTCGGAAAAGGTCCCCGCGCCGCCCTCCCCGAAATGGACGTGGCTCTCCGGGTTGAGGACTCCCGTTTCCCAGAAGGCGCGGACGTCGGAGAGACGCTCCGGAACCGCCTTCCCCCGTTCGAGCAGAAGAACGGGCATCCCGTTCGCGGCGAGCGTCAGGGCAGCGAAAAGCCCCGCCGGTCCGCAGCCGGCAACAACCGGCCTACGCCCCGGATTCAGAACGCCCCCTGATGGTCCCTGCGGTTTTTCCGGAATGTCCGGCGCCTCCGTCACACTCACCCCCGACGCGTTCCGTCCCGGACTCGGTCTCCAGCCGACGCCGTCCACCAGCCGGACGGCCAGCAGAAAGACAAAGCGGGGCGGGCGGGAACGCCGCACATCGATCGACCGCCGGATCACCCGGAGATCGGTGATCGCACCCTCGGAAAGGCCGAGGAGGGCGGCAACACGGGCGGGGAGAAGGTCCTCCCGCTCGCCCAAGGCGAGAGTCAAACCGTTGATCTTCAATACCATTGTTTTTTAACCCTTGAAAAATGCCAACCGTTGATATAGATCACGCCCAAACGCGCGGAAAAGGCAGATGGAGTCTATCTGCCCTTCGCCGGAAGGGAAGTCCATGCCCTGGTATGCCGTCCACACGCGAAGCCGTCATGAAGACCGTGCCTGTCTCGGTCTCCTGCAGAAATCCTTTCACGCCTTTCTACCGAAGTTGGAGGTCTGGAGCAAGCGGAAAGACCGGCGGAAGAAAATCATGATCCCCATGTTTCCGGGGTATCTCTTCGTCGAGCTCGCCACGCTGGACAATGAGATCAAGGTCGATGTTCTCAAAACCTTCGGCGTTGTCCGCATCCTCGGGAAATCCATGGGTTCGGAACCCATTCCGGTCCCCGACGACAAAATCGACGCCATCCGGCGGATCGTCGATTCGAAGGTGGAGGTGCAGCAGTTCCAGTATCCGAAAGTCGGAGAACCGGCCCGGATCATCAACGGCCCCTTCAAGGGGGTGGAAGGCCAGGTTCTTCGAACGGATTATGAAAAGGAGCTCTTCGTGATCGAAATCGAACTCCTCCAGCGTTCCGTCGCGATCAAACTGGAAGGTTTTCAGATCACCCGGCTTTGACCCTATGGAAGACTCTCTTACATTGTAACGCCGTAATGATTCTGGAGAAAATCGACGTTTTCCCGGGCGTTGTCATACTTCACTTTCCCGTAGTGGTAATAGTCGAATTCGATGGAGGAGATGTTGAGCTGAATCAGACTCCATAGAAACCAGTAGATATCCGGGTAGGGTTTGAAGAGATCGGTCATGTACTGATGATGGTCTGTATCGTTCCCTTCCCAATAGACGCTAAGAATCCTCCTTTCCACCTGCCTGGGGAGCAGGATTTCCTGGAACATGTCGGCCAGATCATAATAGGCGGGAGCCATACCACCGTACTCCCAGTCGATCAGGCACATGGGAGACTTGAATCGATCCCCGTCTTCGGTCAGAACAAAGTTATCCGCGAGAAGGTCGTTGTGGCAGGGTACGTACTGAGAAGGGAAGACGCCGGCCACCTCACTGATCTTTTCAAGGATTCTGATCGTTCCTAGGATATCGAACTCTGGATAGTGGGGATTGATTTCCTCCAGGGTCTTGTATAAACGCCTCACCTCGATGAGGGGATTGAAGAGGGAGGGTAGCCTGATCCCGCTTTGGTGAACCGTTCGGATGGGAGAGATGATTCGTTCCCAGAGGTCCTCCTTCAGGAAATCCTGGTTTTTCAGCACGTATCCCGGGATGAACTCGACCACGGTGACGCCCTGCTCGGGAAGGTACCTGATCAACCTGGGGGTGATTCCCAATGCGCCAAGCTGCCGAAGGTTCTCCATTTCCGCGTCGCGGTCGATGAAGAGCTCGGTCTTCTTGCCGTAAAACCTGAATACGCAGTCCATTCCATTGCCGGACGTGACCCGGTATAGTTGATTCGTGATCCCACCCTTCAGCTCCCGGATGTCCAACTCCAGCCCGTTCCATTCAGGCATCAGCTTGACGCAATCGGCATAGTTGAATTCCATGGACAATACCCTCACCTGAGGATTAGGACCCTCACCTGCCTATCACTCTTCTGCAAAATCGGCAACTCCCCGATGTTCGAATTTTTGATTTTCAACTTGACTTTCTTCCGGATATGCGCAAGGAACGCTAATTATTCTTTCCAGTAATGGATGTGGGATGATGCGACCCGGGATCGCGGGCCATCAGAAGCACACTTGGAAATTCATTGTACAGGAGACGGAAGATTTGAAAGGACATATCATTATCGACAGGGAACTGTGCAAGGAATGCCATCTCTGCATCCATGCATGTAAAAAAGGTCTGATCATCCCCTCCCAGGAATACAATTCCCGGGGTTACCGCCCGGTCTGTTTCAAGGAAGAGAGGGGGGAATGCACGGGGTGCGCCCTGTGCGCGATCACCTGTCCGGATATCGCTATCGAGGTTTACCGTGAATAAAGTACTGATGCAGGGAAACAAGATCATCGGGGAGGCCGCCATCCGGGCGGGATGCCTCTTTTACGCCGGCTATCCCATCACACCGCAGAACGAGCTCCCGGAATACATGGCGGAAAACCTGAGGAAGGTGGAGGGCGGCGTTTTCATCCAGTCGGAAAGCGAGATCGCGGCCATCCACATGGTGGCCGGGGCGAGCGCCGCCGGCGCCCGTTCCATGACCTCTTCGTCGAGTCCGGGGATTTCGCTCAAGCAGGAGGGGATCTCCTCCCTGGCGGCCTGCGAGCTCCCCGCAGTGATCGTCAACATGATGCGGGGCGGTCCGGGTCTGGGCAACATCTGCCCCGCCCAGGGCGATTATTTCCAGGCCACACGGGGGGGCGGTCACGGGGATTATCGCGTCATCGTTCTCGGTCCCGATTCGGCACAGGAGTTGGCGGACCTGACGATGGACGCCTTTGACCTCGCCGACGAATACCGGACGCCGGTCATGATCCTGGCCGACGGCATGATGGGACAGATGATGGAGCCGGTGATCTTCAAGGAACCCAAACCGAGGGTCTATCCGGAAAGTTTCGCCATGACGGGCGCGGGAACGGGCAAGAGCAAAATCATCCGGGGGTTGATCCTTGATCCCCTGGAGATGGAGGAGCACAACTGGAAGCTGCACCGGAAGTACCAGGTGATCGCCCAGCGGGAAACGCGTCATGAACTCTACAAAACCGATGACGCGGAACTGATCCTTGTCGCCTACGGGACGGGCGCACGGATCGCCAAGGGCGCCATCAAGCGTCTGCGCGAAGCGGGCCTGCGGGTCGGACTCTTCCGCCCGATCTCCCTCTGGCCCTTCCCGACGAACGAACTTCGGGATCTCGCGAAACGGACCGAAAACTTCCTCGTCTTCGAGATGAGTACCGGTCAGATGGTGGAAGACGTGCGTCTCGCCCTCCAGGGGCGCGCCCGGATCGGTTTCCACGGGCGCCCCGGCGGCGTGGTGCCGACCCCCGTGGAACTGGCCAACGTCGTCATGCGCCAGTATGACCGCAAGGAAGGGATCATCGATCCTGTTACTTAGTCTTGCCGGTTCGCCATTCCGGGCAGACGGCAATAACTTGAAATAGCAAGGGATTTTAATGATGAAGAAGGTTTTTGGCAGACCCCGAAGCATGAAGGGCAACATCTTTCACTACTGTGCGGGATGCGGTCACAGCATCGCCCACCGGTTGATCGCCGAGGTGATCGATGAGTTGGACATCCGCGGCATCACGATCGGCGTCCCGCCGGCGGGATGCGCCGTTCTCGCATACAACTATTTTGATGTCGACATGATCGAGGCGCAGCACGGCCGGGGACCGGCCATGGCAACCGGGATCAAGCGGGTCCTGCCGGACCGCGTCGTCTTTTCCTACCAGGGAGACGGCGATCTCGCCGCGATCGGCATCGCGGAGAGTTTCCATGCGGCCAACCGGGGGGAGAACATCACCGTCATATTCATGAACAACGGCGTTTACGGCATGACCGGCGGCCAGATGGCCCCGACCTCCATTCTGGGTCAGAAGACGACGACCTCGCCCACGGGGAGACAAAATATTCTGGACGGGTATCCGATCAAGGTCTGCGAGGTCTTCTCCCTGCTGCCCGGGACGGCCTACATCGAACGGTGCACGGTCAACTCCCCGGCCAGCATCCTCAAGACCCGGAAAGCCATCCGCAAGGCCTTCCAGTATCAGATCGACGGCCGCGGCTTTTCCCTCATCGAGATCCTCTCCCCCTGTCCGACGAACTGGAAGATGACGCCGATCGATTCCTGTCGCTGGATCGACGAGGTGATGAGCAAACAGTTCCCTCTCGGCGTCATCAAGGATGTCCCGGCGGAAGTGAGTGACGAACGGAAGAAGGGGGACAAACACCATGATGGTTAAGACCATATTTGCCGGTTTCGGCGGGCAGGGGGTGCTCATGATGGGCTATTCCCTGGCCCACGGCGCGATGAGCGCCGGTTATAACGTCACCTTTCTGCCTGCTTACGGCGCAGAAGTCCGGGGGGGAACAGCCAACTGCACCGTCGCCGTATCGGATGACGAGATTGCCTCGCCCATCGCCTCGGAACCGGACAACATCGTCGTTCTGAACACCCCTTCCCTGTACACATTTCAGAATCGTGTGGCCTTCGGCGGCGCCCTTTTCCTGAATTCCTCGATTATCGCCGTCGAATCTTCGCGCCACGACGTCCGGATTTTCAAGATCCCCTCCTCGGAAATGGCCGAAAAACTGGGAAATCCGCGAACGGCCAACACGGTGATGATGGGCGCTTTCCTGAAAATGACCGGCCTGGTGCCGCCCGATATCTACCTGAGCAGCATGGAGACGGTCATGGGGAGCAAAAAGAAATCGGTCATCGAGATCAACCACAAGGCCTTTGCGGCCGGGTATGAATTTCTGAAGATGGCAGAATAACGCGCAGAAGCGATCTTGTTGGAGGAGTCAATCGAACATGGCAGTCAAGCAAATCTCCGTCCTGCTGGGCAACGTCCCGGGAACCCTTTCCCGGCTGACGAATATCCTCGACAAGGAAGACATCACAGCGAAGGCCCTGCTCGCCGCCAGCGCCGCGGAAAACAGCACGGTCCGGATGGTGGTCAACGACCCGGAGAGGGCGGCGGCGATCCTGGAGAGCTTCGGTTTCAATTACGAGGTCACCCCGGTCCTCGCCGCCGAGGTGCCGCTTCATCCCGGCGGGATCAATGCCATCCTGAACCCCCTCACCAAGGCGGAGATCAACATCCACTATCTCTATACGACGATCAACCGGATCGGCAAGGAAACGATCGTCATCCTCGGCGTGGACAAGATCGACGAGGCGAGGGAGGTCCTCCGGCGGAACTGGATCCACCTGATCGAGGATGAGATCTATTCCCTTTAGAGGGATAGAAACCGGCTTTATCAACAACTCCGAGGCTCCGGAAGATATGGGCATTTCTCTGGAGAAAGAGACGGCGCTCCGGGAACGGATGGAGCGCCTCGGCGTCCGGGAGGAAGATTTCCGCGAAACCTTCATCCGTTCCTCCGGTCCCGGAGGTCAGAAGGTCAATAAGACTTCCTCGTGCGTCTTTCTCGTCCATCTGCCGACGGGTCTCTCCGTAAAATGCCAGCAGGAACGTTCCCAGACGCTGAACCGCTTTCTCGCCCGCCGCATTCTCCTCGACCGGATCGAGCGGCTCCGGACGGGGATCGTCAGCGCCGAGCAGATGCGGGTCGAAAAGATCCGACGGCAGAAAAGGCGGCGTTCCCGGCGGGCCCAGGAGAAGACCCTGGAGGCGAAGCACCTCCAGACGGAAAAGAAGTCCCTCCGCACCCGCGTCGGCCCGGAGGAGTAGCGATTTTCAAAGCCGCCCGGACATCCAGCGCCGCAGCTTCGGCGCGAACATCGTCACAGAGAAGCCAACCGGCCTCCTGTTTTTTTAGAGTTCATCCGATTTAGGCGTACTTGTCTAAAATGTCTTTCTTCCTGTACTACGCAATCCGGCAGTTTTTGTGGAGATCCACTATTTCGGGGGAAGATCAGACGGTAATCAATGATGAAAACAGAGGCAATTATCCACTTGACTTTCCATTCGCATAAGAGCATTCATTAGTCGTCGTTTCTCCCATACGCTCAGGAAGAAACCCATCAACCTAAAACCTTTTGCTTTCTGGTGAGCAAAGTGAGAAGGTGGGGTTACAAAAAATTGATCATGTGAAGCCTCTAAGGGAGTCCAAGGACTCTCTTGGAGGCTTTTTGATTTATCTCGGAATGAACCACGTTTGAGTTCCCACTGATCTCCATCTGACGTAGGCGCATCTTCAATGAATTGAAGATAGCCAAAGCTCAATCTCACCCTTGCCCGGTCATTGTTATCCTAAAATCGAAACCCCTAACCTTCAGGATGTCACCATGAGAAGGAGTTATCTGAAGATGCCGATATTTTGCCTCCAAGAAGGGTAATGCCTTTTTGGGGGCGCATGTATCAGCTACCCGGAGCTAAAAGTTTGAACGTTTTTAAACCATCCAAAAAGGAGGCACCAAAATGATTATTATCGCTACCACGTCGTGGCCACCAGAAAGTTCGCCGGAAGTCGGTAAACGCCTGTTGAAACTAACTCCGCTACCCCCATTTATGACTCAAAAAGGACCATTCTTAATCAGTGAGATAGATACAGGCATTAAGGGCGTGTGCCTGTATGAATTTGACCAGACCAAAACAGCAGAGGCGATGGTATATGTTGCCGACCGTTATGCGAAATATATAGGTGTGCCCGGTCTCACCTATAATGTCGCATTATGTTTTGAGGCGAAGGAGGCCATGAAGATGATTGGGATGGGTTAATGTGCCCAATCAAACGGATGATTGTTGCACTTCAACCGCCTGCAAGACTTAATTAAGAGGAGGAAAAGCTATGGGGAAATATCTGTATCTTTGGGAAATTGACCGGACAAAAATACCTGTGGATCCAAAAGAGCGTGGGGT